>NZ_CP150484.1:5102567-5157301 GCF_037997115.1 Amycolatopsis coloradensis
GGGTCCCGTGATGGGCCCGGCCGTCCATCGCGTGCCGAGCGCCAAGATGCGGGTCTGTACCCGGCAAACTTCTTCCCGGCGGGTAGGCGATCCTTCGGCGGACGCAGGGCCATCACTCGATGACGGTTCATGGCGGGAATGCACCCGTTGATGTCTTTTCCGACACGCGGCGGAGGGCCTGCTGTGTCGCTCCTGAACGGAACGTATCGGGGCCGGGTGTCGCTGCCGGTGCTCGGCCGCATCGCGAGGCAGGGCTGCGCCCCCTCGCGGTGGGTTTTCCCGGGCTGGGGCGCTCGGGAGGCGAGCTCACGCCGGAAACGGCCACGGTCCCGGCACTCGCGGACTGGGCGGCGCGATGCGCCTCCGCGCTGAAGATCTCCGGGCCGATCGCCGTGGCAGGTCATGACATCGGCGGCGCCGTCGCCCAGCACCTTCTCGCATCCGGTCGGCTGGAGGTGTCCCGGCCGGCCTTGGTCAACTCGGTCCTTTACGTCTCCTGGCCGGCGCCGCCACCGAGCAGCGGATCGCTGACTATCCGGATCCACCATCGCCAACAACTGGTGCTGTACACGGGGCTGTGGTGACAAGATGCGGCTACGTCCCGGGCAGGACTCGGCCGACTACAAGAAATTCAAGGACACCGACGCCGTGTACGTCCCGAAGGGGTGCCTGCTGACCCGTCCCGGCGGGCACCGGCCCCCATACGGCGACCAAGAATCCACACTCGCGGCCCCGCGCCACCCCTCCTGCCGCCTGGCCCGGCCGGACACGCACGGCGGCATGTGCGGACATTCGGAGGCTCGGCACAGGGCGGGTTCGGCTGTGCCCGCTGTCGGATCGGCGGCCGTCGCGATGCAGGGTTCGGTACGGCGGGCGGCCGTAGGCATCTGTGATGGTTCAACATTTGAGACCGCCACCAGGAGTGGCGCGGTGGCCATTGAAAGGGCCACTTCCCAGCTGGGCAGGCAGGTACGATCATGATGATGAACCAGTCCTTGGAAAAGGCAAAGAATTCACCTCACAGGTGCATACGGTTACGATTCAAGCGCAGGAGACCTTCATGCCTCATGTCATCTTGTTCGAGCATGTCCGTTTTCATGGAGCACATAAGCACGTCTTCGTCGCGGAACCCAACCTCAACGCGTCAGACGACAGGTTCTTTAATGACAAAGTCTCGTCGGCTGTAGTTCTAGATGGCAGGTGGGCTTTCTTTCGACACGGCAACTTCAGTGATCTATTAGGCGTTCTCGGGCCAGGTAATTACCCATCGCTGCAAGATGTTGGAATCGCGAACGACGCCGTCTCGTCATTGCGGCCCGCAGTCGGCGCAGAGGCAGAGAAAGGTCTGATCGAGCCTCAAGGTGAATAGGTACCGGGAAACGCGAAGTCGCGTCTGACCTGCCCGCTGCGCTCCCGGACCGCTGCTGTGTCGGAGAGGTCGAGACCCTCAGTCCAGCCCCTCGGAAACCCGCTTTCCTCATGAGGCAGCAGATAGCCGTGTTCGGCAAGGCATCAGGCGGCCCCCGCGGAAGCCGGATGCGCGGATCCGGGCGAAGTGCCGAACATCAGCGTCCAACCGTCGAGAACCGGGCTCGAACGGCTCGACTACCAGTTGATGATGTTCCGCGATGCGGGGCCCCGCACGCGCCTCGTTAGAGCGCGGCCGTACATGAGGCGGGCGTAGGCCGCCGTCACCCCGCAAGGTCAACTGGAGCCAGAGCCGGGAATCAGTCGGCCGGAATCGCCGCGATCGCCTCGACTTCGGCCGTGTGGTCCGGCCCTGCCAGTGCGACGCCAGCGAGCGTCTGGGCCGGGAAGTCGCCGTCCGGTAGCCGGCCAGATGCTCGGTGCCCGCGAGCAAGGTGACGAGCTTGACCAGGTGCTGCGGCCCGACGCCCTGCGCGGCGAGCAGGGCCTCGATGTTGGCGAAGATCCGCCGCGTCTGCGTTTCGGCGTCCGGGCCGGCGAGGGTGCCGTCCGGGTTGACGCCGAGCTGGCCCGCGACGAAGACGAGCCGGTGGCCCGGGCGGCACTTCCGCGAGAGGGCTGTACCGCCCGAGCGGCGGTGCGACTGCCACCGTGCTCTGCACAGCCTCTGCTACGCATCGTCCTTCACGGCCCGGTTCGGCGGCTTCTCGCCTTCGACAGTGACCTTGGGCGCGTGATGGCTGTGCCGACGTGACCGATGCGGGCGATGTGCGGCAACGGCTCCAGCACCGCCCATAGAGCGTCGGTCGAGTCAAACCATCCCCGCCGACTTCGATACAGGCCCTAGGCGGTCCCGGCCGACGCGTTGTCGTCCCCGCGCACGAGAGGCCGGTCCGGAGCGGATCGTCGATCTCACGGGACGGTGCTTCCTTGTAGCTGTAAATTCGGCGGAAAGCCGGGGCGCGACCTGCGGACCACCGGCCCGGAGCCCGGGGGAGACGAGATGCAGGGCGGATACGGGGGACGCACGCGCGGGGCGGCGGTACGGGAACGGGGAGCTGGACACGTCGGCCGGGGCGGATCGGAGGCAGGCACGCCGCACATACTGTTCGAGGGTGACGATGTCGAGGCGCTGGACGAGGTAGTGACCGGGGAGTTCTCGCCCCATCGTCTGCGCGTCGGCCGAGGACACCGGTCGCCCGGCCGCTTCCGCCGCCTGCACCGGCGGGGTCTGGCGCTGTACGAGCTGGGGTGGGGCGTCCCGGTTGAGGTCGCGGCAGGCGAACTGCCCGACTTCCACAACGTCCACATCCCGCTCGCCGGTGAAGGTACGGTCCGGGTGGCGGGCCGCGAAGTCACCGCGTCGTGCTCGGTCGCCGGGCCCGGGATGACCCTGGACATGTCCCTGTCGGCCAGGGCGGACACGCTCATCCTGTGTCTGCCGCAGGCGGTGGTGGACAACGCCGTCACCGCGCAGACCGGTGAACCGCCCGCCGCCGCCGTGCGTTTCGCCCCCGCCCTCGCGGACGGCGACCCGGCGGTGGCCGCGTGGCTGGAGACCGCGCGAGCCTTCGCGCAGTTCACCGCGTCACCTCTCGCGGCCCGGTCACCGCTGGCCGCCGCGCACTTCGAACAGGTCCTCGTGCACGGTCTGGTGGACCTCCAGCCGCATGACCATTTCACCGCCCTTCCCGCGTACGCCCATCCGGCGCTGCCGCGTGCCGTGCGACGGGCCATGGCGTACTGCGAGGAACACGCGGGTGAGCCGGTGTCGGTCGCGGACATGGCCGCGGCGGCGCGGGTCAGCCCCCGCACTCTCCAGGAGCGCTTCCGAATCGACTTCGGGACCACCCCGGCGGCCTACCTGCGGCGCGTACGACTGGACCGGGTGCATCAGGACCTGCTGCGCATCGCGGACGGTTCCGCGTCCGGGACGGTCGCCGACGTCGCGACGCGCTGGGGCTTCACCCACCTGAGCCGGTTCGCCGCTTACTACCGCGAGGCGTACGGACAGGTGCCGTCCCACACCGCCGAAAGGCGCTACAGCCCGCCGGCTTGAGGCGTACTCACGACCGTTTCAGTAACGGACCCCGGGATTCCCGGGGTCCGTTTCCTTTCCGGGCCTATCCGCCGGAGCGAGACGGATCCGGGCCGTGCCGGCAATCCGATACACGCAGATCACTCGGCGGATAACGGATAGAGGGCGGTCGTCCGCCATCCGTACGCTGAACCGAGGCTGTCGTCAGGGTCTAGGGGGTTTCAATGCAGTTTGAAGGACGTTTACGACACAGTTCTAGCCCCGCTACGGTTTGAGAAACGATTCTGATCGTTTTCACTCGCACGCCATCAGAGTGGATCTGCGAACAGCTGAAGATAACATCTGCAGTGCCAGTGGTAACTGGTCCACCTGCTGGATTCGAATGGGGTGGCCTCATGCGCAGTCGCACTCGAATGGCGTCAGCCGCAGTCGATCACTGAGTTCAGTTGCGCGACGATACCGTCGAGGCCGGAATACCTTCCCGGCTGCTCTCGACACGATCGTTCCTTTCCGACGAAATAGAGGAGAAAGACATGAGTTCTCGCGCCAAGGGAATCGCGGCGTTCGCTGCCGCAGTGGCGGCGGTGGCGCTCACGCCGGCCACTTCGGCCCAGGCCGCCACCTCGGCCCCCTATGCCGAGTTCTTCGACAACGCCAACTACTGCTGCTCTTCGATCTATGACCCGGGCGACGGCGGCCGGTGCTACAACCTCCCGACTTACTTCGTCAACACGATTTCTTCGGTCCGGTCCAACACCCGGTGGATCCTGTACTCGCGCGCCAACTGCTGGACGGATTCCGGCGTGCCGACTCTCGACTACACCGGCAGCCTTTCCTACGTCGGCGACCAGATGAACGACAAAACGGTCTCGGTCAAGGTGTTCTGACACACGGTCGGCGGTGCCGGGTGACGGCACCGCCGACCGCTCCGGCATCGACCGCGCCGCGTATCCGCGTGTCCGGCCGGCCGACACTGACACGTACCAGGCCATAGTACCCGGCACTTGCCTGGTATTCCCGGGCCCGACTGCAACGCGCCTGGGCGATGACTCGGATTCGGGCGCCGCCCCCGAGGGGCGTGAGCCGCTCATCGCCGGCACCGGACAGCGGGGCGAACAGTCGGGTAAAGAACCAGTAGGCGAACCGGAAGTCCGACCGGTTGCGCAGGTCCTTGCGCGGGTTGTCGGCACCTTCGCGCTCCACTGCGAGAACACGGGCTCAAGATCCGTGCCGCGTGAGCGCACCGGTTGAGCAATTCGACCCGTCGAGCGGCGGTCAACGGTAATGGCCGGAAATCAGCGTTCGGTCGAGTGACCGGCAGTCAGGCTTGACGACAATACGCCCGTGTCGTGCATTCGCCTGCTGTGGCCTCGTGACGGGCCCGTCCTGGCTGCCTAGCCTGGTCTTGGCGGGGTGGTGCGCATGGCCACGTTGGTGTTCTCCAAGGAGGAGCCGGATCAGCTGCCTTGGTCACCTGAGATCGACCGAGGGAAGCTGATCGGTTTTGTGCTGGCTCATTTTCCGAGACGACGCCCCTGTTCGTCGCTCGGGCTACAGCACCGAAGCCAGGCCCTTCACAGCCGGCTCCCGTGCACCGCCGCCACAGGACAGCCGGCGGCTTCGAGTGGCACGCACCGGACACGAGCCGGGAAGGCTTCCGGTACCAGCATTCGAGCCGCGCCACGACACACCATCAGGAGATTCTCATGGAGATGCCCGTGGTGACCACGTGTGAGGTCGACACGTGCTCCTACAACCGCGACCGCGGCTGCCATGCCCTGGCCATCACGATCGGCGACCCCCTGCATGCCCACTGCGACACGTTCTTCCACGCCTCCTTCAAAGGCGGGGATCCAGCCGCCGTCGGGCATGTCGGCGCCTGCAAAATGTCCGACTGTCGGTACAACGTCGACCTGGAGTGCCAGGCACCTGCCATCGAGGTCGGTCATCGTCAGGATGACGCGGACTGCCTGACCTACGCACCGCTGTAGCACGGCGAGGACGGGTGAGGACCAGCGTGGGCTTCGGGGTGTCGGATGAGGCTTACCGACCGCCGACGAACACCGCCGACCGAGTAGCGTGCCCGTCGAGTATCCGGCCCCTCGTCGGCAACGGCGCGGTCCGAAGGCCAGCAGCACAGCGCCGCGGTGAGCCAGGCGACAGCTTCAGCCCCTTCATGGCACTGACCGAGAAGATCGACGACGCCCACCCCGGCACCGGGAACGCCGGGGCGGGGTGGGCTTGTCCTGCGGAATCACCTGGAGTTCCGCGACGCGGCCCCTTCCGTCATCCGAGGCAGGACCGGACGGCCTTCGCCAGGTTCGCCGCCCGCGGGTCGTCGGGCCGGAAGTTCCAGAGGTTCGTGACGTAGCCGAAGCCGACACCTGCGTCGGAGTCCGCGAAGCCGATCGATCCGCCGGAGCCCGGGTGGCCGAACGATCCCGGGCCGACCATCGGAATCGGCGGGCAGGATCGGTGGAACCCGAGCGACATGTAGAAGGAGCGGTCAGCCGGAATGTCCAGTCCGGACGGCAGCCCGTGCATCGGCGTCTTGTCGGTGTGGACGGCTGTCATCCTTTCGACCGTAGACGGCTCCAGCAGCCGGACCCCGTCGACCTCGCTCACCGTGGCGGCATACATCCGGGCCACCGATCGCGCGTCCGCGAGCATGTTCGCGGCCGGGAACTCCGCGGCGCGCCAGGCGCGTGTCGTGAAATACCCGGACGTGGGGTCCAACGCGCCGCCGAGCTCACCGGCCCGGGCTTGGACCGAATCCGGGCTCCACAGGGTTTCGATCCATTTGGTGACCGTGTCCGCTTCGAGTCCGGTCAGCTCGATCATCCCTGCGAGCAGCTCCTCCACCGTGAACGGAGCGGCGAACTCGATCTGTGCCACCCGTTCCTCTTGCTCCTCCGGCAAGCCGATCCAGGCGCTCAGCCCGAGTGGGGCGGCCACCTCGTCGGCGAAGAACCTGCCGAGCGACTTACCGGAGATCCGGCGCACGACCTCGCCGACCAGGAACCCGTAGGTCACGCTGTGGTATACGTGCTCGGTTCCCGGCTCCCACAACGGTTTCTGCGTCTCGAGGGCACGGATGACCGGATCCCAGGCGCACGCCTCGTCAAAGGTCAGCGGTCCGTCGACGATCGGCAGACCAGCCTGGTGGGACAGCAACCAGCGCACCGGGATCCGGTCCTTGCCCGCAGTGGCGAATTCCGGCCAATACCGGGCGACCGGGGCATCGAGATCCAGTTCACCGCGCTGTGCCAGGAGATGCGCGCAGATCGCGGTGGCGCCCTTCGTCGTGGACGCGACCTGGACGATGGTGTTCTCGTCCCACAGTCGGTTCGCCTCGCGATCGGCCATGCCGCCCCACAGGTCGACGACAGGGCGGCCGCCGACGTAGACGCTGCACGCCGCGCCGCCTTCCCCGGGATCACCGTCGAAGTTCGCGCGGAACGCGTCGGCGACCTTTCCCCAGCCTTCCTCGACGTTGTCACCACGACCGAGACCGCTCGTCGTTTCTGCCATTTCGTGGTCCTTTCCAGATTTGAGAAGCTGTACTCAGGCGGTCGCGCGGTGGACGACGATGTCGTCGAGTCGCGTGCGGGCGTAGATCCTGACCTGGTTCTCGTCCGTGTCCGGGTTGTCCTGTGCGGGCAGGGAGTTGCGCACCGCACCCTTGGTACTGTCGGCGTCCACGTGAGCGACGGAGCCTTCGCCGATGCCGATCTCAATGCCCCCGGCGGCGTTCGTCAGCTCCGCCTGGCCGCGTGTCATCCGACCGACTCGGATGGGGCAGTGGGCCCCCTTGGCGATGACATCGCCGTCGGCGCGGACGATGTCGAAGCCGCCGCCGGAGCCACCGAGTTCGACGTCGGACCGCGCATGGCCGATCCATACCTTCCCGGTCGAGCCCTCGTACCGGACGACGCCCTCGACCTCGTCGATCCGCAGCCCGGCCGCGCCGCCTTCCAGGCCGACGGCCCCGGCGACGTGCCCGATCTCGACCTCGCCGGCGGCGATGTTCCCCCGGAGCGCGGTGATGTGGTCGAGCCGGACCTGCCCCGACGCCACGTTCAGCTCACAGTCACCGAGCGGGCCGTCGGCACGCACCTTCGTCCACGCCGTGTTCAGGACCAGCCGTGACCCGGCGGGCAGCTCGACCGTGATGGCGACGGAACCGCTCTTGTCACCCGACTTGGTCGTCTCGACCGACAGCTCACCACCGGAGAAGGCGACCTTGGTGCCCTCGGCGACCTTCAGGTCCGATCTATTCGAGCCGGTGATGGGCTCGACCAGTACCACCGTGTCGGTCCGCTCGCTCGCGACGACCCGCACCCGGGCGCCCGCGGTGGTCAAGGTGGCCGTGATCGGGTTCGGAGTGGTGAAGGCAGGCATTTCGGATCTCCTGTCGCTGGGCGCGGGACCGGCTGGTGTCCCAGGCGGCTCGGCAACAATCGCCGCCGGCCCTGACACAGGACTGACGCGGCGCAGACACGGGCGTGCCGCAGACGTCAGTCGGCAGGAGCGTTGGTCAGATACGGCTCTGGCTCAGGTTTCGTGGTTCCGTAACGCTTTGTAATCGGGCGGTGGCTGTCCCGGTGATCGGGCATCATGGCCGAATGTCGGATCTTCAGTGGGATGAGGTCGAGGGCTTCTTCGACCCTGATCTGATGGGTGCGCTTCCCGATGTGTTCGTCCCGGGCACGTCCGCGGAAGACTGGCAGAGGGTGTTCGATCTGGTAGAGGCGCGTGGTTGGCAGCGGGAATTCCGCCGGGGCGACATGGCGCTGCCCTTGCCCTCCGCCGCCGAGGCACTCCTTCGCCCGGTCGATGCCGAACTGGTGGAGCTGAGGGTTTGGCCGGTTCCAGGGATGCTCGCGATCTTCCGTCTCATGGCGGCCGCGGAGATCGACTTCGACATCGACCTGCGGGAGTTGCAGGGGCAGACCGGCGTCGACACCTTGTGCGGGTTCCTCACCGAGATCGGGCGGAAGCTGGGCAAGCCGGTTCCCATGACTCCGGAAGGCGGAAGCCAGGCCCATCCGGTCCTCGGCTTCGATCCGGCGCTCGACCGAGTCGTGTTGCCGGCGGATCCGCTGTAAGCGGGCTTCGCGTGGGTATTCCACCTGAGCTTCAATTGTCGGTGCCGCTGTCCCAAAGCGCATAGAACGTAGATCGGGAAACAGGTGTGAGGCCGGGGTCGGCGAGGTCGAGTGCCTGGTCGGTGAGTCCGCCGGCGTCATTCTCGATATTCCGCCACCAGTAGCGGTGAACAGCCCCGGACGAATCCTGCTCGATTTGCTTGATGGCCACTGTCTCGTGGTCGACCACGATCGCCTCCCACAGCCAGCGGGCTCCTTCGTCGACCAGGCCTTCATGATCCACGTACTCGTAGTACTGGCGAAGCTCGGATCCCTCGTCCAACGCCCGATACCACGCGACGCTTGCCCGGAACGCGGCTTCAGTCTCCAGCGGCCAGTGCCGTTGTGCTGCCAGACGCCGGTAGTGCGCTTCCACGTCCGCCGGAAGATCGGTCGCTACCAGAGTATGCCGTCGGGAGCTAGGAGACGTCTGTCCGGATCTCACCCTCCGCGTCGCCTCCGACGGCGACAGCTCCAGGCCCGGAGGCCGCGACGTCGGCGGACGACGGCGGCTGCGTGCTCCCCGTGCCGCGGACCTTCGTCGTGATCGGAGCCGAACCCGATCCTCCGACGGCGACCGACCCCGCCCCGGACGCCCCCACCGTCGGCTCCTTCCTGCCCGGCGGGTTGAGGACCAGCTGCAGCACCACGTTGAGGACGACGAGGACTCCGAGCGCGAGCCACCATGTCAGTGACCAGCTGTCGCTCAGCACGTTGGTCACCACGCCGGTCGCCGCGGCCACCACGACCGATGCCACTACCGCCACCACGCGTTTGCGGCCGCCTGGACTCATCGGTGCCTCCGGTTCGATCTCGGGTGTTTCTCAGGTGAGGGACGTGGCCTGGTGGGCCAGCGCTTCGGGTCCGCCGATCGCGAGCGTGGCCGGTGCTGCGGCTCCGATGATCGCCACCAGGTCCTCGTATCGGGGGACGGCACGCCACAACCGGCGGAGCAGGCCTGCGGTCTGATCGATGGTCATCTCGGACGCGAGAGCCCCGATGCGCAGTGCGACGGCGGTGAACACGGCCTTGTCGTTCACGGCCATGGCGAGCTCGACGGCCGCCGTGAGCTGATCGGCGCTGAGGTGCGCCGCCAGCACGGTCAGCGCTTTCACCGCGACGATCTCGTTCCCTTCGTCCCGGATCCGGCCCAGAGCGTGCTCCGCGGCTTGAGGGCGTTGGTGGCGGTCCAGGTGCGCGATCGCCCTGACCATCACGGTGGTCCGGTCGTGGTCGAAGGTGAGCGAGTCGACGGCGTCGAGTGCGAGGGCTTCGATCTCGGGGGAGGTCACGCGGGCGGCCAGTACGGTGAGCGCTTCGGCACGCTCGGCGGAGTTCGGCGCGGACTTCACGACTTCCACCGCACGACCCAGCTGGGCCTCCTGCACCACCGGCAGAACCAGCAGGACGGTGGACGGCTCCGTGGCGGCGTCGAGCACCTCGTCCACCAGGGGGGCGCGGGCAGCGGGAGGCAGGCTGGGCGCGAGGGCGGCGAGGGCCCCGGCCCGTGACCGCTCACTCCGAATCGCCCGCGCGGTCTCCACAGTTCGATCCAGCAGTTCGGCCGCGTTGTCCTGGGCCGCCAGTCCGGTGACCACCCACGACCAGAATCGCGCGTCGTCGACGGCGATCGCGGCCTGGACGGCCAGGTTGAGCAGATCCCTCCGGGCGGCGGCTCCCAGGGGCGCGACGATGTCGGCCAGCGTCGACTCCCGCATCTGCACGCCGGGATCTCCGATAGCGCGCCGGATTTCGCCGTCGTCGAGGACACGGATGCCGGCCGGGCCGTCCAGCAGGTCGCGGAACTCACGCAGCCGATCGGCGGTCGAACCGGTGGCGTCCGCGTTGGCGGCGCTGGTCATCACCCGTTCCAGCCGTCCCGCGTCCACGTGCGGCGCGACCGCGGCCAGCAGCGTCAGCCGCGTGTCCCGCAGCGTGAAACTGCTGATGTCGTCCAGCGCCTGGTCCAGGGCGCGGTCGCGGGCGGGACCGGTCAGGTGCGCGGATACACCGATTCCCAGTGGTGCCCGGAACCTCAGGTCCGAGATGGTGGCGATGTCGGCGGCCGAGTGGTGGACGGCGTGTGCGCGGCGTGGGCCGCCGAGATGTGCGGCCATTCTGATGAGTGCTTCGGCTCGTGCCGTTCTGTGCTGTTCGTACTCGAGGCTCACGATGGTCCTGATGAGCTTCTCGACTTGATCGGCGTTCAGGTGGCCGGAAATCGTGCGTAGCACGCGGACGCCGTGGCGGCGTTGGTCTTCGCTCGTGATCATTTCCGTGAGGGCTTCGCGGTCGAGTGAGTTCAGCACGCGGGTCAGTTCGCGCGTCTTGGCCGGCTCCGTCAGGAGGGTGGCGGCCAGAGCGAGTGGTTCCCGGTTGAATTCGCCGATCCTCGATACCTGGTCGTAGGCCGCGACGACGAGGTCGAGTATTTCGTCGCGTAATGGCCCGCTCAGATGCCCGGCGGCGAGGGTGGCTGCTTCGGCCTGGTAGGGGACATGGTCGATCTCGGTGATGGCTTGCCATGCCTGCGCCAGCAAAGGACCACGGAGGAACGCGAACATTCCGGCGAGCACACGTCCGCGGCGGTGCAGGTAGTAGATCTGGCCGGCCATCTCGACGGCTTCTCGCATCGCCCGTTCACCGGCCTCGCCGGTCAGCCGTCGGCTCACCACGGCCAACGCCTCAGCCCGGAGGTCGGAGAAGTACACGTTCCTCGCGATGTCCACGGCTCGTTCGAGCTGGGCGTCGTCGAGCAGGTCGATCACCAGTGCCAGCACCTTCGCCTGTGTCTCGGAAGCGTGGTACTCGAGACCGGCGGTCAGGTCGAGCACCTCGTCCACCAGCGCCGAGCGGGTGGCGTCGTCCAACGGCGCTGTCGCCGCTGACCGCGCCAGCATCACCACCTTGGTCTCCTCGTGCTCGTCCGCCCGGATCAGATCCAGGACGTGGTCCAGCTGATCGCCAGTGAGGAACCGCGACAGCTCGGCGAGCAGGTCTGCCCGGCTCCACGCGCTTTCGACCGCCCGCACCGCGGCGAGGACCTCGTCCCGGGCGTCGCGGGCCTCGTCGGCGTCCTGGAGCAGGGGCAGCATGGCGAGCAGGTCCTTCGCCCGGCGTTGGGGGTCGGCGATCCGGTTGACGTGGGCGAGTGCGCGGCGCGTGTCCCACATCCCCACGCGCACGAGCGCCGGAAGCAACGCGGTCGGCACCGCCTTCGCGCGTCCCACCAGCACGGCGGCCAGCATCGCGTATTCGCTCTCGAGGGTGATGTCCCGAGCCGGCCTGCCCGCCGCGATCTGAGCGTCGGTCCGCTCTTCCGCGACGGCGCGCCCCAGTGCGATGCTCGCCAGGTAGTCGTCCAGTGTGCCGGCGCGGTCGTGGACGTCGGCCCACAGTGTGCCCGTGGTCATGGCCGGGAACCGGTCGACGCACGTCAGCAGCTGTTGCAGTTCGTCGTGCCGTCCGGCTCGGTGCAGGTGCATGGGCAGGTGGTAGAGCGGATACCGGTCGTCGACGTCCGCCAGTTCGCGGTTCGCCTGCAGCGAAGGCAGGCCTCCGGCCAGGCCGCCGAACTCCGCGAGGTAGAGGTCGGCGAACCGGTGGTGCGCCTCCCGCGCGGCCTGCCGCAGATCCGCCTCCGCCACCGGGTCCGCCTCCGGATCGGCCGGGTCGGTGTCGCCATGAAGGAAATCGCGGAGGCTCGAGTGGTGGATGGCGTAGCTCGGCGCCCGATCGAGGTCAGCGGTGTCGATGGCGAGGAAGGGCCGGTACCTGTGGTTGCACAGCTGCCGAATTACGCCCGGGTCGAGCTTGGTCAGCCGCGTGAGCTGGGCGGCGGTGACGGGCTGGGCGGCGGTCGCAAGGGTCGTCAGCAGCACGAGGTCCTGGGTGTGGAAGAGCGCGTCGTCCCAGGACGCGGTGACTTCCCGCCGGTAGTAGGCGGTGAGGCCCTTCGGCAACCCGTCCAGGGCGGACACGTCGAACTCGCCGTCCTCGAGCCGCAGCACCATGTACCGCAGGTACACCCAGACACCGCCGGACCGGTCGAGCAGGCGCTCGACGAACTGCGACTCGGTGATGCCCGCGGCAGCGAGCCGGGTGGAGAGTGGCTCGGTGCGCGCCCGAACGGCCAGGAACTGGCGGACATCCTCGAGGTTCGCGGGATCCTCGGCGGCGAAGCGGGCCACCGACACTTGCTCGCCTGCGGGCAGACGGGTCACCGGGACGCCCTCGCGGTAGGTCGCGACGATCTGCACCCCATCCGGCAGCGTGCTGGGCAGCCCTAGGGCACGCTCGGCCGTGGCTTCGTCCAGGCCGTCGACGACTATGCGCAAAGGTTCCCCGGCCGTCGCCGCCATCTCGGCCGCCGCAGCGAGGATCGCGGGGAAACGGGCGGGATCGCCTGCCCAGCCGGGCAGGCGGCCTCCCGGTGCGAATTCCTCTTCGAGCCCGTAGCGGGTGATGAGCTGGGCGGCGAGGCTCTGCAACGCTGTCCTGGTGTCGCCGCCGCCGACCACCTGGGTGAAGTGACGCGGGCACCGCCAGCGCTCGGAAAGCCATGCGGCGAACGCCGTCTTGCCGACACCTGCCGTCGCCGCCACGAGTACATAGCGGCCTTCTCGCCCGCTCAGCCGCTTTTCAATGGTGTCCAGCAACCACTGACGACCGACGAACCGGTCGAGCCCCGCAGCGGCGAGCACTTGCGAGTAGTTCAGCGTGGCCACCGACAGCGGCAGGATCTCGACACCGTGATAGTGGTCGTCGCCCACTCGCGTGCTGGCATGGGTGAGGGACTCGCCGGCAGCGATGGCACCTGGACCGCTGGCCGTGACCTTCTTACCTGTCACCGGGCCGCCCGTTCACGCCGTTCCCGCCGCTCGTCCACGGGTTTTATATCGGCGCCGAGTACCTTTTCGTTCCATCGCTGCGACCCGGAGAAGACCAGCAGCACGCGGAGCCCTGCAAGCTACGGCCGCGCGAATCGGCACCCGCAACAGGGTTTCATGCCACCTCCAGGCGCAGCGCGCTTCTCTTTTCCTCCGCATAGCCTGCAGCCATCCCCGCCCCATCACTTTCCCGACGCGCAGCCGCCGTCGAAGAAACGCCGCCGCGGCCTGAAAGTCGCGCTCGCGCTGTCTTGGTCGCATTTCTCGGCTTCGTCGGCACAGTCGTCGTACGCTCGTGGATGTCGCCATCGGCACGAGATCAGACACCCGGATCAGCGGACCTTGGATCGGGTTCGGTGACAGATCCCATTAGGTGCACCGCCGGCGAATCCACCAGTCCGGACGAAGCACAGTCGCTGATCGAGGCCGGCAGTTCATCACTGGCTGCGACATCGATCTCCGCGCGTGTCGATCTGAGTTGCCCGTCGACATACCTGTGCCTCGAGATGACGAACTCACGTCCGCGTCCACCCGCCGAAGCCCATGTCGCGCATCCTCTCGGGCGAAGAGACAACCATGATCTCGTCACCTCCGACGAACACGCGCTGCCACTCCGGCGGCTATGGGATGGCAGCGACAAACCACACTGCTCCGTGGCGAACACGAGACGCACAGCCGTCGGCACGTCCATAGCGCTCGCGGGCTCGACGACACTGCCATCGGCTTACCAGCCCGGCCCAACTCCAGTCGTACCCAATGAGCGGCCGTCTCGCGAATCGGCGTCCGCAGGTATCGGTCGCAGCCGTTTCACGCAAGGATACCCAGCCGACCATGGCTTCGGGGTCGTTGAAGGCCGACGGCAGATCCTCGGGACCTAAGCGTGGGGGAAGAACTTTGGTCAGTATCGACAGCCCGAAACCACGGGTCGCGACCTGCCCAGGCACGCGGATCAACGCCGAGTGGACCAAACCCTGCCCACGGAGCAGATCGGTTGCCGAAAGCGTGCCCCGCTCCCGGCCACTTCCGCCGGTCCGACGGGACGCGAGCGCAATCACTGGGCTGTTCTTCGAAGTGTCACCTTCCGCGGGCGCGGCGAAGACTGGCGCGTACGGCGCGGGTTTCGGGGTGGCCGGGCCCCAGTATCCGCTTGTAGGCGGCAAGGGTGGCTTTGTACAGCGGGATCGCTTGCCGGAGATCCCCCGCCGATTCGTAGGCGCCGGCGAGATTGTGTCGAGAGGACAGAGTGTGCGGGTGACTGGGACCGAGTACCCGTTCGCGGGCGGCGAGAGTGGCCTCGTGCAAAGGGATCGCCCGCCCGAGGTCACCTGCCAGCCAGCAGGCGTAGGCGAGGTTGTTGCGGGAGATCAGAGTGTCGGGGTGGTCCGGGCCCAGCACTCGCTCACAGTCGGCGAGGGTCGCTTCATACAGCGGGATCGCCTGCCCGAGTTTTCCCGCCATCTCGTAAGCGGCGGCGAGGTTGTTGCGGGAGGTCAGGGTGTCCGGGTGGTCGGGGCCCAGTAGGCGCTCGCGGTCGGCGAGGTTGGCCTCGTACAGCGGGATCGCCTTCCTGAGATTCCCCGCCATCTCGTAGGCGCCCGCGAGATTGTTGCGAGACGTCAACGTCCTGGGGTGGCCGGGGCCCAGGACCCGTTCACAGTCGGCGAGGGTCGCTTCGCACAGCGGGATCGCTTGCCTGGGATCACCTGCTGACCGGTAGACGCCGGCGAGATTGTTGCGGGAGGTCAGGGTGTCCGGGTGGTCGGGGCCCAGCACCCGTTCGCGATCGGCCAGAGCGGCCTTGTACAGCGGGATCGCCTTCCTGAGATTCCCCGCCATCTCGTAGGCGCCGGCGAGGTTGTTGCGGGAGGTCAGGGTGTCCGGGTGGTCGAGGCCCAGCACTCGCTCGCGATCGGCGAGGGTGGCTATATGAAGCGAGATCGCGTATTCGAGATTCCCCGCCGACCGGTAGGCGTAGGCGAGGTTGTTGCGGGAGGCCAGGGTGTCCGGGTGGTCGAGGCCCAGCACCCGTTCGCGATCGGCCAGAGCGGCCTTGTACAGCCGGATCGCCTGCCGGAGATCTCCCGCCGATTCGTAGGCGCCGGCGAGATTGTCGCGGGAGGTCAGAGTGCCGGGGTGGTCAGGACCCAGCACCCGCACACAGTCGATGAGGCAACGGTCCAAGTATCCCGTCGCCATCGCCACTGCTCCCTGATTCCCCAGAAATCGCCCCAACTGGCCGAGGACGAAGATGGTGTCGCCGGTGTCGTCCTCAGGGGCGGTGTTGCCGATGAGTGATTGAGCGTGGGGCACCAAGACCCGCAGCCCTGGCCAGTCTTGGGGCGCCTCGGGATTCAGCGGTCGGAGTGCCCGGCTCAGAGCGCTGGTGGCGTGGTCACGTGCGTGTGCGACGTCGACCGGGCTGCGATGAAGGTCATCGGGGTCGGGGGTGCGGGTGACCGCCTGCACGAGCCTGTGCACGCTGATCACTGCACCGTTGAGGGTGATCATGGCGTAGGCGGCCAGGCGTCCCAACGCCTTGGTCACGGCGAGCTCGTCATCGATCTCGTTCAGCAGCGTGGTGGGAATGTCGTCGGGGGCGTACCAGGCAAGCACTCGCAACACCTTGCCCGCCAACGGAGTGTCGGCGAGCCGATCAAGGGTGACGTGCCAGATCCGGGCCATGGTCCGCTGCGTGTTCCCGCCCTCGGCGGTTTCGCCGTACATGGTGGCCGGGTACCGGCCGAGCAGGTCGAGGTATTCGCCAGCTGTGGAACCGGTTTCGGCCATGAAGGCGCCAGCTTGCTCGATGGCCAGCGGCAGAAATCCCAGTTCGGCACACAAGGTGTCCGCGCCGTCGGTGCCGGCGGCGGGGTCGTGGTGGGTCAGGATCCGGGTGAGCAGTTCGTGCGCCTGACCGGGTTCCAGGACGTCGAGTGAGAGCGGCGTGGTGGCGATGTCGTGCCAGCCGGTGGTGCGACGGCTGGTGATCAGCACCTTGCCCCCGGGCAGGCGAGCCAGCAGCGTCGCCGCGTCATTCGGTCCAGGAAGGTTGTCCAGGATCAGCAACCAGCCGCTGTGGGTGGCCAGCCAGCGCAGGCCGTGCTCGGTCTGCTGCTCCAGCGGCAGAGTTCCCACTGCGGGTTGCAGCGCGACCGCCAGGCGCGCCAAGCCGGTCTCGATGGACGTGGGGGCGTCGGCGGTGATCCACCACACCAGTGAGTGGCCGGCGCGGTGCGTGTCGGCGTAGTGCGCGGCCAGCGTGCTTTTGCCGACCCCGCCCAAGCCGTGCACCGCGGTCACCACCACCGATCCCGACGAGGACGCCGTGATCGCCTCCCGCAGCCGCTGCAGGTCCCCGCCACGGCCGACGAACATCGCGGACCGTTTCGGCAGGTTGATCAGACCGGCCGGTGCGTCGATCTGCTCCATCGGCGTGACGACCGCGGGTACGTGGACGTGGTGCGCATAGGTGTTGTGCTGGACATTGTGGTTTCCCACCTGCACGCCTTGGCCGCCGCGGATCTCGTACGCGGCGGCCGGTTTTCCGTCGGAACCGTAGGGGTTCGAGGGCATCGGCGACGGTGTCAGCCGAAGGTGTTGGTCTGAGTGTTGTGGTCGCCGACCTGCACGCCTTTGTTGCCGTGCATCAGCACCCGGTACTTTCCCTCCTGGGTTCCGGCGGGATCGGTCAGCTCCAGGACCTTGAGCGCCGCCGCCACAAGCTCGTCATCCGCTCCCGCGTCCGCCGCGGCCAAGGCCGCGGTGAGTTCGCGTCGCCGCGCGGCCCCGTCCTCGATCGGCGTGATCGCGTCGGACTCGACCGCCTCCACCACCTCGGGCGGCACGGAATCGCTACGGCGCAACGTGCGGAGGGCCAGCGTCTTCACCCCCGAATATGCGTCCTTCACCGCGTTCGACGCCGTCTCACGCGCCCCCACCGCCGCACCTGCGGCCAACGCCGCTACCACCAGCTCGACCGACTCGATCACACCGAACCCCTCACGTCGCCACGACCGTCAACCGTCGATATCGGCCACGACGCTCAGACCGCTACAGCCCCGCCTTCAGGCGCGAACAGTCAACGCACTCCTGCACGGCCGGTCTATCCGGCGAACACCGGATAGACCGGCTCGCCGCGGATGAGGGTTCTGCCCCGTCGAGAACCTCAGCCATGGCACGGGCCGGGCGGGGCGGCGCCCGGCCCGTGCGTGCCGTCAGGCCAGGCGGACTTGGAAGACGGCGACCCGGGCGTCATGCCCGTCCACGCGCATGTCCACAGTCTTGGTGTCGATGAACTGCTCCTGGACGACGCCGTTGCCCGCCAGCCAGTTGATGCGGTCGATCCCGGTGCCGAAGCATCGGCGCTCCGCGTCCAGGCTGGTGGCCTTGTAGTAGTTCGGGTTGTTGGTATCCGCGGTCCAGAAGACCAGGCGCCCGACGTTGTGGTGCGCGAGCACGCGACTGGCGTGGATTCTCTTGTGCTCGTTCCACTCGTCGCGCAGGTCGGTGCGCTGGTCGCCGTTGTACGCGTTCGCGATGTAGTGCGAGTTGATCAGCGCGAACTGGAGCGTCGGGTAGCTCTGGTGACGCACCACGACCTCGTTGATCCAGCGCGGCGGGGTCACCCCGCTGATGCCGCCGTGCACATACGTGGTCTTCGCGCTCGCCACCTCCCACGGCTGCGGGATCGAGATCGGGATCCGGAACGACGTGTTGTGCCGCAGGAACGCGTTGTTGTACAGGGGCCCGAAGTAGTGGTCGATCATCGCGGGCTCACCGGTGTCACCCTCGTTGATCTCCTGCCAGCCGACCAGAGGCCGCACCAGGGGGTCACAGTTGCGGACGGCGTCGATCGCGGCCTCGCGCGCCCCGAGGTTGTCGCGGCCGATGTTGGCGGTGACGATCGGCAGCCGGATCCATCCCGTCGCGGCGGAAGCCGTGTCGGCACCGGCGGCCAGGACGCCGAGCGCGGCACCACCACCGAGAGCGAGCGCCTTGCGTCTGTTGAGCATTCCGGACACAGCAGATTCCCTTCTCGCGCTGTCACAGCGGGACACAGCCCGTCAAAGTGTCACAGAATGCGGTGCGGTTGTGACCTCCGCGCGCCAAAACTGCCGCTTGCCGGTCAGTGCTTCGGGTGGAGGCGGGCCGCCGCCGTGACCTCGATCCGTCCAGTCGGTCAGCGCGCCACCCGGTCGCCGATCCAGCGCTCCAGGACGACAAGGCGCTCGTCCCGCGGGGAGCAGGGTGCCGGTGGCGGCCGGGACACTGCGCAGGTGGGCCAGGGTCTTGCTGGCGGGTAGCTCGTCGAGCACCTCGTGGGTGAGCGGGCGGTCATCCCGGCCAAGTGCGGCGAGTAGCGCGCTGACGTTAGGGGGTGCGAGCCAGGCCATGGCAGTGTCGGGCCGTCCGACGAGGGTGATCGCGTGGTGCAGTGCCGCGAGCTCGGCGCGGTCGCCGAGGAGGCTGCGTTCCCGCTTGCCGAGGGTGCAACGCAGGCAAGGACTCAGGCTCAACTGCCACGTCTGTTGGCAGGTCGGGCAGCGGCCCCAGAAGCTCGCGCACAGCGGTGCTACGGTGCCGTGATCGTTCAGCGGCGAAGGTGCTTGTCTGCTTGCGCGCGATCACCCGCTGCCTGCCCATGACGCGGCGGCAGCCGCCTGAGTGGGTCTTCACACGCCGTCCACCACGCGGTGGCAGCGGGTCGGACGGCTCCGCCAATGGTAGGAATGCCTGGTGACCGAACCGAATTTGATCGAAGCAGCCGCCGACGAGGCAGTCACCCTCACCAGTGAACTGATCCGCATCGACACCACCAACACGGGTGACCCCGACACGCTGGTCGGTGAACGCGCCGCGGCGGAGTACGTCGCCGAGAAGCTCACCGACGCGGGCTACGAGATCACCTACGTCGAGTCCGGCGGCAAGGACCGCCACAACGTGATCGTCCGGCTGCCGGGCGCGGACCCCTCGCGCGGCGCGCTCCTGATCCACGGTCATCTCGACGCCGTCCCCGCCGACGCCTCGGAGTGGTCGGTGCACCCGTTCTCCGGTGCGATCCAGGACGACTACGTCTGGGGCCGCGGCGCGGTGGACATGAAGGACATGTGCGGCATGGCGCTCGCGCTGGCCCGGCACTACAAGATCAACGGCATCGTCCCGCCGCGTGACCTCGTCTTCGCCTTCCTGGCCGACGAAGAGGCGGGCGGCAAGTACGGCGCCCAGTGGCTGGTCGAGAACCGGCCCGAGCTGTTCGAAGGCGTCACCGAGGCGATCAGCGAGGTCGGCGGCTTCTCGATCACGCTGAAGGACAACGTCCGCGCGTACCTCATCGAGACGGCCGAAAAGGGCATCCGCTGGATGAAGCTGCGGGTGCGCGGCACCGCCGGTCACGGCTCGATGATCCACCGCGACAACGCCGTCACCAAGCTGTCCGAGGCCGTCGCCAGACTCGGCAACCACCGCTTCCCGCTGGTCATGACCGACTCCGTCCGCGAGTTCCTGGACGGCGTCACCGAGATCACCGGCTGGGACTTCCCCGAGGACGACATCGAAGGTTCCGTTGCCAAACTCGGCAACATCTCCCGGATGATCGGCGCGACCCTGCGCGACACGGCGAACCCGACGATGCTCACCGCGGGCTACAAGTCGAACGTCATCCCGTCCGTCGCGGAGGCTTCGGTCGACTGCCGGATCCTTCCCGGCAGGCTCGAGGCGTTCAACGCCGAACTGGAGGAGATCCTCGGCCCGGACATCGAGAAGGAGTGGATGGAGCTGCCGCCGGTCGAGACGACCTTCGACGGTGCCCTGGTCGACGCGATGACCAACGCGGTCCTCGCCGAGGACCCGGGCGCCCGCACACTCCCGTACATGCTCTCCGGGGGCACCGACGCGAAGTCGTTCCAGTCGCTCGGGATCCGCAACTTCGGCTTCGCCCCGCTGCAGCTGCCCGCGGACCTCGACTTCTCCGCGCTGTTCCACGGGGTCGACGAGCGTGTCCCGGTCGACGCGCTGAAGTTCGGCGTGCGCGTACTCGACCGCTTCCTCCGCTCTTCCTGATGCCCGGTCTGCTGGCTGCCGACGGGACACCCCTGCACTTCGAGCGCTGGGGTGATCCGACGGCGCCGGTGACCGTGGTGCTCCTCCACGGGTACGCCCTCGACAGGCGCAGCTGGCGTGCCATCGCGCCGGTGCTCGCCGAGGCGTCCGAGGAACCTCTCGCCGTGGTGGCCTACGACCAGCGTGGCCACGGAGAATCCGGTGAGGTCCGGGCGTCGTCGGCGACCATGGGGAAGCTCGCCGACGATCTGGCCGAGGTACTGGACAAGGTGGTCCCCGGCGGCAAGGTGGTCCTGGTCGGCCATGACATGGGTGGGCTCGCGATCCTGTCACTCGCCCAGCGCCACCCGGACGTCTTCGCGGCGAGGGCGGCCGGGATCGGGTTGCTCGCGATGTCGGCGGGCGGCGTCACCCCGGACGCGATCTGGCCGAACGCGCTCGGGAAACTCGGCCGCGACCTGGAGATCGTCTTCGGGACGAAACTGATCGGCCTGGTACGGGAGCACACGAGCAAGGCGGTGACCGCCGGCCTGAGGTGGTGGCTCTTCGGCGACGACCCGGTGCCCGCCGACGTCGAACTGACCGTGCGGATGATCCGCGGCAACTGGCCGCAGACGGTGTCAGCCTTCCGCCCTGCACTGGACGCCTACACGCGGGAATCGGCGCTGTCGCAGGTCGGGGCTGTGCCGGTGACGGCGATCGTGGGGGAGCGGGACAAGCTCGTGCCGACGGCGGATGTCGAGGAACTGGCGGGCGCGGTGGAGAACGGGACGGCCGTGGTCCTGCCCGGCGTCGGGCACGTCGTCCCACTCGAGGCGGCCCCGCAGGTCATTCCCCGCCTGCTCGCGCTGGCGAACCAGGCCCGCCGACAAGCCAGACTGTCTTGACAAAATCTGTTTTCGGTGACACCTTCTTGGCATGTTCTCCGTTGCGGTGATCGAGGACGCGGAAGCGGCCGAAGTGTCGCTGGATCCGGTCCGGGCCCGGCTGCTCGCCGAACTCGCCGAACCGGCATCGGCCACGATGCTGGCCGCGCGGGTCGATCTGCCGAGACAGAAGGTGAACTACCACCTTCGCGCGCTGGAGAAGCACGGGCTCGTGGAGCTGGTCGAGGAACGGCGGAAGGGCAACGTCACCGAGCGCATGATGCGCGCGACGGCGTCGTCGTACGTCATCTCGCCCACGGCGCTCTCAGCCGTGCAACCCGATCCGGCCCAGTCGCCGGACCGCCTGTCCGCACGCTGGCTGCTGGCCGTCGCCGGCAGGTTGGTGCGCGACGTCGGCCTGCTGATCACCGGAGCGACCAAGGCGCGCAAACGGGTCGCGACCTTCGCGATCGACGGCGAGGTGCGGTTCTCCTCCGCCGCGGACAGGGCCGCGTTCGCCGAAGAGCTCACCGTCGCGATCACGAACCTGGTGAGCAAATACCACGACGAAGGCGCCGAACAGGGCCGCGATCACCGGATCGTCGTCGCCGTCCACCCGAGCGTCCGCACCGAGCCCGAGGAGCGCTGAATGGGCCACGAATTCGAGATCACCGACCGCGTCGAGATCGACGCGACGCCGGAACAGGTCTGGGACGCCATCGCGACCGGGCCGGGGATCACGTCATGGTTCATGGGACGCAACGAGGTCGACGGCGGCGTCGGCGGCACTGTGAAGACCGCTTTCGGCGGCTTTGAACCCACCTCGGCGATCACGGCGTGGGACCCGCTGGAACGCCTGGTCTACGGCACGGAACCCGCCCCGGACGGACGCTTCGTCGCCTACGAGTTCCTCATCGAGGGCCGGTCCGGCGGCAGCACCGTGCTGCGGACCGTGACGAGCGGTTTCCTGCCCGGCGACGACTGGGAAGACGAGTTCGAGGCGATGACCGCCGGCGGCGAGCTGTTCCTCCGCACCCTCGTCGAGTACCTCAACGCCTTCGCCGGCTGGAAAGCGGCGCCGGTGACGGTGTTCGGGCCGATGATCGAGGATTGGGACAGCGCGTGGCTGACACTCGGCCGGGAACTCGGCCTCGCCGGGCGGCCGCGGCCGGGGGACCGGGTCCGCGTGTCCACCGGCCCGGTGTCCACTGTGGACGGCGAGGTCTATTTCGCGAACGCGCAGACGGTCGGGATCCGGACCGCGGACGCGCTTCTGAGGTTCGTCCGCGGTTTCGCCGGGCCGATGTGCGCGATGCATCACCTGTTCGGCGACGTCGACTCCGCGGAACAGGACGTGCTCTGGGCCGAGTGGCTCGGCCGGGTGTTCAAGTGATGAGGCCGGGCAGGGGGGTGGCGGTGCGCTTGCGGCGCAACCACACCCTCCTGGTCCCATCGGAGTAGAGCCGGACGGTCGACAGTTCCCAGCCCGCGAACTCGGCGTGGATCGACAGCTGCGTCGCCGCCGCCCGCCGGGAAACACCGGGCGGAAGCTGCAACCGCCGGTACTCCCAATCCCCTTCGACCACCGCCTCGTCCACGACTGTCATGGCGTGATCACCTGGATCCCTTCTCCGATGGCCGAGCCGACGACCACACGGCCGCCCTGCTCGTCGACGGTGACCGAATCTGGCTGCCGCACGGTGGGGAACCGGTGTTTCTCGATCGGTTCTCCACCGCGGACGTCGAAACCGACTACCTCGTTGCGTTCGGTGAGCGTGACCCAGACGAGGCCACGGGCGCGGTCGTAGGCGATGCCGTACGCCCCGCCCGGCACGGGATAGCGCTGGCGCAGCAGCAACGGCGTCGTGGAGAACGCCAGCAGCGCGCCCGCCCGCGCGTCGGTGACGAAGACGCGTCCCAGATCGTCGGTGACGGCGTTGGCCGCGCCGTCGCCCGCCCGCAGGCCCTCGCCGATCTTGCCCCCGACGAGGTCGACGGCGAACAGGGCGGTGCGGAGCTTGTCGAGCACGACCACCCCGTCACCGGTGTTCAGCACGTCGTCGGCGCTGTAGATCTGGCCGGTGATCGTCTTCGGCCCCGCGTTCTTCGACAGCACCTCGACGGCCTTGCGGTCCCGCACCGAGACCAGCGTCGCTTCACCGTCGGCGAGACCGGCCGACGGCTGCCCCGCGACCGGGACCGTCTCCAGCGCGCCACCGGGCAGCGAGACCTTCGCCAGCATGCTCTTGCCAGGGACGCTGGCGAGCACCTGGGAACCGGAGACGGTGAGCCGCTCGGCGGGACCCGGCAAGGCCACGGTCGTCTTAGGGGAGTCCAGGGCGGCGAGATCATAGATACGCAGCGACGGCGGCTCCGAAACCGCGGCGACCAGCGTCTTGCTCGCCTCGTCGGTCACCAGCGCCTTCACGCCCGGCACCGCGAACACCGACCCCGCGGGCTTGACCGTCACAGCAGGGGAGACCGCCGCGGTGGCCGCGACGGGGTTCTGCACGATCTGCAAGGAGTCGTTCGGCGTGTCGTCCGTACTGCAGGACGAGAGCACCAGGACACCGGCGAGCGGGATCGCGATCCGGGAAACGGCGGACAGCCGACCCACCTTGGTGCCTCCACCTGCTACTCGTCGAACGGACTTGTCCAGCATCCTCCTGGAACTCCACCACGTCACGTCAGCGTCACCCAACAGTCACCTAATCCAGTATTCGAGACGGCTCAGAGGCCGCGTTCCGGGTATCCGACCTCGATCGCGCTGACGTCGTCGAGCGCCGAGCGGATGGCTGGCGGGAGCGTGATCTCCTCTGCCGTCAGCGAACCGGTCAGCTGACCGGTGTCACGGGCTCCGACCACGGGCGCGACCACTCCGGGCCGGTCGCGGACCCACGCCAGCGCGACCGCCAGCGGCGAGGTGCCGAGGCCGTCCGCGGCCGTCGCGACCGCCTGCACGATCCGGGCCGCGCGATCGGTCCGGTGATGTTCGACATAGCCCGCGAAAACACTCGAAGCGCCGCGCGAATCGGCGGGGGTCCCGCTGCGGTACTTGCCGGTGAGCACGCCCCGGCCGAGCGGCGCCCACGGCAGGAGCCCGATGCCGTGGTGCTCCGCCGCGGGGACGACTTCGCGATCGACCCCGCGCTCCAGCAGCGAGTACTCGACCTGCGTCGAGACCAGTGGGGCGACGGCCGAACTGCGGGCCGCGGCGGTCGCCAGCTGCCAGCCCGAGTAGTTGGAGACGCCGACGTAGCGGACCTTCCCGCTGGTGACGGCGTATTCGAGGGCGGCGAGCGTCTCGTCGACCGGTACGGTGGTGTCCCAAGCGTGCAGCTGCCAGAGGTCGATGTGGTCGGTGCCGAGCCGTCGCAGCGATCCTTCGAGCGCGCTCAGCAGGGCACCGCGCGAGGCTCCGCCACCGAACGGGCCGTCGGTGCGCCGGGCGACGGCCTTGGTGGCGAGCACGATGTCGTCCCGGGGGACCAGGTCGCCGAGCAGCGCGCCGAGGACGCGTTCGCTCTCTCCCTCGCCGTAGATGTCGGCGGTGTCGACCAGGGTGCCCCCGGCGTCGACGAACGCGACCAGCTGGCTGGCCGCCTCCTCCGAGTCGGTGTCGCCACCCCACGTCATGGTCCCGAGGGCCATCCGCGAGACCCGAAGTCCCGACCGGCCGAGCTGTCGCTTTTCCACGACGGGCGAGCCTAGCCGGAAGGCAAGTGCGGGTCGCGGAGCAGGTGAGCGTGTCGTGATCGAGTACCACCGTGCGGGTCATCGGCTGTCAACACCCTGAACGGAGGAGTGACACTCCGATGGATACATTCACGCCGTGCGACTCGGACTGAACTTGGGCTATTGGGGCGCGGGGAACGACGCGGCCAACCTGGCATTGGCGAAGAAGGCGGACGAACTGGACTACGCGGTCGTCTGGGCCGCGGAGGCCTACGGTTCGGACGCGCCGACGGTGCTCTCATGGGTGGCGGCGCAGACCTCACGGATCGACGTGGGCAGCGCGGTGTTGCAGATCCCCGCGCGGACACCGGCGATGACCGCGATGACCGCCGCGACCCTGGACACGCTTTCCGGCGGCCGGTTCCGTCTCGGCCTCGGTGTTTCCGGCCCGCAGGTCTCCGAGGGCTGGCACGGCGTGAAGTTCGCGTCGCCGCTCGGCCGCACTCGCGAATACGTCGAGATCGTCCGCAAGGCGCTGAGCCGCGAGCGGGTCCGGTACGACGGCGACCACTTCCAGCTGCCCCTGCCCGGCGGGCCCGGCAAGGCGCTGACCCTGACCGTGCACCCCGTCCGCGACGAGATCCCGGTGTACCTGGCCGCCATCGGCCCGAAGAACCTCGAACTGACCGGCGAGATCGCGGACGGCTGGCTGCCGGTGTTCTATTCGCCCGAGCACGCCGGTGAGCAGCTGAAACTGATCCAGGCCGGCGCGGACAAGGCCGGACGTACCCTCGACGGCTTCGACGTCGTCCCCACCGTCCCGCTCGTTGTCGGTGACGACTGGAAGGCCTGCGCCGACGCTGTCCGCGGGTACGCGGCGCTGTACATCGGCGGGATGGGCAGCCGGGAGAAGAACTTCTACAACCAGCTCGCCTGCCGGATGGGCTTCGAGCGCGAAGCCGCCGACGTCCAGCAGAAGTACCTGGGCAGGGACTACGAGGGCGCCATGGCCGCAGTCCCGCTGGAGTTCATCGACGCGACGTCGCTGCTGGGGCCGAAGGAGCGCATCGCCGAACGGATGCAGGCCTTCGCCGGATCGGGCGTCACGACGCTGACCGTCGCGCCCGCCATGCCGGACCCGGAGGGCTCCGCACGCGCCCTCGAGATCGCGGCCGAGGCCATCGAAACGGCCGGTGTCGCCTGATGGGATGGTTCGAAGCGCTGGTCCTGGGGCTCGTTCAGGGCCTGACCGAGTTCCTGCCGATCTCCTCCAGCGCGCACCTGCGGATCACCGCGGCGCTCGCCGGCTGGGACGACCCGGGCGCCGCGTTCACCGCGGTGACCCAGATCGGTACCGAACTCGCGGTCATCCTGTACTTCTCGGCCAAGATCGGGAAGATCCTCCGCGCCTGGTTCTTTTCGATCTACAAGAAGGACTGGCGCCAGGACCCCGACGCCCGGCTGGGCTGGCTGATCATCGTCGGCTCGATGCCGATCGTGGTGCTGGGCCTGCTGCTGCAGGACGCCATCGACGAAACCTTCCGTGACCTGCGGATCACCGCGACGACACTGATCGTGTTCGGCCTGATCCTTCTGGTGGCCGACCGCATCGGGAAGCAGCAGCGGACCCTCGACCACCTGACCGTGCCGCACGGCCTCGGTTTCGGGTTCGCCCAGGCGCTGGCGCTGATCCCGGGTGTCTCGCGTTCCGGCGGCACCACCAGCGCCGGTCTGCTGCTCGGCTACAGCCGCGCGGAGGCCGCGGAGTACTCGTTCCTGCTGGCGCTGCCGGCGGTGTTCGGCTCGGGGCTGTACAAGCTGACCGACATCGGCAAGGACGGCGCCCCGGCGCAGTGGGGGCCGACGATCCTGGCGACGCTGGTCGCGTTCGGCGTCGGGTACGCCGTCATCGCCTGGCTGATGTCCTACATCAAGACCAAGAGCTTCGTGCCGTTCGTGATCTACCGGCTCGTACTCGGTGTCCTGCTGTTCGTGCTGATCTTCACCGGTGTCCTGGACCCCGGCGCGGGCCCGCACCTGTAGATCCTCACGCATCCAGGGGACGAATCGCGTAGCCGGGCAAAGCACGACACGTAGGGTGGGCCACGTGAGTACTGTGATCCTTCTGCGCCACGGCAAGTCCACGGCGAACGGTTCGGGCGTCCTGGCCGGGCGCACGCCCAAGGTCGGCCTGGACGACACCGGCCGGGCGCAGGCGGCCGCGCTCGTCGAGCGCCTGGCGCCGGTCCCGCTCGCCGAGCTGGTGGTCTCGCCGATGCTCCGCTGCCGCCAGACGGTCGCGAAGCTGGCCGAGGCACGCGGTCTGGACAAGATCAAAGAGCCTGGTTTGTCCGAAGTGGACTACGGCGAATGGACCGGGCGCGCGCTCAAGGATCTGTTCAAAGAACCCCTGTGGCGCGTCGTGCAGGCGCATCCCTCGGCCGCGGTCTTCCCTGGCGGAGAAGGGCTCGCCGAGATGCAGGCGCGGGCGGTCGCCGCCGTTCGCGCGCACGACGCGAGGATCACCGCTAAGTACGGCGAGAACGCAGTGTGGCTCTTATGCAGCCATGGCGATGTGATCAAGGCGATCCTCGCCGACGCACTCGGCCAGCATCTCGATTCCTTCCAGCGGATCGTGGTCGATCCGGCGTCGGTTTCGGTCGTCCGGTACACCGAGACTCGTCCGTTCGTGTTGCGCGTCAACGACAACGGCGGCGACCTGACCGGTGTCGCCCCACCCGAACCGAAGGCCAAAGCCAAGCGCGGCAAGGGAAAACGCAGCTCCGACGCGGTGGTGGGCGGTACCACCGGAGCGTGACCACCGCCGTCGGTGGCGTCACCGCCACGGACGGCATCCACCGGCCCCTCGCTGCCCGTAAGGTGGCCAGACCAGCAGATTCGACGACCCGGGAGCAACACCGATGATTTCGCAGGACAACCCGTTCGCCGCGCCGAGTGAGCTGCCCTACGCCCTTCCGCCGTTCGACCGGATCGCCGACGAGCACTTCCTTCCCGCCTTCGAAGCGGGCCTGGCCGAGCACGCCGCCGAGATCGAGGAAATCGCCGGCTCGGCCGAGCCGGCGACCTTCGAGAACACCATCGTCGCGCTCGAAAAGTCCGGCAGACTGCTGTCCCGCGTCTCCAGCGTGTTCTTCAACCTCGCCGGGTCGAACGCGAACGACGAGATCCAGCGCGTGCAGGCCGAGATGGCGCCGCGACTGGCCGCGCACGCCGACGCCATCAACCTGAATCCGGCGCTGTTCGCCCGGATCAACTCGCTGTTCGAGCGCAGGGACGAACTCGGCCTCGACGCCGAATCGCTGCGCCTGCTGGAGCGTCACCACACCGACGTGCGCCGCGCCGGCGCCGGTCTTCCCGAAGCCGACCAGAAGCGTCTGCGTGAGTTGAACGAGCAGATTTCGACGCTGTCGACCCGGTTCCAGCAGAACCTGCTCAAGGACACCAACGAACTGGCCGTGGTCGTCGACGACGTCGCGGAGCTCGCCGGTCTCGGTGAGGACGAGATCGCCACGGCCGCCGAAACCGCCGGCGAGGAGGGCAAGTACGTCCTCAAGCTGACCCTGCCGACGGCGCAGGCCGCGCTGGCCTCGCTGGAGGATCGCGCTCTTCGTGAGCGGATTTTCACCGCGTCGGTCTCCCGCGGCAATCGGGGCAACGAGTTCGACAACAACGAGGTCGTGGCCCAGCTGGTCCGGTTGCGTGCGGAGAGGGCCGCCGTGCTCGGCTTCCCCGACCACGCCTCGTACGTCATCGAGGACGAGACCGCGAAGACCGCTCAGGCCGCTGTCGGTCTCCTGGAACGGCTCGCGCCCGTTGCGGTCGCCAACGCCAAGGCGGAGGCCGAAGAACTGCAGCGCTACCTCGAAGCCGACATCCCCGGCGCGATCCTGCGGCCGTGGGACTGGGCGTTCTACGCCGAACGCGTCCGCAAGGACCGGTTCGAGGTCGACACCGCCGCGCTGCGCCCGTATTTCGAGCTGAACCGGGTGCTGGCCGACGGCGTGTTCTTCGCCGCGTCCAAGCTGTACGGCCTGAGCTTCACCGAGCGGGAAGACCTGCCGAAGTATCACCCCGAGGTCCGGATCTTCGAGGTATTCGACGCCGACGGCACGGAACTCGGCCTGTTCCTGCTCGACTACTACGCCCGCGACTCGAAGCGCGGCGGCGCCTGGATGAACAACTTCGTCGACCAGACGAGGCTGCTGGGCACGAAGACGGTCGTGGTGAACGTGCTCAACGTCGCCAAGCCGCCGGCGGGGGAGCCGACCCTGCTGACCTTCGACGAGGTCGTCACCGCGTTCCACGAGTTCGGGCATGCGCTGCACTCGCTGCTTTCCGATGTCGAGTACCCGATGTTCTCGGGCACCAACGTCCCGCGTGACTTCGTCGAGTACCCCTCGCAGGTCAACGAGATGTGGATGCTCTGGCCCGAGGTGCTGGCCAACTACGCCAAGCACCACGTGACCGGTGAGCCGCTGCCGCAGGAGCAGATCGACAAGCTCCTGGCGTCGCAGCAGTACGGCGAAGGCTTCTCGACCACCGAGTACCTCGCGGCATCCCTCCTCGACCAGGCGTGGCACTCGCTGGGCACCGAGGACAACGTCGAGGACGTGCAGCGGTTCGAGGCCGAGGCGCTGACCAAGGCCGGTGTCGCGCTGGAAGCCGTGCCGCCGCGCTACCGCACCACGTACTTCGCGCACATCTTCAGTGGCGGCTACAGCGCCGGGTACTACTCCTACATCTGGAGCGAGGTCCTCGACGCCGACACCGTCCAGTGGTTCCGTGAGAACGGCGGGCTCAGCAGGGAGAACGGCGACCACTTCCGCCGCGAGCTCCTCGGGCGGGGCGGCAGTGTCGACCCGATGGCGGCCTTCCGCGCGTTCCGTGGCCGCGACCCGGAGATCGAGCCGCTGTTGAAGCGCCGCGGCCTCGCGGGCGCCTGACCTCCCGACGGTTCCCCGCCCGGACACCCCCAGTGTCCAGGCGGGGAACCGCGCTCAGGCGGCCAGCTCGGCGACGGCAGCGGCCACGTCGTCCACTTCCCGTTCGGTGTTGTAGTAGTGCGGGCTCAGCCGCAGGCACCACTCGACGTCCTTGTCTCCGAAGTCGAACTGCGCGAACTGCCGGTAGCTGAGCGCCGAATTGATCCGGCGGGCGTCCATCGCCTCCTTGAAGGGCACCGCTTCCCAGCCCTTGATGGAGAAGGTCACCAGCGCGCCCAATTCCGGCCCCCGGTCGAGCACTTCGACGCCCGCGATGGCGCCGAGACCGTCCCGCAGCCTCGCCGCGAGCGCGGGGGTGCGTCGTGAGATCGCCTCCAGGCCGACCTCACGGGCATACCGCGCCGCGGCCGCGCAGCCGAGCACGGTGGCGTAAGGGAATTCCCATTCTTCGAAGCGGGAAGCCGACTTCGCCGGTTCGTACGCGCCGGGCGCGCTCCAGCGGGCACCGTGCATGTCGATGAACAGCGGCTCATGCCCGGCGTCGAGGAACCGGTCGGAGACGAACAGGAACCCCGAACCGCGCGGACCACGCAGGAATTTGCGGCACGTCGAAGTGAGCAGGTCGGCTCCGATCTCCTCGACGTCGACGGGGTACTGGCCGATCGACTGACAGGCGTCGACCAGGTAGAGCAGGCCGAGCTCCCGGCAGCGCCGCCCGATTGCGGCGACCGGCTGGACGAGCCCCGAGTTGGTCGGGATGTGCGTGGCCGCGACCAGCTTCGGTCTCCTCGTGCGCATCAGGGCCGCCATGGCCTCGACGTCGACACCGCCCTCCCGGGTGTCCGGTGCGTGCACGATCTCGACACCGAACCGCTTCCGTAGCGAAAGGAACGCGATCTGGTTGGAGATGAAGTCGTTGCGGGTGGTGAGCACGACGTCGCCGGGTTCGAACCGGATCGAGGAAAGCGCGGTGGAGTAGGCGTGGGTGGCGCTCGCCGCGAAGGCGATGTTGCGGGGCCTCGCGTTGATCAGGGCCGCGATCTCGTCGTAGAAGCCGGTGACCTCGCTCGCGCGTGCCGCGGCGGCCTCGTACCCGCCGGTCTCGGCTTCGAGATTCAGGTGATCGAGCATCGCGGCCAGTACCGGCTTCGCCAGGAGCCCGCAGCCCGCGTTGTTGAAGTGGACGACCTTCTCGCTGCCCGGGGTATCGGCTCTCAGGGCCGGGACGTCCAGTAGTGATCTCACCAGAATCTTAGTAGCACTATTATGTTGCTTCATGTCGGATAGTAGCACTTCCGCGCTCGTCGCCCAGCTGCGTTCGCTCATCCGCACTGCGGCCGCGGGGGAGAGGCTGCCCAGTAGCCGGGAGCTGATCGAGCGCTACCGGGTCGGCCCGGGAACGGTCTCTCGCGCGATCGCCCTGCTGGCCGCCGAGGGCACGGTCGTGACCCGCCCCGGGAGCGGGACCTACGTCGCGGCGAAGGCGACGACGGTGGGCGAGCCGCTCGACACGGCGTGGCAGACGGTCGCGCTGACCGATCGCAGCGTCGACACCAGATCCCTCACCGGCGCCCTCGGCCCGCCACCGGAGGGCGCGATCCTTCTCGACGGCGGATATCCGCATCGCTCACTCCAGGCGACCCGCTTCCTGAGCGCGGCGCTCGCGCGGGCGGGACGCCGTCCGGATTCCTGGGACCGGGCCCCCGCCGCCGGACTGGCCGCGTTGAGGTCGGTGTTCGCGGGGCCGGCCGGTGCGTCACCGGACGACGTCCTGATCACCGCGGGCGGCCAGAGCGGGCTGTCCATGGCGTTCCGGGCGATCGCGGCACCCGGCAGCCCGGTCCTCGTCGAATCGCCGACCTATCCGGGAGCACTCGCCGCCGCGCGGGCGGCGGGGCTCCGCCCGGTGCCGGTCCCGATCGACGACGACGGGGTCCGCCCGGATCTGCTGGCCGAGGCGTTCGCGATGACCGGCGCCCGGCTGTTCTACTGTCAGCCCACTTTTCACAACCCGACCGGGACGGTGCTCGCGGCCGAACGGCGCACGCGGGTGCTGGACGTCGCCAGGGCGGCGGGCGCGTTCGTCCTGGAGGACGACTTCGCCCGGTATCTCTCCCATGGGGTGACCGCACCGCGTCCGCTGATCACCGACGACCGGGACGGCACGGTCGTCCATCTGGCCTCGGTGACCAAGGCCGCCGCGCCGAGTCTTCGGATCGGCGCGGTGATCGCGCGAGGGCCGGTCCTCGACCGGATGAAGGCGATCCGGCAGGTCGACGACTTCTTCGTCTCCCGTCCGCTGCAGGAGGCCGCCCTCGAACTGCTCAGCGCGCCGTCCTGGGAACGTCACGTGCGGAAACTGGGCTCGGAACTACGGCAGCGGTGCGGAAAGGCGGCCGCGGCGCTGGCAGGGGAGCGTCCTGAGTGGACTGTCGCGCGGCTGCCCGAGGGCGGGCTGCACCTTTGGGTACGGCTACCGGCGGGGAGTGACGCGAACGCGGTCGCCCGCGCGGCGAGGGAGCGGGGAGTCGTGGTCGGGGCGGGGGACCGGTTCTTCGCCGCCGAACCAGCCGGACCGTTCCTCCGGCTCGGCTTCGCCGCCGCGGCCGACGTCGCCGAACTCGCCGAAGGCGTCAGGCGATTAGGTTAAATGTATAACGACCTATACAGCGTGGCTCAGGCTAAAGCCGCGTCAAACAACAGATAAAACCCACCGCCAAGGACGACACCCGCGGCCATCCCGGCCGTGACTTCGGCTTTGGTGTGATCTCCGAGTTCGACGCGGGACCAGCAGACCCAGGCGACGCCGAGGAAGACCAGTGCGAGCCAGGGGCCGTAGACACCGATCAGCATCACGGCCGCACCCGCCGCCACCATCGCATGCATCGAGATCTTGAACTCGAGCCCGAAGGTGATCGCGAGCGCGGCGATCAGGCAGACGAGCTCGGCGGCCGCGAGCGCGATCATCTCGTGCGGGGCACCGCCGGCGATCAGGCCGACGAAGCCGGCGGTCAGCGAGCCGATGCAGACCGCGAACGGGACGAGCCGTCCGGCGCGATCGGTGACATGGTGGCTGTCCCACTTACCCTTCCTGGCGCCGCGCACGATCACGGCCATCGGGATCAGCGAGCCGGTGACGCCGACGACGAGACCCCAGAGCACCGTCTCGCCGACGTGATATCCCGTGACCTTCCAGCCGACGATCAGCGGGAGACCGAGTACCCAGACCCAAGGGGCGAGCACCTCGGTCGCGATCCGCGCGAGACGTCGGCGGGTCCCGGGGGCTTCCGTGGTCTGGGTCGGCATCGCGCGTGGTCTCCTCGGGAATCGTGGCCGGAGCGGCTTCTGCCGGACTCGCGCCCGGCAGAAGCGGTGATCATCGTTCCAGACCCCGGCGGCCCGCCCGCGCGAGAATGTCCGCGCCCGCCGGATCCGCCCGGACGGCCTCGTCGAAGCTCTCTTTGGGCAGCACCGTGTTCCCGGCCACGGTCACCGTCTCGGGTGGGGTGTCGTAGCCGTCGGGCAGGGCGTCCCAGAAGTTGCCGACGAAGGCGACGTTCTCCATCGGCGGTCCCACCTGGAGCACGATCGGAGCGTCGGCCCGGTGGACGATGTTGCCGAGAACGGTGATCCACGCCGCGCCGTAGTCGGTGTAGAGGCCGAAGTTGTACGACGTGAGGACGTCGCGGATGACATTGCCGCGTACCAGCGCCCCGCCGGTGAACGACGAGCCCTGCGGGGCCGACAGGTAGATCCCGCCGCCGTCCATGAGCTTCCCCATGCTGCGTTCGACGAGGTTCGAGATCACCTGCGTGCCCTTGGCGCGCTCGCCGCCGGTGACCACGATGCCGTTGTGCGGGACGTCGCGGATCTCGTTGTGTGCCACGACGGTCTCCCCGGACTCGACCACGAGGACGGCGGGTGAACCGCGGTACTCGGTGCCGATGTGGTGGACGAGGTTGTCTTCGACCGTGGCACGGGTGCTCGTGTGGACGGCGATCCCGCTGCCCGAGATCTCGTCGAAGACGTTCGCCAGGATCCGTACGTCGGTGGCGTCCTCGATCAGCAGTCCTCCCGCGCCGAGCCGGGTGAAGTGGTTGCCCTCCAGAGAGACCCGGCTGACGGACGTGAGGCTGACGTTGGCGGGCAACTGGACCGGCTCCGCGGGCACGTGGACGTAGCCCACGTCCGCGCCGAGATCGATCTTCTGGAAGTCACCTCGTTCGTAGCGTGCGTTGCCGTGATAGTGCAGGTAGCCGCCGGTGCGGGCAGGGCCGGACCAGGTCGCGTCGGTGAAGCTGAAGCCGCGCAGCACGAGGTCGTGCACACCTCGTGCGCTGATGAGCGTTTCGAGCACCGGAGCGACGACGCTGGTCTCGCCGATCTCCTCTCCAGGGCGCGGGCGGTAGTGCAGGACGTGGTCGCCTGTGTCGGTGCGGCTGACGGCGAAGGTTCCCGGCCCGGTCAAGAAGGCCACGTTGTTCTCTAGCGTGGACGGTGCGGCGAGGCCGTCCCAGGCACCGTCGCCGCCGGCGCCGTACCACTTGGCGTCGTAGAGGGATTTGGCGTGATCGAAGGCGGGCTGAGCCATGGTGATCGTGGTCGAGGAGGCGTCACCGGAGATCGACGCGACCGCGAGCCGGGCTTCGGACCACGGGTAGACGCCCGGATACACGAACTCCAGCCCGGACGGGTCCGGCCACGACTGAGGCTCCGCGCTGTCCGTGACGTAACCCGTTGCTGTTTTCGTCACGTTTCCCGGGAGTCCGTCCGTGCGGGCCGCTCGCGCCACGGGTTTGCCGTCGACCGTGAGCTGTCGTGGTGCCAGGTCGCCGATCGGCGCGGTCCAGACGCCATCGTCGCCCGTCGTCCAGCCGGTGATCTCGCGGCCGCCGCTCAGCTCGACCTCGGCCTGATCGGCTGTTCCGTAGTCGGCTGCCTGGTAGATCACGCGGAAGCCGTTCGACCCGGAATCACCCTGTGTGTCAGTGAAGACAAGAGGTTCGTCCAGGCGGTGGACGCCAGCCGAGAAGGAGACGATGACGTCTCCGGTCATGGTGGCCGTCGCGGCACGGACGGCCTTCTGAGCGGCTTTCGGGCTGGCGAACGGCTGTTCGGCGGTGCCGGGCCAGTCGTCTCTGCCGACAGGGGATACGAAGAACCTGATTTCGGGCATGCTGAAGCGCTCCTGCGGGAGGTATATGGGATATACTGAAGTTTATCAGCTAAACACGAACGAGCGAAGAGCGTCAAGGGAGTAGCGGGTGGCGGAAGACGACGCGCAGCCGGATCCGGAGCGTGCGATCGAACTGCTGTGGGGGGCGTCCGAGCCGGAGCGGCCCGGGTTGAGCCTGGGCCGGATCGTCGCGGCGGCCGTCGAGGTCGCGGACGCCGAAGGGCTCGCCTCGCTGTCGATGCGCAAGGTCGCGGAACGGTTCGGCACCACCACCATGTCGCTCTACCGGTACGTCCCCGGCAAGGCGGAGCTGGTGGAGCTCATGCGTGACGCGGTGTACGGCGAGTTCCCGATGGGGTCTTCGGACGGGCTCGGCTGGCGAGCGGGCCTCGAACGCTGGGCGCGGCGGGCCTGGGAGATGCACCACCGGCATCCGTGGCTGGTCCACAGCTCCGGGTCCCGCCGCCTCCCTGGGCCGAACATCATGGCCGGCTACGACCACGCGCTGGACGTGGCTTCGCGTAGCGGTTTGGCGCCGGCGGAGGTGATCGCGGTGGTGAACCTGGTGGGCGGATTCGTCGAGTCGGCCGCGCGCCAGGCGGGGGAGGCCGCGGAGCTCCAGCGGCGCACGGGGGTGACCCATGAGCGCTGGTGGAGCGAACGCGAGTCCCTCTTTGAGCGCCTGGACCGCTATCCGGCACTGGAGCGGCTGTGGAAGGCCGGGGGAATGGACGCTCCGCTGGACACCTTCGAATTCGGGCTGCGGCGGACCCTTGACGGTGTCGAGGCGCTCATCCAAAGCCAGGGGAGTGAGGTAATCAGTGACGAAATCGGGGGAGGGGAGTGTGTCGTCTGCGGTAAGCCGTTGGATGGGGGAGGGCGGGGCAGGCCTCGGGACTACTGCTCGCGGGCGTGTCAGCAACGTGCCTACCGGCGTCGTCAGGCTCAAAGTGTATAACGACCTATTCGGCCGGGCAATCAACAAGATCAACTACAAGCTTGTGAGAAAATCCGCAAAGACTGTCGGGGGCCCTGGCTAGGGTTGCCCGGTGATCACCGAGGTCTTGCTGGAGCAGCTGGAGGAGGACGCCTCGACGTCCGTGCTCTTCCAGGGTTTTCTGGAGCCCGGAGCACAGGCGGCCCAGGCGCTGCTCGTGCTGGGGAAGGTCGCCCGCACCCGGTTCTGGACGCCGCCGTCCATGGTGAAGCGGTTGATCGCCGAGTCCGATCCGGTGTTCACCGCGGACCGGACGACGCTGCGAGCGGAGGCTTTCTCGCCGTGCTGCGGCGTTTACGCCAGGCTCGATCTGCTGGAGGCGGGTGAGCTCGGTGAGGGTTGCACCAATGTGGACCTGTCCGAGGCGACGCGGACCGTTCTGGCCGGGGTCGTCGCCCAGGATCCGTTGCACCTGACCGTTCGTGGCGAGGGAATCCGCCTCCGCACGCTCGACGGGCAGAACGACGAGTCCGTGGTGCCGTTGCCGGATCGCTGGGTGTCGGGGTTCGCCGAGGTCGCCGCTGTCACAGCGGGTGCGGTCGAGAAGGCGGAGCTGGACAAGGCGGAGCTGGACAAGGCGGAGGCGCGGAACTTCCTGCGGAAGCTCCCCACTTCGGTCGGCAAGTCTTGGGCGGTGGCGTCGGGCCGTGGGCTCCGGTTGACGTCACGGCCGGGCCGGGACTCGATCCCGGCGACCGGGCTCCATCGGTTGCGGATCGTCGAGCCGCTCATCCGGTTCGTCCAGGGACTGACTGTCTACACGCGCTCGGACAGCGAGGTCGCGACTTGGGTGCTTCGGTTGGAGCGAGCGCGGCTCGTCGTCACGTTGTCTCCGGAGCCGTCCCGCGGTTTCTCGGGCGAAGGCGGTTGGCTGAACGTGCTGGCGGCCGGGCTCGAAGCTCCGGAACTCGTCGCGGGTCGCGCCGGGCACGACGTCGTCGACGGCACGTGGTTCTCGCGTGAGCTCCCGAGCGGGGCCGTTCCGGCGAACGGCCGGCTGGCGAAAGCCCGGGAACTTCTCGCCGCCGGAGCCGTCCGTATGTTGCCGGATGGTGGCTACGAGATCACCCGCGCCGGCTCGGTGCAGCGTGTCCGGCTTTCGCCCGCCGGGTGCACGTGTGCGTGGTGGGCCAAGCATCAGGAGAACCGAGGGCCCTGTTCGCACGTGCTGGCGGCTCGGATGTCAGCCGCTGAGTCGTGACGCCGCCTTCGCCGCTTTAGAGCTGCCCTTGAAGCCTGCGAGCCATTCCTTCGTTTCGGCGCTGACCGTGCCCGCTCCGCGGTCCACGAGGTCCGCGGCGAGCTCCAGCAGCGCGAAGATGCCGCGGTGGGAGGGCGCCAGCTTCGGCAGCAAGGTGTCCAGTGTGGACAGTACGGCGATCGGGTGTTCGTTCGCGATGACCGAGAGCCGGGGTGTCAGCCGCGTGATGATGAGCTGCGAGCCGAGTACGCCCAGCGCCTCGGCGAGCGCGCGGGGGCCGAGCATCCGCTGGTCCAGCAGGGTGAGGACGGCGTCCGTCCCGAGTTGGACGGCAGCGGGGCGTTTCAGCGCGAGAGTGGTGGCGAGGAGCATTGTGCCGGGGAGTCCAGGGACCGAGGGGCTGTCGAGGAACGGGGGCAGCGCGGCCTTCTCCACGGGATAACCGACTTCGATGTCGTTGAAGTACAGGTTCCCGGCGACGGTGGCTTCGAGGTGGTCGCGGTCATACGGGGAGGAGACCGCTTCGTGGCATTCGGTGAAGCCGAGCCACTCGGGGGCCCGGCCGTCGAAGGGGATGCCCAGCCAGGGAACTCCCGGTGAGACGGGTTCCGGGGTTTGTTCGACGTTCAGTGTGTTCGAGCCGTAGTGGGTCAGGCCGGCTTTCGCCGTCCAGGTGGTGGGCGGTCCGGGTTCGCCGCGGAGTGCGGCGGCGGGGTCGGCGGATTCGGGGTGCCGGGCGCGGGCCGCGGCGAGGGCGGTCCAGCTCGTGCCGTCGATGGCCGGTCCGCCGAGGGCGTAGCGGATGGTGTCGGCGTGCGGTCCGGTGAGATCCGCGGCGAGCGCGAGGGCCGCGGATCTCGTGTCGGGGGCGAGCCGGAGCAGTGCGTCGGCGACGTCGTCTTCGGCCGCGTCGGGGTATTCGAGCATGCGGGCGACGAAGACGACCGGGTCGAGCCAGCCGCCATGGTGGGTGGCGGCGGAGACGGGGACGGCGGTGCCTTCGAGGAGGGCGGTGATCCGGTGGTGGAGGGGGCGGCGCCAGCCGTCGACCTGCGGCAGGGGAGCGACGTCGCGGCCGGTGAGGCCGAGGACGAGGGTGGCGATCATCTTCGGTACCGCCGCGCTGTACTTCTGGTCGGTGATTCGGGCGGCGCGTTTCACCAGCGGTTTGAGGGCGTCCTGGAGTTCGCCGGCGACACGGTGGGCGCCGTCGAGGGCGGCCAGGAGTAGGTCGGCCTGGTCGGGGTCGGCGAGCAGGGAGGAGAGGGCTTCGGCGACCGCGGCCGGGGTGTCGGGGATTTCGAGCGGGACGGTCAGCGTCTTGCGCTGGTCCCACGGTGTTCGGGTGGGTTCCGGGTACTCGGTGGTCTCGATGACTGGTGCCGCCTCAGGGGCGACACCGAGCCGGGCGGTGGCGATGGCGCGGACGTCGGAGGCGTCGTGGGTGAGTGCCGCTTCGAAGACTTCGTTGGCGAGGTCGGTGAGTTCGGGGCGCCGGTCGGCGATGCGGCCGGCGAGTTTGAGGGCGAGTTTGGCGGTGGCGGCGCCGCGTCCGGCGGCTGCGGCGGGGAGGTGCTGGAGTGCGGCTTGGTCGTCCAGGGTGCCTTGTTTGTCCACGAGGGACAGTGCTTTGACGGCGAAGGAGACGGTGCGTGGGAGGCCGCTTCCGCACAGCCGGGCATAGCGGTGCTGAGCCGCTGTGCGTTCGTCCGGGGTGGGGGCGAGCGCTTCGTGGAGCGCGGCGTACCACTGGGCGCGGAAGGCGGCGAAGTCGCGGGCGAGGATGTCGAGGGTGAGGTCGAGGAGCCGGGTGCGGTCGAGGTCGCCGGTCTCGGTGAGTTCGAGCAGCGCGGTGGACCATTTGTCCTCGTCGCGGACGTACTTGTCGAAAGCGGCGAAGCTGGCGTCGCTGTTGCCTTCGATCGTGAGCAGTTCCCAGATTTCGGTGAGGGCTTCGCGTTCGGTCCGGAGCCGTTCGGCGAGTGGTTTCCCGCCGAAGCGTCCGGCCCAGCGGAACCAGCCTGCGTGGTACTCCGGTGTCCGGATGGGTTCGAGGTCGCCGTCGAGGATCATGCGGCGGATGGCTTCCCAGGCGGTGTGGTGGCCGATCATGCGCAGCGCGATCGTCTTGCGTTCGGTGAGCGAGCGGTCCTGCAGGACGCGTTCGAGGATCGTGGGTGAGGCGATCCAGAGTTTGCGGAGCAGGGGGTCGCTGGCGGGGAGGGCGGTCCAGAGGGCGGTCGCGGCTTGCTGGGCCCTGAGCGGGTTGCGGGCGCCGTAGGTGTCGGGCTTGATCTCGACGAACTCGCGGCTGTCCTTGAAGGCGGCCAGGAGTTCGGGGACGAGGGCTTTCCGTTCGGCGGGGGAAAGCTCGAGGGTCCGGTCGAGGACTTCCGAGGGCTGGCCGGTGAGGAGCTCGTCGAGGTGCACGGGCCCATTGTGTCGTGAGTGGTAAGGGGTCCTTCACGGACCGAGCACCTCAGGGGACGAGGATCGCGCGGCCGCGGATGCGTCCGGCGTCGAGGTCGTCGAGCGCGGTTTGGAACTCTTCGAGCGGGTAGCGCGCGGTGTGGAGTTTCACGCGGCCTTGTGCGGCGAGGACCATGAGTTCACAGAGGTCGGTGTAGGAGCCGACGAGGTTGCCTATCAGGTTGATCTCGGTGGAGATGACGTCGATGGTGGGGACATCGATGTTCTCCCCGTAGCCGACGACGTGGTAGTCGCCCGCGCGGCGCAGCATGGCGAGACCGTCCTTGGTGGCGCCGCCTTCGCCGACGAAGTCGATGACGGTTTCGGCGCCTTCGCCGCCGGTGAGGTCGAGGACCTGGTCGATCTGGGTGCCGTCGGCGATGACGCCGTGGTCGGCGCCGATGGTGACGGCGAGTTCGACGGCGTCGGGGTTGCGGTCGACGACGACGAGTTCGACGGCGGTGAGGGCTTTGAGCACCTGGATCCCGATGTGGCCGAGACCGCCGGCGCCGATGACGACGCAGCGGTCGCCGGGCCTCAGCCTCCGGGCCGCTTTCGCCGCGGCGTGGTACGCGGTGAGACCCGCGTCGGCGAGGGCGGCGACGTCGGCGGGTTCCAGGCTGTCGTCGATGCGGACGACGCTGCGGGCGGAGGTCTTGAGGTATTCCGCGTAGCCGCCCGCGGTGTCGATGCCGGGGAACTGCGATCGGGCGCAGTGGACGTCGTCGCCGGAACGGCAGGCACGGCAGAGGCCGCAGGTGATGAGGGGGTGGACGATGACCTTGTCGCCTTCGGCCACGTTGGTCACCGCGCTGCCGACGGCGTGTACCCAGCCGGCGTTCTCGTGGCCGATCGTGTATGGCAGGGTGACGCCGGATTTCTCGGCCCATTGGCCTTCGAGGATGTGGAGATCGGTGCGGCAGACGCCGGCGCCGCCGATGCGGACGATGACGTCGTAGGGGCCGGTGGGTTCGGGTTCGGCGACCTCGGTCAGCTGGAGCTTTTCGTGGTAGCCAATGACCTGGATCGCTTTCACGATGCGTGGACCTCCTGGTTGCGGGGTGTCTGATCGGCGGCGGATTCCGGGTAGCGGGTGCGCAGCAGGTCGCGGCAGAAGTGCGCGTTGCCGTCGATCGAGATGCGGACGGAGCGGGCGAAGCGCAGCCGAAGCGGGACTTCTTCGCGGGGGTAAGGCTTTCCGTGGTCGTCGACGAGGACCGGTGCCTCCGGCGCGGTATCGAGTCCGAGCGCGGCCCGTCGGCGCAGGAGTGCGTGGGTGGTGCGGTGGTCGGGCAGGTCGGCGAGGGTGATGTCGTGGAGTCGGTCGTCGGTCAGTTCCCGGTTCTCGCGCAGGAGCCGGGTGAGGGCGCGTTCCATGGCCGCGGTGTGGGCTTTGCGGCGGAAGGTGAGCCGGAGTGCGTCGAGGTCCTGGTCGGCTTCGGCGCCGAAGGTGCCGCGGTAGCCGGCGTCGGCGGCCAGGCCGCGGTTGATGAGGTCGGAGTCGTGATGGTCGTCCAGCACGACATGGACCCGGGACACTCCGTCGAGCGCGGTGAGGACGTCTTTGGCGTCGGAGGCCATCAGGTAGGCGAAGTTCGGTGAGCAGAACGACGTCGGGAGCCTCAGATGGACGGTGACCTCCGTTCCGTCGACGGTGAGGGAGCGGACGAAGCCGAGGTCGGTGATGGGTTCGTCGAGTTCAGGGTCGAAGACGGCGTGGAGTGCGGTGTAGGCGTCGTGTTCGCGCATGTCAGGCCACCGAGACGGCTTGGGTTTCGATGCGCCGGACCTGGAGTTCCTCGGGTACGGGGAGGTCGTACATCGCGGCGGCGTTGAGGCCGAGGATCTTGCGTTTCTGGTCGATGGTCAGCGGTGCGTATTCGGTCATGTCCTCGGGGATCTGGAAGTCGACGAACCGTTCGACCAGCCACTTCGGGGTCCAGAGCGCGTAGTCGCTGGAGAACTGGATGCGGTCTTCGTCGAGCCAGTAGAGCAGTTCGCCGATGATCTGGGCGAAGTAGCGCGGGCGGGTGTGGATGAACGGCATCGCGACGGCTAGGCCGGCGTGGACGTTGGGTTCCTGGGTGGCGATCCAGCAGAAGTCTTCGAGCCGGGGGAGCCCGCAGTGTTCGACGACGAAGTCGAGGTCGGTGTAGTCGGTGGCGACCTTGTCGATGTCGGCGACGTCGAAGGCGTCGCGGTCGAGCGGGCGGATGGTGGGGCCCTTGTGGATGTGGATGTTGCGGATGCCGAGGTCGAGACACGTTTCCAGGTAGCGGCGGCACCAGGGGTCGTCGAGTTTGTAGCCGCGGGAGTCGTCCCGCCATTCCGCGGTGTAGAGCTTGACGCCTTTGAGGCCGAAGCGTTCGGCGTCGCAGCGGAGCTGGTCGAGGCCGGCTTGTTCGAGGCGCGGGTCGAAGTAGTGGTTGTAGGTGAGTTTGTCCGGGTGCTGTTTGGTGAGGGCGAATGCCTCTTCGGTCTGGCCGAAGCCGTTCTTGTAGAAGGCGCCGAGGTGGGCGGGCTGGAAGATGGCGTGGTCGACGTAGCCGTCCTGGAAGAGGTCCTTCATCAGGCGCGCGCCGCCGTAGTAGAGGTATTCCTCGTAGGACCACAGCTCGGATTCCGGGCTGAGGTTGCGGTGGTAGTCGTAGAAGCAGTCGATGAACTGCTTGCCGTGGATGTTGGCCTGGTTCTCCGGCCGGGCGTCCCAGAGCGCGACGTGCGCGTCCACGATGAAGTAGCTGTCGCCGTCCTTGGTGTACATGGGTCTTCCTCCGCGTTCGTGACCGCCGTTGGCACGTTGGAGGTGAACGGTAGGGGGGTCGGCGCAGGTCAGGGAGGCAGTCGGTGTCTCAGTTTGAGACACCGGCGGGCCTGTGTGGCAATGACCGCGGACGTACGCTGGGCGAAGGTCCGAACGCGCTGTGGCGTCCCGGGAGGTCGATGTGGAGAGCGCGAATGCGGTGATCGCGCCGCGGTTGCGGGCGTCCTGGCAGCGCAGCGCCCGGTACGGCGCGCCCGAGGACGAGGTCCGGCCGGTGTTCACCGGGTCGTTGGACACCGGTTCGCTGCTGTACGAGTGCGGCAACGAGGTGTTGCGGGGTCTGCAGGCGACGTTGGCGAATGAGCCGGNGCTGCTGTACGAGTGCGGCAACGAGGTGTTGCGGGGTCTGCAGGCGACGTTGGCGAATGAGCCGGTCAGCTTGATGATCACCGACAGTGAGGGCTTGGTGCTGAGCAGGCTGTGCACGGACGCGTCGATCGTCCGGTCGTTGGATCGGGTGCATCTGGCGCCGGGGTTCTACTTCGCGGAGAGCAACGCCGGGACCAATGGGCTGGGTTTGGCGCTGGCCGATCGCGCGCCGACGTTGGTGCGGGCGGCGGAGCATTACTGCACGGGGTTGCGGGGTTATACGTGTGCGGCGGTGCCGGTGCTGGATCCGCTGACCGGTGCGCTGGCCGGGAGCGTGAATCTGACGACGTGGTCGGATCAGTCGTCGGAGTTGCTGCTGGCGCTGGCGCAGGCGGCGGCCGGGAACACGGCGGCGTTGATGCTGGCGCGGGCGTCGGGGCGGACGCCGCGGCCGGCGCCGCGGGGTGAGGTGTTCCGGGTGCGGCCGGATCGGTTCGATCCGGCTGATGTGCCGAGTCTGTCGCGGGGCTGGTCGGACGCTCTCGGTGAGGTGGGTTCCGCGTTGAGCCGTGGGCGGGTGGTGGCTGTCGTCGGTGAGACCGGGTCGGGGAAGACGGCGCTCGCGTCGGCTGCGCGGCGGGCGACGTGGCCGAGGGACCGGGTGCTCAACGCGCGTCCGCCCGCGCCGGACGACGTGGACACGTGGCTGACGTTGTGGACTCCGGAACTGCTCAAGGACGAGACGTGCGTGATCGTCTCGGGGGTGGACACGCTCCCTGCGTGGGCGGCCGCCGAGCTGGCTGGGTTGTTCGCCGGCGCTCGGCGGGAGGGTGAGCCGCCGCCGTTCGTGCTGACCGCGGAGGACGCCGGTGCGCTCCCGGAGGCGCTCGCCCCGCTGGTGGAGGTCGTGGTCGAGGTTCCGGCGTTGCGGTTCCGGCCGGATGACGTGCTTCCGCTGGCCCATCATTTCGCCCGCCGCGACCGGGGTCGCGAGGTGGTGTTCACCCCGGCCGCGGTGCGGGCGCTGACCGCTTGTGACTGGCCGGAGAACGCCAAGCAGTTGCGCCGGGTGGTGCGGGAGGCGGCGTCGAGGTCGGATGTGATCGACAGCAGGCATCTGCCGGCGGAGGTGTTCTCCGGGGTGGGGCATCGGTTGAGCCGGTTGCAGGCGATGGAGCGGGACGAGATCGTGCGGTGTCTCGCCGAGCCGGGGTCCACTGTGGTCGGTGCGGCGGAGAAGCTCGGGATGGGCCGGGCGACGCTGTACCGGAAGATGGGCCAGTACGGGATCAAGGCGCGGCAGTTCCGCTCTTAGAGGGCGGCGAGCCTGGCGAACCCGTCTTCCCCGTGCCCCGCGTCGATGGCTCGCTGTACTTCGGCGCGGGCGGCGGACAGGATGCCGTTGTCGAGGTCTTGCGCGCGGATCGCGTCGAGGATGTGGTCCATCGTCGCGGCGGTGGATTCAAGGGTGCCGGCGTCGCCGGAGTAGTTCCCGGTGGCGACCTGTTCGGCGAGCAGGTCGATCATGGCGGGGAAGAAGCCGAGGAGTGCTTTGGCGTGTGCGGCGATGTCGGCGGCGGCGATCCCCTCCGCCTTGGCGAGCGCGAGCATGTGGATCACTCCGCTCATGGAGGTCCAGAGCATGTCCTGCAGGGATGCGTCGAACGCTGCGGCGTGGCCGGGTGAGTCGCCGACGTGCAGCGCGTTCTCGCCGAGGGCGGCCAGTGTGGGCCGGTGTGTTTCGTAGACGTCGGCGGGGCCGCTGAAGAACAGGGCCGCGTCTGGGCCGCCGATCGCGTCGGTGGTGGCCATGATCACGCCGTCGAGGTAGTCGATGCCGTGTTCGGCGGTCCAGGCCGCCATTGCGCGGGCCTGTTCCGGTGATCCGCCGCTGAGGTTCACGAGGGTGCGGTCTTTGAGCGCGTCGGTGTCGAGGATCGACCGCGCGACGGCGTAGTCCCGGACGCAGACGATCACGAGCGGGCTGGCCGTGATCGCTTCGGCGGCGGTCGTGGCGACGGCGGCGTCGAGGCCGTTTTCCTTGCCAGGAGTGCGATTCCAGACGGTGGTGAGGTGGTCGGCGGCGGTGAACGCGGCGGCGAGGGCGTGCCCCATGGGGCCGAGTCCGAGGACGGTCACGGTGGTCATGGCGGCTAAGCTAAACCTTGACATTGACGTGAGAGTCAAGTCCGGGGAGTGTGGATGCGGATCGGGGAACTCGCGCGGCGGACCGGCGTCAGCGAGCGCGCGCTGCGGTACTACGAGGAGCAGGGTCTGCTCACCCCGGAGCGGCGTCCGAGTGGTTATCGCGTCTACGGGGACGCCGACGTGGCGGCGGTGCGGCGGATCAGGATCCTGCTGGCGGCCGGGCTGAATACCGCGCAGATCCTGGAGATCCTGCCCTGTATCGTCGACGAGGACGGCTGGTTGACGCCGGATTGCCCGGAACTGGTGGTGGCGCTGCGGCAGCAGCGCGACCGGATCGACGAGGCGATCGGTGAGCTGGAGACCACCCGCGCGAACCTCGACACGATCATCGGCAGCGAAAAGGCGGCCGCGTCCCGGGGGACACGGCCGCCTTCGTGAAGGTGGTTCAGGCTCAGATGAGGCCGAGCTTCTTCACCGCGTCGCGCTCTTCGGCCAGCTCGTTGACCGAAGCGTCGATGCGGGTACGCGAGAAGTCGTCGATCTCCAGGCCCTGGACGATCTTGTACTCGCCGTTCGCGGCGGTGACCGGGAACGAGGAGATCAGGCCCTCCGGGACTCCGTAGGAGCCGTCGGACACGACGGCCGCCGAGGTCCAGTCACCTTCGGGGGTGCCGTTGACCCAGGTGTAGACGTGGTCGATCGCGGCGGAGGCGGCCGACGCCGCGGAGGACAGGCCGCGGGCCTCGATGATCGCCGCGCCGCGCTTGGCGACGGTCGGGATGAAGTCGTTGGCCAACCACGCCTGGTCGGTGATGACCTCGGTCGCGGGCTTGCCGGACACCTCGGCGTGCGCGATCGACGGGTACTGCGTCGCGGAGTGGTTGCCCCAGATCGCGACCTTCTTCAGCTCGGTCACTGGCACGCCCAGCTTCTTCGACAGCTGCGCGAGGGCGCGGTTGTGGTCGAGGCGGGTCATCGCGGTGAACCGCTCGGCCGGGACGTCGGGCGCGTGTGCCTGCGCGATGAGGGCGTTGGTGTTGGCCGGGTTGCCGACCACGAGGACCTTGATGTCGCTCGCCGCGCCGGCGTTGATGGCCTCACCCTGCGGCTTGAAGATGCCACCGTTGGCCTCGAGCAGGTCGCCGCGCTCCATGCCCTTCGCACGGGGACGGGCGCCGACGAGCAGGGCGACGTTCGCGCCCTCGAAAGCCTGCTTCGGGTCGTCGAAGATGTCGATGCCCGACAGCAGCGGGAACGCGCCGTCTTCGAGTTCCATCGCGGTGCCCTCAGCCGCCTTGACCGCCTGCGGGATCTCCAGGAGCCGCAGCTTCACCGGGGTGTCCGGGCCGAGCAGCTGACCGGACGCGATGCGGAAGAGCAGCGCGTAGCCGATCTGGCCGGCCGCACCGGTGACGGTGACGTTGACAGGGGCTTGGGTCATTGCGGTTCTCCAGCTTGAGGCGACATCGACTTGTACCGCGATGCTAGTCCTGTCCCGCGTCGCCGTTCGGGTGCGTCCAGTCACTGTTTTCTTGATCGATGCGGTCCGCGGCCGCAGCACACCGCCGGGTGACCCGGCTCACGCACTCCGCCGCGTGGGGAGGGAAGTCCGTGTGCGGTACGGAAAGCCTGTCTCTCCGGAATCGTCAACCGCGAACCCGCGAAAGTCTTTTTCATATCGTGCGAAGTGAATGGTGTTTTCCCGGTCCGGCGGCGTCTCCATTTGCTCCGGAAAACGGTTACAGACCATTACTTCATTTTATGAACCGATTGCCGGGAGGTTTGCGTCCGATCGGCGGGCGGCATCGTGAAGATCTTTTCGCTAACATGAGTCCGCCCAGTTCCCCGCCCCCCCGTGTGGAAGTTTTCGGGAAGGATCTCATGCTCAATGCAATGGTCGCCGCCGTATCGCTTTTCTCGTCGATAATAACACCGAACAGCATGTCCCCGCCGCCGGGCCCGCCGCCCGATCGCGTCGTCATCGACGTCGTCACCGTCAACGGCTCCGGATGTCCGCCGGGTTCGTCCGCGGTCGCCGTCGCCAAGGACAACACCGCGTTCACCGTCACCTACAGCGAATACACCGCCCAGGTCGGTGTCGGCGCGAAGCCCACCGACTTCAGGAAGAACTGCCAGCTCAACCTCAACGTCCACGTTCCGCAGGGATTCACCTACGGCATAGCCAGTGCCGACTACCGCGGTTTCGCCTATCTCGAATCCGGCGCCAAGGCGCTGCAGCGGGCGAATTACTACTTCCAGGGGAATTCGCCGACCGCGCACGTCAATCATCCCGTCAACGGGCCGATTTCGGACAACTGGCAATTCCGTGACGAGGCCGAAGGTGGTGTCATCATCTACAAGCCGTGCGGTGAGGACCGGAACCTCAACGTGAACACGGAACTGAGGGTCGGTGCCGGTTCGTCGGATCCGAAGAAGACCACCAGTTTCATCACGATGGATTCGACCGACGGCGCGTTCAAGACCACCTACCACTTCTCGTGGAAGACCTGCCCGACCTCCTGACAGCTGTTTCCGGGTGACGGCCTGCTTCCCGGTGCGGAAGAAGGCCGTCCCACCCATGCCCGGTCAGGGTCTTGGCTGCCCTGAACGAGGGCTTCACCGCTCGTCGCCGCCCGCTCGGCGGCGGCGAGCCTTCTCGACGACCTCATTTTCGGCGGTCACCCCCGTCCGGTGACCGAAACCGTTCTTGGGAGGATCCCATGCTCAACGCGCTGGTTGCTGCCGTAACGCTGTTCTCTTCGGTCGTCACTCCGAACGCCTGGGTGCCGCCCCCGTTGCCGTCCGACAAAATAGTCATCGACGTGGTGACCGTCAACGGGACCGGATGCAAACCGGGTACGGCCGCCGTTTCCGTCTCGCCGGACAACACCGCGTTCACCGTCACCTACAGCGAATACACCGCCCAGGTCGGCGTCGGCGCGAAACCGACCGATCTGCGCAAGAACTGCCAGCTCAACCTGTATGTCCACGTGCCGCAGGGATTCACCTACGGCATCGCGGGCACGGATTACCGCGGGTTCGCCTCCTTGGCCGCGGGAGCCACCGGGCTGGAACGGGCCAACTACTACTTCCAGGGCAATTCCCCGACGTCCTATGTGACCCACAGCCTCAAAGGCCCGTTCGAGGACAACTGGCAGTTCACCGACAACATCGAAGTCGGCGCCATCGTCTACAAACCCTGCGGCGAGGACCGGAACTTCAACATCAACACGGAACTGCGGGCCGCGGTCGGCACTTCCGATCCGAAGAAGACCACCAGCTTCGTGACGATGGACTCGACCGACGGTTCCATCAAGACCACGTACCACTTCTCGTGGAAGAACTGTCCCAAGCCGAAGAGCTGATCCTTGACGGCTCCGGATCCGTGGCCTCGACCCCGAACGCGCGGCCCAGCGCGATCACCGTCTCGTCGAGATGCCCGAGACTGGTGAGCACCGAACGCGCCCGCGGATCGTCGATCCGGTCCGCCACCGGCGTACCGTCGTCCCGGATCAGCATCCCGTGCCCCGAACCGCCGGGATCACCGATCGCCTTCCTCAGCACCGCGGTGTTCTCCCGGATCCGCCCGGTGTACAGCAGCAGCCGGTCCGCCTCGTTGAGCAGCAGCCCCGGCTGCGACCGCGCGGCGACGTGGCGGGCGCGGAAGGCGATCGTCTCCACCGTGGTGAGCACGTGCCAGCCGTAGTCACGGCGGCTGCTGAGATTCACCGGATGGGTGAGCGGCTCGATCGTCGTGCGGACCTTGTCCACCGCCCGGTCCAGATCACGCGACTTCTCGATGACGCTCACGTTCTCCGCGCCGGACAGCAGGCCCGCAGCCTTCTCGACGAACTCGTCCAACTCCTCCAGCAACGCCGAGACGTCGTCCAGCATCACCGCCCGCGTGCGCACCGGCACGATCACCACCGCCGCCAGCACCCCGGCCGCCGCGCCCACGGCGGTCTCCGCGACCCGGATCCACAGCACCTCGAGGCTGAACGTCCCCAGCAGGCTGTACAGCAGCCCGAGCATGCTGGTGATGAAGAACGCCATGATCACCTGCGATACCCGCGCTATGTAGACCATGCCGAACACGCACACCAGGATCAGCGCCAGCGTCGCCGGCACACTGCCCGACACCAGCAGCGTCAGCACCAGCCCGCCCACGATCCCGATCAGCGTGCCGCCGAGCCGCCGGACTCCCTTGACGAACGTCGCCCCCGCGGTCGACGAGCCGATGAACACCACGAACACGGTCAGCACCGCCCAGTACCACCGCTGGCTCGACACAAGCTCTCCGCCGAGCACGGCCAGACCGCCGCCCACCACGGCCTGGATGGCGCTGCGCGTCTGGTTGTCGTAGGCGAACGCCGCCGACTTCTCCTCCTCGGGGTCTTCGGGATCGTCGGCGGCATCGGAGACGTCGTGCTCGGCCACCCGCTGTGCGCGCACGTCGGCCAGCGCGAGTTCGGCGAGCGCGCGGCGGACGCCGTCACCGGGTGCGGCGTGCTCGTCGATCCGGCTGCCTTCCACCAGCATCTTGCTGAACTCTTCGGTCTCGCTGATCAGTGGCAACTCTCGCGGGTCGCGCTCGATCAGCGACCGGAAGCGCCGCATCCGGGCGATCAGATCGTCGCGGACGTCCTCGTCGAGGTCCTCGGCGCAGGTGCGCTGCACCGTGATCGTGAGCCACTGCACCGCCAGCTCGACCTCGATCGCCCGGCGGCGGAGCCGGTTCACCGAGTCCGCGCCGATCACCTCCGGCGCGGTGTCCTCGATGAGCAGGACGGACTCGTGCATGCGGGCGTTCGTCGTGCGGAGCCGTTTACGGGTGCGTTCGCTGCCGCCCACGGCGAGGTGGTCTTCGGACGCGCGCACCACCGCGGCGAGCCGGGCCCGGAACGCCCGCCGGATCCGGAGGAACTCCGCGTCGGTGTGCCTGCGCACCAGGACGAACCGGACGACCGCGTTGGCCGCGATCCCGATGGTCAGCGCCAGCAGCAGCGCCGGGACCTGCTTCAAATGGGTCTGCAGGAACATCGCGAAGAAGAACAGGAAGAACGACAGCGAGCCCAGCGCGATCCCACGCGAGCCGAACCGCTGGGCGTAGACCGCGACGAAGATCAGCAGGACGAACACGACACTGTCCAGTGGCGGCACCGCCGAGCCCACGCTCGCCGCCGTGAGCGACGCCGCACCGAGCATCAGCCCCAGCACCAGCGTCACCGCCTGCTGGCCCGGGGTCGCGTCGTTGACGGTGAAGGCTGACGTCATCGCCGCGATCGCTGCGACGAGGATGATCGTGAGCGGCTGATGGAACGGCAGGATCGCCAGCACCGCGACGACGATGCTGAGGACGGCCGAGAAGCCGAGCCGGAGCCGGACCAGGCCTGGATCGGAGGCGACCAGACGGTCGGTCGTGGCCTGGGTGATGCGGGTCATCATCGGGCGAGCAGCTCTCCTTGGGCGAGGGTGACCCGCCGGGCGGTGGACGAGGTGACGCGAAGACGGTATCGGGCGTACCTCGCCGGGACGGCGAGGGCGAACGGCCGCGTCTGACGGCGCCAACGGAACGTCTCGCCTTCACGCTGGTCCAGCAGCGTCCAGTGCTCGCCGTCGTCGGATCCCTCCAGCACCCACGAACGCGGATCACCCCTGCGGCTGCCCGAGGTCAGCGTGTACATCACCATCTCCCGCGACCCGTCCTCGACTGGGAACTCGATGACCGGTTCGCGCTCGGGGAAGGTGGCCTCGGTCTTGGTGGTGTCGTCGAACAGGGGACCGTCGGCCATCGTGATGTCCGTGAGCGGCCGCGGGTCGGCGGGCTCAGCTGGGGAGCGGCCCCAGTCCGACGGCTGCTCGCCCATCGTGAACCGCAGCACGGCGCCCTCGGCCAGCGTGGAATGCGGGAGCGAGCTGCTCTCGTGCGGACGTCCGTCGATCGTGAGCCCTTGCACGTACACGGTGTCGCCGGTGTTGCCGGGCGCCTCGATGACCAGGTCCTTCCCGTTCTCCAGGTGGACGGTCGCCTTCGTGAACAACGGTGCGCCGAGCACGTACTCGGGGCTGCCCATCGCCAGCGGATAGAAGCCGAGCGCGGCGAAGACGTACCAAGCGGACATCTCGCCGTTGTCCTCGTCGCCCGGATAGCCCTGGCCGAGGTCGCTTCCGACGTAGAGTCGCCGCAGGACTTCCCGCACGATCCGCTGCGTCTTCGCCGGCGCGCCCGCGTAGTGGTAGATCCAGGGGATGTGATGGGACGGCTGGTTGGAGTGTCCGTACTGTCCCATCCGGACGTCGCGGGCCTCGGTCATCTCGTGGATCAGCCCGCCGTAGGAGCCGGGTTTGAGGCCGGTCTCCGGGGTCGCGAAGAAAGTGTCCAGTTTGGACTCCAGCGCTTCGGTGCCGCCGTGCAGCGCGGCGAGCCCGGCGCCGTCGTGGGGTACGGAGAAAGCGGTGTTCCAGGAGTTCGTCTCGGTGAAGTCGCCGCCCCACGCCTCAGGGTCGTAGCCCTCGGCGGCGAAATGGCGGCTGCCGTCGCGATTGCGACCCTGGAAGAACCCGATCAGAGGGTCGAAGTGGTTCGCGTATTGCTGCGACCGCTGCCGGAAGTACGCGGCGTCGTCGTGGTGCCCGAGCGCTTCGGCGAAATTGGCCAGGCCGAAGTCGTTGATGCAGCCCTCCAGTGCCCAAGACAGGCCTTCGTGGACCGATGTCGGCGTGAAGCCGAGGAAGATCGACTCGTGCAGGCCCTTGCGGCCGACACTCTGCCCGCGTGGCGTGACCGTCGCGTTCTTCAGCGCGGCTTCGTAGGCGGCCTCGACGTCGAAGCCGCGCACGCCTTTGAGGTACGCGTCGGCGAACGCCACGTCGGAACTGGTGCCGGTCATGAGGTTGGCGTAACCGGGGGAGGACCAGCGCGAGATCCAGCCGCCTTCGCGGTACTGCTGGACGAACCCGTCGATCATCCGCCCGCACCGGCCGGGCGTGAGCAGGGCATACGCGGGCCACGTGGTGCGGTAGGTGTCCCAGAAGCCGTTGTTGACGTACATCTCGCCGTCCACGACCTTCGCGCCGGTCCTGGTGCGCGTGCTGGGCCACAGGCGGCGGATGACCGGGCTCGCGTGACGGACACCCTTCGGGGTGACTTCGTGCGCGGAGTTCGGGTACAGGAACAGCCGGTAGAGGTTCGAGTAGAACGTGGTGCGCTGGTCCTCGGTCGCGCCCTCGATCTCGACCCGGCCCAGCACCTCGGCCCACTGCGCGCGGGCCTGGTCACGGACCTGCTCGAAGCTCGTGCCTGCCGGGATCTCCTGGTCGAGGTTCCGCTTGGCCTGCGCGAGGCTGATCAGCGACGTCGCGATCCGCATCGTCACCTCGCCCGCGGCGAACTCCAGGAAGCCGGTCACCGTGCGCCACACCGGACGCCGGATCCTCCCTCCGCGTTCGGCCGGGACGTCGAACTCGGCGTACACGAACATCCGCCGCGTCCCGGTCGACAACCTGCTGCGCACCCATGTGTGGCCGGTGACCACGCCGTTCGCCGCGTCGAGCCGCAACCCGCCCCGGTTGCGGGCGTTGTCGAACAGCAGCCAGCCGCGATCACCCGGGAAGGTGAAGCGGAACAGCGCCGCGTGATCCGCCGGTGCGATGTCGGTGGTGACGCCGTTGGCGAACCGGACACCGTAGTGATGCGGCCGATCGACCTCGTCGTCATGGGAGAACGCGAGCGCGCGCCGGGACCGGTCGGCCTCGACCGGACCGATCCCCGGCATCACCTGGAAGGTGTGCCGGTCGCCCATCCACGGGCTCGGCTGATGCGACAGCGCGAACGCCTGCAGCGCCGGGCGGTTCGCGGCGTCGTTGTGCCGGTGATAGCTGTAGATCCAATTGGTGGCGCCCGCGTCGGTGACCGGGGACCAGAAATTGAAGCCGTGCGGGACCGCGGTCGCGGGGAAGTTGTTGCCGTGGCAATGATGGTTAGAACGCTCATTGCCACTCACGACCCCTGCGCAAAGTGCCCAAGACGAACACTACTGCCTGGCCGACGTCCCTTGTGGATGGTCAAGACACGCCAGGCTCATCGGTAGCCCCTGGTCAAGACATGACCCATTGCTTACCTCTCAACATGAAGCACGCCTTAGGCCCATCCAGGAGTACAGGTGAATCGAATGGTGAAGCCGGGCATCGCCGCGATCGCGGCGATCGTCCTGCTCGCTCAGCCCGTGACCGCTTCCAACGCCACGGCGGAGTCCCTGCTGTCGGTCGACAAACGCACCACGACCTCCACCGTGGAGAGTGAGGGTTTCAGTGGCGCGCTCGCCGTCGACGGCGATTCGACGACCCGATGGGCGAGCCTGGAGGGCGATCCACAGTGGATCGCAGTCGATCTCGGCGGCCCGGCGGACATCAGCCGGATCAAGGTGTTCTGGGAATCGGCCCACGCGAAGGACTATCAGGTCCAGGCGTCCGACGACGGCCAGAACTGGCGCGGCGTGAAAACCGTCGTGGGCAGCGACGGCGGCCTCGACGAGTTCACCGAGCTGAACACCTCCGCCAGGCACGTCCGGATTTTCGGTACGGCACGGGCGACCGTTTACGGGTACTCGCTGTGGGAGCTGGAGGTCTACGGTGTCCGGACGGGAGACGGCGACATCCAGCCGCCGTCGGTGCCGACCGGGCTGCGGCAGGCGTCGTCCACCACCGAGAGCATCACGCTCGGCTGGACCGCGTCCACCGACAACGTCGGGGTCGCCGAGTACGAAGTCCTGCGCAACGGCAACGTCATCGGCCGGTCCACGACGACTTCCTACACCGACACGTCGCTGGCGTCGGGCTTCGACTTCCAGTACGCGGTGCGGGCGCGCGACGCGGCGGGGAACCTGTCCGGATCGACCGTGCCGGTGAAGGCGTCCACCCGGCCGGCGGCGTCCGACGGCATCGTCATCGCGCTCGCCGGCGACATCGCCAAGGCGGAGCTGCCGTCCGAGCACCAGCGGACGGCGGAGCTGGTGAGCAAGATCAACCCCCGGTACGTGCTGACGGTCGGCGACAACCAATACGTCGACGGCACCATAGAGGAGTTCCGGACCTATTACGACAAGACCTGGGGCAAGTTCAAGAAGATCACCAAACCCACGCCGGGCAACCACGAGTGGAACAACGAGCTGGCGGGATACAAGCAGTACTTCGGGAAGATCGCGACACCGAAGGGGAAGCCGTACTACAGCTTCGACGTCGGCGCCTTCCACTTCGTCGCGCTCGATTCGGATCCGGTGTACAACGGCGGGGGCGCCGAGCAGGTGGCGTGGCTGCGCAAGGATCTGGCGAAAACGAAGAAGTCCTGTATCGCCGGATACTGGCACCACCCGCGCTTCAACTCGGGGAACTCCGGCGACGCGAAGAGCGTGGCGCCGTTGTGGAACGAGCTGGCCAGGGCGAAGGCGGACGTCGTGTTCGCCGGGCATGATCACCATTACGAGCGGACGAAGCCGCTGGACGTCAACGGCCACATCGACGAGGCCAACGGCGTGCGCTCGGTCAT
>NZ_CP150484.1:5157388-5439083 GCF_037997115.1 Amycolatopsis coloradensis
CTCTTCCGATCTCGGAAAACGTCCTGAACGACCCTTTCCTGACGTGCGCGCTGCCGGGATCAGGAGGTCGGGAAGTTGTCCGCGGTGCGGATGCGGTCCCGGATCCAGACACCGGCGGGCTTCAGCGGAGCCGTACCGGTGAACGAGCTGCCCGAGCAGGTGCCCGGCTTGAACACCGCGCCCGAACGGCTGTCGTCGGAGAAGTTCCAGTTCGTCCAGCTGATCTTCTTCGACGCGAGGAAGTCGAGGTACTTCTGCGAGTTGGTGAAGTCGTTCGCGCCGTCACCGCTGGCGGTCTGGGTGCCGAACTCGGTCACGAACAGCGGGATCTTGCTCGCGGCGCGGCTCAGCGCGTTGAAGTACTCGGTTTTGTGCGACGCGGCGTAGAAGTGGAACGTGTACATGAAGTTGCTGGCGCGCACCGGGTTGTTGATGATGTCGGTCTCGTCGCGGCCGTCGGAGATGCCGAGCGAGCCCCAGCCGTGCGTGCCCACGAGCACGACGCCGTCGGAGTCCTGAGCGCGGATGACCGGGATCATCTGCTCCGCGTAGCTGCGGACCCGGTCCCAGCTGACGTTGTTGGGCTCGTTGGCGATGTCGTAGATGATGTTGGTCTTGTCCTTGTGCCGCTGGGCGATCTCGGTGAAGAACGTCTTGGCGCGGCTGAGGTTCGCGTTCGGGTCGCCGGGGGTGAGCTGGTGCCAGTCGACCAGGGCGTACATCCCGCGTTTGGTGGCCTCTTCGATGTACCCGTGCACCATGTCGGTGAACTTGCGCGGGTCGGTCTCGTAGCCGCCTTCCTGGATGTACATCGAGATCCGGAGGACGTCGGCCTTCCAGTCGTTGGCCAGTGCGTCGAGTGAAGCGGTCTTCACGCACTGGCTGAACCACTGGATGCCGTGGGTGCTCATGCCACGGAGCTGGATCGGCTTGCCTGCGGAGTTGCAGAGCTGGAGACCGCAGACCTTCAGCTGTCCGTTGATCGCCGCCGGACTGCCCGGCGGCAGCGCGGCGGCTGCCTGCGTTGCGGGCTCTGCCGCGGTCTCGGCCGCCGTCGACGTGCTCGCGGTCGCGACCGGGGCCAGCAGTCCGGCGGCCAGTGCGGCCGTCACCCGGAGGCGGATCTTGTCCCAACGCATTCGGCTTCTCCTCTCGCGTCGACGGCACCGACGTTGGCGCGCCGACGGTCAGGGCGGCGGAGTTAAATAAGAAACTTTCCTTACTATCGGAAAGTAAAGGGAAGATTACCCACAGGGTCGACGGACGGTCAAGAGTTCACCGCCGACCGTTCCGACGACCACTGGCATGCTCGGAGCGTGACGACCATCGTGGCCTTCCCGCCCATCCCGACGACGAAGCCCTGCTGACCGGCGGCACCCTCGCCCGCGCCGCCGCGGACGGCCACCGTGTCGTCCTCGTCGTCGCCACCATCGGCATGCGGGGCGCGGACGCGTCGCGCGCGTCGTTCATCTCGGCTACGCCGGCAGCGGTCACGGCGCGATCCTCTATCCGGACCCGCCGGACTGGGTCCGCTTCGTCCGCGCGAGCACCGACGAAGCGGCGGCGCGGCTCGTGGCGATCCTGCGCGAAGAGGGGGCTTCGGTCCTATTGAGCTACGACCGCAACGGCGGCTACGGTCACCGCGACCACGTCAAGGTACACGAGGTCGGCAAGCGGGCGGCGGAACTCGCGGGCGACGTCCGTCCGCTGGAGGCCACGATCCCCCGCGACGTCGTCGCGCGCCTGGTGTGGATCGTGCGCTTGTCACGGATCCCGTTCCGCTATGACGTCGACGCGCTTCTCCGCGCCTACAGCGCCAAACCCGAGATCACGCACACCTTCGACGTCCGGCGCTTCGCGCGCCAGAAACAGGCCGCGATCGCCGCCCATTCCTCGCAGGTGAGCGACAACGGCAGGCTCGCGCCGCTGATGCGCGTGCTCACCCGGATTCCGGCGCCGCTCTTCGGCTTCGTGTTCAACCGCGAGTGGTACGTCGACGCGGCACCGCGAGGCTCACGCTCCTGAACGGCGGGCGCGGTACGCGGCGGCCTTCACCCGGTTCTGGCAGGCCAGCCCGCAGAACCGCTTGATCTGCGCCTGGCTCGCGTCGATGTACACCTGATCGCACCGCGGCGCCGCGCACAACCCGACGCGATGCGGGATGTCGCCGCCGAGCGCCGCGGCCACGGACACCGCGAGGCCAGCCGCCCACTGCTGGACGATGTCGGCTTCAGGACCGTGGAAATGCAGATGCCACGACTGTTCGCCGTGGCGATGCAAGGACGGCCGGGCCTTGCTGTCGACGAGCATCCGGTTGAGCAGCCCGGCCGCCTGGTCGTACTCCCGCCGGGAAAGCGACTCGATGATCTCCCGTAGCCGCGCCGCGAGATTTCGCAGCCGCTCCGCGGTGAGCACGTCGACCCGACCGTTCCCGGTTTCGAGCGCTTCGGTCGTGGCCCGGACCAGGTCCTGCCCCCGGAGCGCCGGTTTCGGCCTGCCGTGGACATGTTCCCCGGTCAACGCGTTGATCAGCGCGACCCCGGTCTCCAACCGCATCGCATGGTGCTCGTCAGCCATTCCGCCCCTCCCCCGAACGTCACTGGTTCACAGGACGCCCGCGGTGACGCTATCAAAGGCGTGCGACGCCGCAAGGTGGTGAAGTCTGTTGGAGCGACGAAATCCGGCGGACGGCGGGTCTTAAGTCCACTGTGGACATAGAGGGTGGCGGAGGGAATTGGGGCGGGTCTCGTGAGTGGTAAGGACGGTTCTAACCGTCCTTACAGATTTCGGGTGCGTCGGCCAGGCGGGTGCCGTATTCCTGTGGCTCGGCGCCGACGAACCCTTGCCGGAGCGGCGGTGCACCCGCGGCGAAACGGTGCCGTCAGCCAGACGGCGCGCCGTCAGCAGGAACGCGGTGTGCGCGACCATCCGGTGGTCCGGCCGCACCGCGAGGCTCACGACGTGCCAAGGCCGCATGAGGGTCTCCCACGATTCCGGCTCGGTCCAGCACTGCTGGTCCCGCAAGGCTTCCGTGATCCGCGAAAGCTGTGTGACCGTCGCCACATAGACCGTGAGCACGCCGCCCGGCACCAGATGCGCGGCGACCGTGTCCAGCTGGTCCCAAGGCGCCAGCATGTCGAGGACGACGCGGTCGACCTCGCCGGTGTGCGTCGACAGGTCCGCGACCGTCAGCGACCAGTTGTCCGGCTTGCGGCCGAAGAACTTCTCGACGTTCCGCTCGGCGTGTTCGGCGTGGTCGTCCCGGATCTCGTAGGACTGCACGGTCCCTTCCGAACCGACCGCCCGCAGCAGCGAACAGGTCAGCGCGCCGGAGCCGGCGCCGGCCTCGAGTACCCGCGCCCCCGGGAAGATGTCGCCCCACATCACGATCTGCGCGGCGTCCTTCGGGTAGATCACCTGCGCGCCACGCGGCATCGACAACACGTAGTCCGGCAGCAGCGGGCGAAGCGCCAGATAGTGGCTGCCGCCTGCCGAAGTGACGACCGATCCCTCCTGCGCACCGATCACGTCGTCATGCGCCAGCGCGCCGCGATGGGTGTGATATTGCTGTCCCTCGGCGAGGACCATGGTGTAGTGCCGCCCCTTGGAGTCGGTCAGCTGAACCCGGTCACCAACACGAAACGGCCCTCGGACCGACACTGAACCTCCATACGCGCGAACACAGATCGACGACCGATCCTCGCAGGTGGCCGCACCGCGCTACGCCGGGGGTCGGCTCCGGGTCATCGCGGCGCGCAGGTCTTCACGCCTGAGCACCCCGGCGGGCCTGCCTTCGTCGTCCACCACGAGGAACTGCCACGCGGCCGTTTCCCGCACCCGCTCGGCGATCTCCTCCCCCGACTCCGAGGAAAGCAGCACGGTGTCGGCGCGGATCGGCTCCGCGGCCATCTCCGCGGGCGCGTGCGGCGACGTCCCGGCCAGCTGCGCGGCTGCCGTCTCGTCGAGCAGGCCCGCCGCGACGCCGTCGGCACGCACCAGGACCACCCCGCGGCCCGCCGATGCGGCCAGCGCGTCCGAGACTGGGCTTTCCGCCGGAAGCTGGAGAACGGGACGGACGAGTTCGCTCAGCCGCACACCTTCCGGCCACCCCCGGCGGGTTTCGGCGGCGAGTTCGCTTCGGGCGCCGAGGATCACGAACCACGCCGTCACGACACAGACACCGAGCCGGAGCCAGCGGTCCTCGCTGCCCGCCGCCAGTCCCCACAGCGCCCAGACGAGCAGTCCGGCGGCGACGACACCGCCACCGACGACCGCTGCCCGCGTGCCCTTCTCACGGCGGCCGGTCGCCGCCCAGACCCCGGCGCGGACCAGCCTGCCGCCGTCGAGCGGAAGCCCGGGAAGGAGGTTGAAGATCCCGACGGCGAAGTTCGCGACGGCGCATTCGGCGATGAGCAGCCATGCCGCGCTTTCCGGTGGGACGGCGAACATGAGCAGACCGCAGAAACCGCCGAGCAGCAGGGAAACGATCGGTCCCGCGGCCGCGACGAGCCCTTCCTGCCTCGGCTCGCGGGGTGTCCTGGCGACCTCGGAGAGACCACCGAGCAGGAACAGCCGCAGGCGCCGGACCGGGATCCCGAGCCGCAGCGCGACCAGGCAGTGCCCGAGTTCGTGCGCGAGCACCGAGAGTCCGAGAAGGACCGCGAACGCGGCCGCCAGCAGCCACGAGGTCAGCGTCGTCGCGCCGGGCAGGATCCTCCCGACCAGCGGCGTGTAGAGCACCACGATGATCAGGGAGCCGATCCACCACGAAGGGGCCAGCAGCACGGGGATCCCGGAGACCCGGAACAGCAGGAGCCCACCCTCTGGCGCCACGCCTCGTCGAGGCGGGCCCTGCTCACCCGTCACCGCCATGTGTCAGAGCGTAGATGCCCAGGTGTGGGGTGCCGGTAACCCGCCCTTCCCGTCCGGGTGGTGTCGGTCATGCCGCTCCGGTGCGTCGCGGTCCCGAAACTGTCGGTGCCCGGCGATACGCTCACCCCATGCCCGACACCGACACGGTCACCGCCGATCCGCCGCCCGGCGCCGAAGTCCCGCGCCGTCGGCCGGCCCTGTCCCCGTCGCGTGCCAGCGACTTCAAGCAGTGCCCGCTGCTCTACCGCTTCCGAGCGGTCGACAGACTGCCCGAGGTCCCGACGAAGGCCCAGCTGCGCGGCACGCTGGTGCATTCCGTGCTGGAGCGCCTGTTCTCCCTTCCCCAAGCCGATCGCACCCCGCCCCAGGCCAAGGAACTGCTCGCGCCGGCGTGGGAGGACCTGTCCGCCGAACGTCCGGAATGGATCGAGCTGTTCGACCAGGACGATCCCGAGGCCGTCACCTCGTGGCTCTCGTCGGCCGAGCAGCTCGTCGACACCTACTTCGGTCTCGAGGATCCACGCCGTCTGGAGCCTGAGGCGTGCGAGCTGCACGTCGAGATCGAGCTGGGCTCCGGAGTGCTGCTTCGGGGCTACGTCGACAGGCTGGACGTCGCGCCGACCGGCGAGATCCGGGTCGTCGACTACAAGACCGGCGCCGCGCCGCGCGAGATCGGCGAGGCCAAGGCGATGTTCCAGATGAAGTTCTACGCCGTGGTCCTCTGGCGGCTTCGCGGTGTCGTGCCGCGCCAGCTGAAACTGATGTACCTCACCGACGGGCAGTCCCTCGCCTACACGCCGGACGAGGGTGAGCTGATCCGCTTCGAGCGCACACTGGAGGCGATCTGGCAGGCGATCCTCAAAGCGGGCAAGACCGGCGATTTCCGCCCCAATCCGAGCAAACTCTGCGCGTGGTGCGATCACCAGGCGCTCTGCCCGCAGTACGGCGGCACTCCCCCGCCGTATCCCGGCTGGCCGGAGCCGGATCCCGGCGAAGAGTCCGTATTGGACCGTGCTGATTAGGCCGTGTCCGGCGAGTCCGTTCGATGGGCTTCGTGATCCAGGTGGTTCCTGGCGGCGCGGGCGGTTCTCCCTCGTACCGGGTCGTACTCGNAGCAACGCCTGCGAGGCCGCCCGGAAGTCGTTGCCGGCGCTCGCTTTGAAACCCAGCCCGGTCGTCTCGGCGAGCGCGTCGCAGAGTGCCCGGTTGCGCGACGCCTGCTGGACGACGCGTTTGAAGAAGTCGAAGAACGCTTCGCCGGGGTCTTCACGCGCGACGGACCTTGGGTACTGGAGGGGCTGGGTTAGAACCCTCTTCACCACACGACAAGTCAGAAGATGCGCCGCAGCGGGATCGGCCCCCGCGACCGCTTCCGCCACTCACGCGGATAGCCGAGCGAAACCTCTTCGAACCGCACCCCGTCCGCCTCCGTGGAGCGCGGGATGTGCAGGTGCCCGTAGACGGCGACCTCCGCCCGGAAGCGCTGGTGCCAGTCCTCGGTCTCCGTCGTCCCGCACCACAGCGCGAACTCCGGGAAGTACAGCGGCTCGGTCGGGTGGCGGTGCAGCGGCCAGTGCGACATGAGGATCGTTCCGTGGTCCTCAGGGATCGCCTCCAGCCGTTCCGTGCTGATCTTCACCCGGTCGGCGCACCACGCCTGCCTGCTGGGATACGGGTCCGGATGCAGGAAGAACTCGTCCGTGCACAGCACGCCGGCCTCGCGCGCCTGCTCGATGGCCGCCAGCATCGGCAGGCCGTCGGCCGCGGGGGTGCGCCAGCTGTAGTCGTACAGCACGAACAGCGGGGCGATCGTCAGCGGCTTGTCCTGGTGTTCCCACACCGGATAGGGGTCCTCCGGGGTGAGGACGTCGATCTCGCGGCAGCGCTCGACCAGATGCTCGTAGCGCGCCTGTCCCCGCAGCTGACATTCATCCTTCTGGGTGGTCCACAGCTCGTGGTTTCCGGGCACCCAGACGACCTTCGCGAAGCGTTCACGCAAGGTCCTGAGCACCCCGATCACGGATTCGGCGCGTTCGGCGACGTCACCGGCCACGAGCAGCCAGTCGTCGGGGGTCCTGGGGACGACCTCGTCGACGAGCGGGGCGTTGCCCTCATGGGTGACGTGGAGGTCGCTGGTGGCGAAGAGATGCGGCACTCCACCACCGTAGCTTCACCCGGACCGGGGAACCGCCGGAATCGGGTCACGGCGCAGCCTGCCCGACGCCGACACGCCCAGCACGACCAACGCCGAGACGGTGTGCAGGCCCGCCTGGACGTTCAGCAGGACGCCGGTGCCCAGCACGTCGAGCAGGACGCCCGTCAGCAACGCACCCAGTGCCGTGAACCCCGCCGTCCCGGCGAAGACGGTGCTCAGGACGCGGCCGGAGCGCTCGGGGGACGCGGCGGTCTGGACCAGCGAGAGCAGACCGGAGCCTGCGAGCACTCCGGGGGCCCCGACCAGGCCGAAGAGTCCGATGAAGACCCCCAGCGGCAGCGACACCGTGAGGGCCGGAAGGTTCCAGATCACCGCCGACAGCAGGCCGAGCGCCAGACCGCCCCAGCCGAGCAGGGCCACGGGCGCGACCTTGCGGGCGATGGTGGCGACGGCGAATCCCGCGGCCAGCCCGCCGTCCGATCTCCTCGGCTGAGCCGAGGGAAGGAGGCCTTCACGCGCGATCCGTGGCTCAGGAGGCGAAGCGATCCGTCGCGCCGATGAGGACCTCGCGCATCGGCTCGTCCTGGGTGCTGTGGCCGACCTCGTCGATGACCACTAGCTCGCTGCCGGGCCACGCGTGCGCCAGCTCCCACGGGGTGCCGATGAGGTTGCTCAGGTCGAGACTTCCTTCGGCGAGTACGGCCGGGATGTGAGCCAGTTTCCCGGCCTCCCGCAGGACCACGCCTTCGTCCAAAAAGGACCCTTGACTCCAGTAGTGCGTGACCAGCCTGGCGAAGGCGAGCCGGAACTTCGGACTCTCGAAGCTCTTGTACGGCGGGGAGGTCGGGATGATCGCGTCCTCCCAGGCACACCAATCGGCCGCCGCCTTTTCGTGCACCGCCGGATCGGGGTCCATCAGCAACTTGAGGTAAGCCGCCGCCAGGTCACCGACGCGATCCTCTTCGGGAACGCCGTCACGGAACTTCGCCCACGCCTCGGGGAAGACGCCGCCGAGGCCACGGGTGAGCAGGTCGGTCTCGCTCCGGCGTCCGGTGGCCAAGCCCATCAGGACCATCTCCGAGACCCGGTCCGGATGGCGCTCGGCGTAGACCAGCGCGAGCACCGAGCCCCAGGAACCGCCGAAGAGCAGCCACTTCTCGATTCCCAGATGCTCGCGAAGGCGTTCCATGTCCGCGATCAGGTGGTCGGTGGTGTTGGTGGAAAGGTCTGCCTCGGGCTCGCCCGCGTGCGGGGTGCTCCGGCCGCAGCCGCGCTGGTCGAACAGCACGATCCGGTACTTGGCCGGGTCGAAGTACCGGCGCAGGCCGGTACTGCACCCGGTCCCCGGGCCGCCGTGCAGCGTGACGGCGGCTTTGCCGTCGGGGTTCCCGCAGACCTCCCAGTACACGAGGTGCCCGTCGCCGACGTCGAGCATCCCGTGGTCGTACGGTTCGATTTCCGGATACAGCCGTGTCACGTTCTCGTCCTCCCAGACCCGCCAGAAATACAACAGCGCTGTCACAATAGCCGGGATGGGCGCCTTGGCGCGCGTGCTTTAAGTACATGAAGGCCCGGATCTGCTGCCGTCGGTGAAACGGAACATCTCGGGCGGAACACGGATCGGATCCATGCGTCCTCCGGCGGCTGGTGCGTGGAGCTACACGTTAGGGGGTAACCCAGGCGAGTCCCAACGGACCGTCGTTTTCACGNAGGTAGTGAAGGCCTCCTTGCCAACCCTCAGGGTAGGCAAGGAGGCCTTCACGGACCGGCCCGCGGCGGATCCCGAGACCACGGTCGGACCTAGCCGTCCTTGCCGCTCACGAGCGCCGTATGATCGGGATATCGGGGTAGAAACGTGCCCGCCGTACCGGGCACGCGCATACGCGGTGTCGAATGAACCGTCACTCCTTCACTTCGAAGGAGTACGTGATGCGTTTCCCTGTCCAAAGCCCCTCCCTGGCCGGGAAATGGCCCGCGTTGGCCGGGCTCTCGGCCGTGTTCCTGGTCGAGATGCTCGACAACTCGATCCTCAACGTCGCGTTGCCGACCATCGGCCGTGAGCTGTCCGCCTCGACGACCACCCTGCAATGGGTGACCGGCGCCTACTCCGTCGTGTTCGGCGGCCTGATGCCGGCGTTCGGCGCCTTGGCCGATCGGGCAGGAAGGCGCAAGATTATGCTCACCGGACTCGTCCTGCTCGGACTGGCGAGCCTGGCCACGCTGCTCGTCACCTCCGCGTGGCAGCTCATCGCCGTCCGGGCGCTCATGGGTGTCGCGGCCGCGATGACGACGCCGGGATCACTCGCCCTCGCGTTCCGCCTGTTCGACGAAGACGTCCTGCGCGTCCGCGCGACCACGCTGATCTCGACCGTGGGCCTGATCGGCCTCGCCGTCGGCCCCACCGCCGGCGGGCTCGCGCTCACCGTCGCGCCGTGGCAGTCGCTGCTGCTGGTGAACGTGCCGGTCGCCGCGCTCGCGTTCCTCGGCATCCGGGCCGGCATCCCCGCCGACGAGCCCGCCGACCTGCACCACGATCCGATCGACGTCGCCGGTGCCGTGCTGGGAACCGCGACGATCGTCCTCACGCTGCTCGTCCCGACGCTCTTCGTCGAAGCGGGCACCGCCTCGACCCTGCCTTGGGGTGCCGCCGTTGCCGCGCTCGTCACCGGAACTTGTTTCGTCGTCCGCGAGAAGACCGCCCGGCATCCCTTGCTCGACCTGGAACTCATCGCCCGCCCGCTCGTGTCCAGCGGCCTGGCGCTCAAAGCCGCGGCGGGGCTGGCGACCGCCGGCCTCGGGTACCTCGTGACACTGCAGCTGCAGTTCGGTCTCGGCTGGTCACCCGCTCAGGCGGCGCTGGGAATGCTGCCCCAAGTCATCGTCCTCATCGCCGGAGGCGCCCTCATCGGCCCGCTGATCACCCGCGTCGGCCTCGACAAGGCCGCCTGGCTCAGCGCCGCCGCGGTGGTGTGCGGGCTGGCGGTCTACACGGTGTTCGGCGGGCTCAATTACGCCTGGATCGCCGTCGCGCTCGCCCTCGTGGCAGCGGGAATGCGCGTGGTCGGTGTCGTGGCGGGCACCAACGTCATGCGCGGCCTGCCCTCGAACCGGACCACCATCGGAGCCGCGCTCGTCGACACCTCCAGCGAGGTCACCACCGGGATCGGCATCGCGCTCAGCGGCACCATCCTGGCGCTGGTCTTCCCCGGCGCGTTGACGGTGGCTCAGCGGTCGGCCGACTTCCCGAAGGCGATCACCTGCGCCGGGCTCGCGCTCACCCTGCTGTCCGCGGCCCTCGTCGGGTTCGGCATCCTCCGCGGCCGACGTCCCGAATAGACGTGAAGGCCCCCTTCACCGCGCCAGGCGCAATGAAGGGGGCCTTCACGTACTTACCGGAGGACTACAGCTTCGCGCACTGCCCAGCGGCCGGACCGCGGACGGTGTTCTGCAGGTCGTAGTCCGTCGGGACGGGGGAGTTGGCCGCGCACGCCAGAGGTCCGCCGATCGTGCTGGCAGTCAGCACCGGCCCCTTGTTGCCCGTCAACGCCACCGGCCCGCCGATCTCGGTCAGCTCGATCGAGACCGACCCGGTCGTCCCGGTGATCGCCACCGGACCGCCCACCTTCGTCCGATCCAGCACGACCTGCGCCGCGCCGGTCGCCGTCAACGGCCCGGAAATCGAGCCGCCGCGAACGATCAGGCTCGTACCCGCCGCCACCGACACCGGACCGGAGATCGTCGCACCGTCCACACAGGTCACGCCGCTCCGCACGGTCAGCGGACCCTTGCGCTCGCCGGTGATCGTCTCCGTGCATGCCGCGTCGGGCTTGCCCAGCACCTCGAACTCCGACAGCGACGCCTCCCCGCCCGTGGTCGCGGTGACCTCGAGCCGGTAGTAGGCGTAGTGCGCCGGATTCGCGATCTTGAACGCCCTGGTCTGCTGGCGCCACTGGAACGTCTGGTCGGTCCGCTGATCCGCGACCGCCCACGTCTTCCCGTCGTAGGAGCCCTTCAGCACCCAGCTCTTCGCGTCACCCGCGCCCTTGCCCGAAGTCAGCGTGTAGAACGAACCCGCCTCGTTCGTCGAAGGCACCTGGTACTGGATCGGCGCCTTGACCTTCGCCTCGGTCCGCGACGTGTTGTCGAAGAACGCGGCGTCCCCGCCGGAGACCGGCTTGGTCAAGTCGTGCACCGGGGTCGGCACCGCGTCGCCCTTGGTGATCGACTTCGGCGCGTCGTCCGGGCCGGTACCCCACGACGACGGGTTCGGGCCCATGTCGAAGTCGAGCGTCCCGCCGTTCGCGATCGCCGAATGCGGCAGCGACGTCGACGTCTGCGTCTTGCCGTTGACCTTCAGACCCTGCACGTAGACGTTCTTCGCACTGTTCTTCGGCGCGTTGACCACGATCTTCTTGCCGCCGGGCAGGTTCACGGTCGCCTTGGTGAACAGGGGCGAGCCGATCGCGTAATCCGAGCTGCCGACCTGCAGCGGGTAGAAGCCCAGCATGCCGAACAGCCACCATGCCGACTGCTCGCCGTTGTCCTCGTCACCGCCGTAGCCCTGGCCGAGCTCGCTGCCGACGTACAACCTGGCGAGCGCCTCGCGGACCTTCGCCTGCGTCTTCGACGGCTGACCCGCGTAGTCGTACATGTAGAGCGTGTGATGCGCGGCCTGGTTGGAATGCGCGTACATGCCCATCCGCACGTCCCGTGCCTCGGTCATCTCGTGGATGACACCGGGGTAGGTGCCGAACTTGAGACCCTGCTCCGGCTTGGCGAAGAACTCGTCCAATTTGGACGCCAGCCCGGCCTTGCCGCCGAAGAGGTTCGCCAGGCCCTGTCCGTCCTGCGGCACCGAGAACCGCATGCCGTACGCGTTGGTCTCGGTGTAGTCGATACCCCAGACCTCCGGGTCGAACTCCTCCTTGCTCCGGGTGAACTCGCCCGCCGCGTCACGGCCCTGGAAGAAGCCGACACTCGGGTCGAACACGTTCACGTACTGCGTCGCCCGCTCGGTGAAGTACCCGTAGTTGTCCAGGTACTCCTGCTTGCGCGGATCGTTCGCCGGAGCCTCGTCGTGGAGCTTCTTCGACATGTTCGCGATGGCGTTGTCGTTGACGTAGCCCTCGATCGCCCACGAGAACCCGTGGTCCGCGGTGTTCGGCGCGTACCCGAGGAACGTGCCCTCGTCGATTCCCTTACGTCCGACCGCGCCGTTCGGCGGGGTCACCGTCGCGTTCTTGATCGCCGAGTCGTAGGCCGACTGGACGTCGAAACCCTTGACTCCCTTGAGATAGGCGTCCGCGAACGCGGCGTCCGAACTGGTCCCGGTCATCAGATCCGCGTAACCGGGGGAGGACCAGCGCGAAATCCAGCCGCCGTCACGGTACTGCTGCACGAAACCGTCGACGAGCTTGCCGGTGGTGTCCGGGCTGAGCAGCGAATACGCCGACCAGACCGTCCGATAGGTGTCCCAGAACCCGTTGTTGACGTAGAACTCGCCGTCGACCAGTTTCGCCCCGGTCTGCGTCGGGGTGTCCTGACCGGCCTTGGGCGACACCGGGCTCGCGTACTTCTTCACCGGCTTCTCGACGGTGCCGACGTTCTCGAAGCCCGAGTTCGGGTACAGGAACAGGCGGTACAGGTTGGAGTACAGCGTGATCAGCTGGTCCTTCGAGGCACCTTCGACCTCGACGACCTTGAGCTTCTCGTCCCACGCGTTCTGCGCGGCGTCGGCGACGGATTCGAGCGTCGCGTTCGGGGCGAGTTCCTGCTCCATGTTCTTCTTCGCCTGGTCCACGCTGATCAGCGAGGTCGCGATCCGCATGTTCACCGTCTTGTCGGCGCCCGCGTCGAACTTCAGGTAGCCGAGGACGTTGTCCCGCTTCTGGTCGCCCGAACCGGTCGACAGCTTCGAACCGGCGGTCACCGGCTTGTCGAAGGTGGCGTAGACGAACATCCGGGTGGCCCCGGCGGACAGCCCGCTCTTCACGTCGCTGTACCCGGTGATCGCCCGGCCGGCGGGGTCGAGGGTGAGCCCGCCGTTGTTGTTGACGTTGTCGAAGATCAGGTTCGAGTCCGCCCCGGGGAACCTGAAGCGGTACAGCGCCGCGTGATCGGTCGGCGCGACCTCGGCCTTGATCCCGTTCTCGAAGTCGACACCGTAGTAGTGCGCCCGCGCTGTCTCGTTCGAGTGTTTGAACGGCAGCTTCCGCGCCTCACGGTCGGGATTCGGCACGCCGGACGCGGTGGAGGGCAGGAACTGGAAGGTCTGCCGGTCCGCCATCCACGGACTCGGCGCGTGACTCGCGGAGAACGCCTGCAGCGCCGGGAGGTTTTGCTCGTTGTTGCGCGAGTGGTAGGAGTACATCCAGCTCAACGTGCCCGCGTCGGTCGTCGGGATCCAGAAGTTGAACCCGTGCGGAACCGCGGTGGCGGGCATGTTGTTGCCCCGCGAGAACGACCCGTTCGACAGCGAGCCGCGAGTGGTGAGCACGTTGTCGGACGGGCGAAGGCTCGCCGGCGGTGTCGGCGTCGCCGAAACCTTGATGTCGTCCAGCCAGCCCTGCAGCGAACCCGGGCCGTCGGCGTTGTCGTAGCCGACGAGGATCCGGTCGATCGTCTTGCCCTTCGCGACCACACCGATCTGCGAGCGCACCAGGTTCCACTGGTTGGTGTACAGCACCTTGCTCGCGCCCTGGCCCTGCGGGGAGAGCCCGAAACCGTACTGGTCGACCGCGCCGAGCTGGCTCAGGTAGGTGCCGTCGGTGAACGCCAGGTCCACCGCGACGTTCGTGCTCGGGTACTTGAGGTCGCCGCGGATGAACTCCGGCTGCACCTTGTACGACAGCTCCGAGGTCGCCGCCACCGGGATGTCGACGTCGAAGATCTTGTTGTACGACCAGCCGTGCCCCTGCGCTTTGTGGCTGCCGGAGTAGCGGAACGCGCGCAGTCCGGTGAACCCGACCCGGTTCTTGCTGGTGTAACCGCTGCCCGGGCCGCTGTCGGTGAAGCTGCGCATGTTCGGCAGCGCCGGCGGGGCCGGGTCCTCGTTGGCCAGCAGCAGCTCCGAGAGCTGCATGATCGGGCCGCCGTTGTTCTTGGTGACCTCGAGCCGGAAGAACTTGTACGCGGCGCTCGCGGCGGCGAGCCGGTATTCCTTCTTCTGGAACGGCTCGCTGAACTTCTGCCCGGTCTGCTTGTCCAGATCGGTCCAGGACCGGCCGTCGGTGGAGCCCTTCAGCGTCCAGTCCTGCGGGTTGCGGTTGTCGAAGTCGTTCGCCGAGGACAACGCGTACCGGGTGATCGACGTCGGCTCGGACAGCGTGATCTGCGCCCAGCCGGTCGGGGTCCAGGCCAGCCACTTGGTGTCGGTCGAGCCGTCGACGAGGTTCGCCACCCCCTCGTTGGGGGTGTTCTCGCTGTTGGCGGAGACCTCGGTGACCTTGCCGCGGATGTCACCGGGGATGGTGGTGGCGTTCGCGCCGTCGACGCCGAAGGCCTTCGGCTTGCCGGACGGGTCGACGTCGACGGTGTCGCTCCACGTCGGCTGCGGTTCACCTTGCTCGAAAGAAGAGTGGAAATCCGGCGGGAGCTCTTCGGCCGCGGCGGTGGCAGGGAGGGCCACCAGCCCGGACGCCACCACCGTGGCACTCAGGAGGCCGCAGACCCAAGGTCTGACGCTTCGGGGCATCGTTGCACCAATGCTTTCTCGCGGGGGCATGCTGGGCGCCGCGCAGGCAGGGGGACCGGCGGCGCCAAGAGAGAAAAGCTCGCGTGTGACATCGATGTCAAGACACTCGGACAAACCTGGCCCGAACTGGACAACCGGATGTCCGGAAACCTGGTGGACAACCGCCGGGGCCGGGGCCAGGGTGAAGAGACGACTGAAGCCGATCCGGGAAACTGGGGTGGGGACATGCGGCGGTTGTCCATGCTCGGCGTGGCAGCGCTCATCACGGCAGGCTCGATACTCACGGCTCCGGCGGCCACCGCCGGAGAAACGACGTTCCGCCCGGTGCGCACCTGCGCCGATCTGGTGCGGACCTATGACATCCCCGGCGCGGTCACGCATGTCGAGACCGCGACCGTGGTGCCGGCGACGGCGACCGAACCCGAGAACTGCGACGTCCGCGGCTACGTCGAACCTGCGGTGCGGTTCCAGCTCCGGTTGCCCACCAAGACCTACGCGGGCCGGTACCTGCAGTTCGGCTGCGGCGGGTTCTGCGGGGTGGTCACCACGCCGCCGTTCGCCGATTGCGGCCTCCCGCACGGCGGCGAAGTCGCGGTCGCGGCCACGGACGACGGTCACGTCGGCAAGACCCCCGCGGTCGTCGATGACGGCAAGTGGGCCGAGAACGACCAGGCCGCGCGCGACGACTTCGCGTTCCGCGCCCCGCACGTGGTCTCGAAGGCGTCCAAGCGGTTGATCACGCAGTTCTACGGCGCTCCTCCGAAGAAGTCGTACTTCAGCGGTTGCTCCGACGGCGGCCGCGAGGCGCTGCTGCTCGCGCAGCGCTATCCGCACGACTTCGACGGCATCATCGCGGGTGCACCGGCCGGATACTGGGGACCACTGCTCGGGGCGTACCAGACCTGGCTCGCCAAGGTGAACACCGGCGCCGACGGCAAGCCGATCCTGACCGCGGAGAAACTCCCGGCGTTGCACGCCGCCGCACTGTCCTCTTGCGACAAGTCCGACGGGCTCGGCGACGGCGCCATCGACGACCCGCGCACCTGCCGGTTCGACCCGGTCACGATCGCCTGCCCGCCGGGCACCGACAACGCGGGCTGCCTCACCCCGGCGCAGGTGGCCGCCACGAAGAAGATCTACGCGCCGCCGACCGACGAACGCGGCCGCAAACTGTATCCGGGCGGCCAGACCGTCGGCTCCGAACTCTCGTGGTACGGCTGGATCATCCCGTCGCCGGAAACCGGCGGCGTGGCCTTCGCGCAGTCACTCGCCGACAACTACCTGAAGTACATGGCGTACCCGATCGGCACACCGCATTCGTCGGTCGAGAAGTTCGCCTTCACCGCCCGCGAATTCGACCGGCTGACCCCGGAAGGCATCCGCTCCAACGCGATGTCGACGGATCTGCGCGAATTCCGTCGTGCGGGCGGGAAACTCGTGATCTGGCACGGCTGGGCGGATCAGGCGATCCCCGCCGCGGGCAGCATCGACTACTACGAGCGGCTCACCCGGGCCAACGGCGGCCCCGCCGCGACGCGGGACTGGGCTCGGCTGTTCATGGTGCCCGCGCTCTACCACTGCGCGACCGGCGACAAGCTGACCGAGTACGACCCGCTGAAGGAGCTGGTCTCCTGGGTCGAGCGCGGCACCGCGCCGGACCGGACGATCGCCACCGGCCGCGACGCCGACGGCAAGGTCTTCCGCACGCGGCCCGTGTTCCCGTACCCGCTGCAGGCGAAGTACGACGGCACCGGAAGCGTCGACGACGCGGCCAACTTCGTGCCTGTCCCACCTTTGCGGCCTTCGCGCGATCTTGTGAACTGGGCGGGGAACGGGCTGTACGGGAAGGCAGGCCCGGTAGCTCCCTAGAGGTGTTGGGGCGCGTCTCGTAAGTGGTAAGGACGGTTGGAACCGTCCTTACCACTCACGAGTCAGGAGAGGACGCCGTCCAGCAGTCGTACCCGCCGGTCCGCGATCCGGTGCACCTCGTCGTCGTGCGTCGCCACGATGACCGCGGCGCCCTCTTCGGCGCAGCGCCGCAACAGCCGAAGCACCCGCGGCGTGCTCCCGGCGTCCAGGTGTGCCGTCGGCTCGTCGGTGAGCAGAACCCGGGGCCGCCCGCTGACCGCCCTGGCGAGCGCGACCCGTTGCTGCTGCCCGAACGAGACCTCGAGAGGGTAGCGGTCACCGAGATCGCCGATCCCGAGTTCCTCCAGCAGCTCCGAAACCCGCGTGTGGATTTCTTTCGCGCTGGGCTTGGGAACGTCGGATCGGAGCCGCAGCGGCAGCGCCACGTTCTCCGCGATGGTGAGCTCGTTCGCGAGGCCGAGCGCTTGCGGCAGGACGGCGCAGGTGTGCCACGGCGGCGCGCCCGCTATCGGGACGCCGTCCAGCAGGACACTGCCCGAATCGGGCGAGTCGAAACCGCACAGCAGCGCCAGCAGCGCGCTCTTGCCGGAACCCGACCGGCCGGACACGGTGACCAGTTCTCCCGGGGCCACCCGCAGTTCGAGCCCGCGCAGGACTTCGACGTCCCCGCTGGGATGGGGGAACCGGCGGCGCAACCCGACGGCCTCGAGGGCGGGTTCCGCCATCACGGCACGACCTCCCGTTCTTCGACTTCTTCCAGCCTGCCCTTGTGCATCCGCGCGACCCGGCTGCCGAGTTCGATGAGCCTGTCGTCGTGCGAGGCGACGATGACGGCGAAATCCTGATCCGCCAGGTACTTCAGGGTGTCGAGCACCCGGTCGGCCGAGCCTTCGTCCAATTGGGACGTCGGCTCGTCGGCGAGCACGACGGTCGAGCGGCGGGCGAGGGTGCAGCCGAACGCGAGGCGCTGCTGCTGTCCGCCGGACAGTGCGGAGATCCGCCAGCTGCCGGTCCCGCCGAGCCCCAATTGCTCGAGGATGTCGTCAGGCAGGCACTCGGTCCCGGCCGATTCGGCCGCCGCGCGGAGATTGTCCGCGACGCTCAGATACGCGAGCAGGTTGTCGGTCGGGTTCTGGAACACCAGGCCGAGATGGTTCCGCCGCAGCGCCCGCCGGTCACGATGCCGCAGCTTGCCGGTTTCGCTGCCTTGGAAGGAGATCGTGCCCCGTACGGGCTGCTCGAAGAGGCCGAGCGTCCGCAGCAGGGTGGACTTGCCGGAGCCGGACGGCCCCGCCAGCACGGTGATCCCGCGCGCCGGGATGTCGAAGGTGACGTCCTCGACGCCGGTGACCGTGCCCGCCGGCGTCTGGTAGTCGACGCCGATCCCGCGCAGCCGGAAGATCGGTTTCTCAGGCACGGATCAACTCCGCGGTCCGGGCGGTGCGCACCGAGCGCATCGCGATCCAGCCCGCCAGCGCCACGACGAGCACACCGACGGCGAGCACGGTCAGGGCGAGCGGGGTCGGGTCGGGCAGGGCCGACTGCGGCGGGAGGAACGTCGCCGGATCGAACCGCGGCACCGAAAGCCCCGCGACCGAGACACCGCACACGACGCCGATGACCACGGCGAGCCCGCTGAGGGTGCCCAGTTCCATCAGATGACTCGCCAGCAGGGCACGTGGCCGCATACCCATCCGCAGCACCAGAGCCCCGGCGAGCGCGTTCTGGCGCCGTCGGACTTCGACCGCGACCAGCAGCGACAGCACGGCGACCACGCCGAGCACGGCCCCGAGCAGGGCCATGAACGAGAACGTCCAGGACACCACGTAGAACGGGAGCGCGTCGAGCGCGGACTCACGGGTGACGCGGTTGACCGCCGTCATCACACCCACGGAGGCCAGCGCCTCGGTCACCCGCGTCATCGACGAGCTGGACAGCACGCTCCACTTGGGCACGGTGCGCAACTGCGCCTCGGTGAGCGATTCCCGCGAGATCACGTACCCGGCCTTGGTACCGATGATCGGGAACATCGGCAGCTCGCCGATCGCCTTGGCCTCGGCGAGACCGGCGGGCAACGTGGTCTTCTGGGCGGCGTCGTGCCCGATCCGGATCGCCGGGACGCCGGTGCCCTGGTTCGACAGACCGCTCAGCAGCCGGTCGACCTCGGCGCCGTCGAGCGGACCGAGCGTGGCGGCCTGCCGGAAGGTCCGCGGGTCCACGACCAGCACGACAGTGCCGGTGCCGGTCAGCTCACCGACGATCGTGGTGCTGCCGTCCAGTGAGGCGGGCAGCGCGACCTTCCCCGTGCCGACGACGCTTTCGGTGTCGACCCTGGTCTCGGCCCCGACGAAGATGGCGGACTTCGTCTGCAGGGCCTCTTCCTGGCCGCGCGCGATGCCGATCCCGGTGGCCAGGGTCCCGATGGCGAGCGTGCCGATCACGAGCACACCGGTGACCGGCGCGCGGGCGCTGGCGAGCCGCCGGATGGCCAGTTGCAGTGCAGGCCGGGACCACAGCCGGGCGCGATGCGACGCGTGCAGGGCGAGCCAGGCCAGTCGTGCGGCGACGAGCCCGACCGTCAACACGACGAACACCGGATACGTGAGCGCGAGCGGGTCGACCTGGGGGAGCGGATTGCCGATCCGTGATCCCTTGCTGTAGTCGACGAGCCGGTTCCAGCCGAGCAGGGCGACACCGGCGGTGAGCAGTTCCCACGGGAAGAAGGCCAGGAACTTCACCTTCTTGCGCCGTCCGGAGCGGACCCTGCCGAGTTCGAACTCCCGATGGGTCCGGACGGAGATGACCCCGGCGAGCAGTGCGAGTGAGACGAGCAGGATTCCGGCCGCGACGAGCGATCCCCAGAACGTCGCGCCATCGTCCAGTTCACCTGGTGGTCCGTAGAGCCCGAGCAACAGCCGCGCGAGCACCGCGCCCAGCGCGCCACCGGCGACGATCGGGAGCCCGAGTTCGGCGACCGCGAGCAACCCCAGCGCCCCAGGGCCGCTGCCGCGTGCCGACAGCAACCTCAGCTGCGGGTGCCGCCGCTGGTACCACTGCAACGCGACGGTGCCGATCCCCGCGCAGCCGACGAGAATGCTGATGGCCGCGAGCGGCAGGATCGAGATCAGGACGTTCGATTCCGCCTGGTTGCTGATCTCGACCGAGCGCTCGAACGGCAGCGACCCGACGATCGCGTCACCGAGGCCACGGGAGCCCAGATCCGCCTTGACCGCGGCGATGAGGGCCTTCCCCCGTTCCTCCAGGTCCTCGGCTTCGCTCACGGTCTTGGGCGGAGCCTCGTAGAACGACATGTGCAACGTCTTGATCGTCGGGACGCCCAGCGCGCGGACCGTGTCGTCGAACGTCTTCCCGTCGTTGGCGAACATGACCGAGTCGAGCGGGTCGTTGGCGAGCCTGCTGACGACGGCGTTCCGCTGCTGCGAGCACCACCAGCGCGGCGCCGGGTCGGGAAGGTCGCGGTACAGCCCGGTCACCGGAGGTATCGGGGTGCCCTTGATGCTCGGCGTGGCTCCGACCTTGATGTTCTCCGCCCCGGCGACGACGGTGCCGAGCAGGAACCCGGCGCCCGCGGATCCGCTCGTCACGTCGAGGTGGCCCTGCGTCGCCTGGTCACGATGGGCGAGAACGACCTTGTAGTTGGGGTCGCCGTTGAACTCGGTGCCGTAGAGATACGGCGTGTAGCGGGAGGTGACCGGCGCGGGAAAGCCATGCGCCGCGGCGTTCCGGCGGACCGAGTCGACGACCTGCGGAGCCACCGCGGCGGGCACGTTGTCCTTGCTGAAGACCGGCCCGTAGTAGTCCGGGCACACGATGCCGGACTGATGCGTGACGGCCGCGCCACCCGCGGCCGAGGCCTGCAGGACGGCGGCAGTCCCGAGAAAACAGGCCAGCAACGCGGTCACCGCGGCGATGATCAAAGTCAGGGGACTGGTCAGTGCCGCTTTCGGAGCCGCTCGCCACGGCATCGTCACCCTGGGCCCGCCGGGAGCCCCCCACCTCACCCGCATGGATACGCACGCTACCGGTCACGGCGCTCCGGCGACAGGAAGAAATCACCGTTTGTTGCTGACGTGAAGTAAGGCCTGGTCCATTGTGGTGACACGGGTGCGTGCTCACTGACTGTCCGTCACCAATTGATCGATGGGTGTCGTCTCACCCGCCTCGCACTCCGCCGAGTATGCGGTTTCTCCGAGCGCCGCGACGATCACGCCGGTGATCCTGTCGACGTCGTCGCGTTCGGCTTTCGGCAGGGGAGCACCCACCGAGCGCCGCGAAGCCGCCGCGGCACCGAGCAGCCGCGCGGCCAGGCGATACGAGCCGGCTGCCGCCTCCGCGCCGGCCAGGCCCTCGAGACCGAGCGCGATCGCACGGGGATCCTCGCTCTGGCAAGCGATCGCGAGACCGTCCAGGTGGAGCCGCTTCGCCGCCACCGTGTCTCCGCGTTGCTCGGCGATGAACCCGAGCTCCGCCAGGATCAGGGTGCTGCCCGCTTCGGACTCCACCCGGCGATGCCAGTCCAGTATGGACAGCAGCCGCCGCTCGGCCTCATCGAACAGCCCCTGGCGCCGTGCGCCGAGCGCGAGCCCGGTCTCGGCGTACACCTCACCGGGTTTGAAACTGTGCTCGACGGCCAAGGTCCTGGCCCGCTCGTGGAACTCCTTCGCTCCTTCGAAATCGCCAGTGAGCAGCGCCGTCCGGCCCAGCCACGACAGTTTGTAGGAGACCTCCGGCCACAACTCCAGTTCCTCCGCGCGGCGAAGGCTTTCCCGATGGACGCGGGCGGCGTGGTCGTAATCCCCGGCGATCGACGCCAGCATGCCGATGACGAACGAAGCCTGAAGCCAGCCCCAGCGTTCGCCGAGCCCGTCGAAGATGCCGGCGCTCTGCGCCGCGATCCGGCCACCCCCGGTGAGGTCGCCACCGGCGATCAGGTGGGCCGCCCTGTCGCTCAGCGCGGCGGCGGCGCTCCAGTCGTCACCGATGTCCCGGGCGGTTTCCAGCGCGCCGACCGTGAGCTTCTCCGCCCGGCACAGGTCGCCGACCGTGGACCACGCGTAGCCGAGGAACCACAAGGTCCGTGCCCGTACGAGAGGATCGGTGATACCCCACGCGATCTCTTCCGCCGCTCCGTCCGTGCCGGTGCCGTCGAGCACGGCGATCCCGGTGCGCCAGCCGAGAGCCTGCGCGTATTCGTCGCCGGTGCCCGCCTCGGTGCCGAGCACGAGGTCCAGCGAGCGCTTGGCCTCGGTGAGCCGTCCGCGGAGGAACCAGAACCACGCCGTCGCGTTCACCAGCCGCGACGCGAGCCGATGTTCTCCTTGCCGCAGCAGCGTTTCCAGTGCGCGCCGGGTGTTGGCTCCTTCAGCGTCCAGCCTGTCGAGCCAGCGCCGCTGCTCCCTCCCGCGCAGGCCCGTGTCCCCGCGTTCGGCCAGCTCGACGTGGAAACGGGCGTGCCGCAAGTACAGGTCGTCGAGTTCGCCCGCCTGCTGGGCGTGGTCCAAGGCGTATGCCGACACGGACTCCAGGAGCCGGAACCGCGGTTCACCCGATCTGCCGGGCCTGCTGACCACCAGCGACCTGTCGACGAGCCGGGACAGGAGATCCAGCACGTCACCGGCGGCGATCTCGCCGCCGGCGCAGACCGACTCGGCCGTGTCGAGGCCGCAGCCCTCGGCGTGGACGGCGAGCCTGCGCAGCACGATCTGCTCGGGTTCGCTCAGCAGGCTCCAGCTCCAGTCGATCATCGCCCGGAGCGTCTGCTGGCGACGCGGCCCGCCTCGCCTGCCCGACGACAGCAGGGCGAACCGGTCGTCGAGGCGGGCGAGGAGTTCGTGCACGCCCAGCGTCCGCACGCGGGTGGCGGCGAGTTCGAGCGCCAGCGGGATGCCGTCGAGCGTGCGGCAGATCCGGGCGACCACGGCCGCGTTCTCCGCGTCGAGTGCGAACCCCGGCGCGGCCGCCGCGGCACGCGCGGCGAACAACCGGACCGCGCTCGACTCCCGCACGGCGGCGAAATCCGGCAGCTCGGGCAGCTCCAGCGGTGGAACCGCCCAGACGTTCTCCCCTGGCAACCCGAGCGGCTCCTGGCTGGTGGCGAGCACACGCAGCCGGGGCGCCGCCGCGAGCAGTCTTTCCACCAATGCCGCGACCGGCTCGACGACCTGTTCACAGTTGTCCAGGACCAGCAGGATCTCCTTGTCCCGCAAGGCATCGGCCAGCGACTGGGACAGCGTTCCGGCCGACGTCGCGTCCTCCCGGAGATCCAGCACGGCCGCCAGGACGACGGCGACGAGATCCTCGGGCGGGCACGTCGGGCACTCGACGTTGTCCAGACCCGCCAGCTCGACGAGCCAGGTGCCGTCGCCCATCACGACCTTCGACGCGGCCTCGATGGCGAGCCTGGTCTTGCCAACACCGCCGGGGCCGGTGAGGGTGACCAGCCGTGCGTCGGTGACGAGCGCTACGACCTCCTTGACCGCAGTCGTGCGGCCGATCAGCTCGGTCACCGCCTCCGGCAGGTTCCCGCGTACCGGCCCGGCGGCGCGGACTGGCTCGAGGTCCGGACTGCGGGTGAGGACCGCCTGGTGCAACGCCGCGAGCTCCGGCCCCGGTTCGAGACCGGATTCGTCACGCAGGCGGGCGCGCAGTTCGGCGTAGGTCTCGAGAGCTTCGCTGTGCCTTCCGGCCGCGTACAACGCGCGCATCAGCAGGCCGCGGAGCCGTTCCCTCAGCGGATGGCGCGAGACCAGCGCGGCCAGCTCCCCGGTGAGGACGCCGTGCTCGCCGAGCGCCAGCCGGGCTTCGGCTCGCTCCTCTTCGGCGAGCAGCCTTTCCTCCTCCAACCGCTGAGCAGCGGCGACGGCGAACGGCTCGTCCTCGAATCCGGCGTACGCGGGCCCTCGCCACAACGCCAGCGCATCCGCCAGCAGTGCGGCACGGGCGCGCGGGTCGACGGCGTCGCGGGCCCGGGCGGTGAGCGCGCGGAACCGATGGACGTCCAGGTCACCCGGCTCGACGGCGAGGACGTACCCGGCCGGTTGGTGCGTCACGAGTTCCCGCGCGCCAGGCTCGGCGCGATCCAGCGCGCGGCGCAACTGGGAGATCTTCGTCTGCAGGGTGTTGCCCGGATTGCCCGGCGGATGCTCGCCCCATAGGTCGTCGGTCAGCGACGACACCGACGCCGCCCTGCCGTCGCGGCTCAGCAGCCCGGCGAGCAGGAGGCGGACCTTCGCCTCGGGCACGACGACGGGCTCGCCCGCGGTCGTCCACACGGCGAGTGGTCCCAGCACTCCGAATCGCACGAACCGACGTTAGCGCGGAGCACCGACAAGATCGTGCGCGAGGCCGTGCGCGGACCCGCAGCGATCCGTGCGCGGACCGCGTCACGGTAGTCCCATGAGCGAACACGGCAAGACCCCGGTGACGGTACTGGGGCTGGGCGCGATGGGAACCGCGCTCGTAGAGGCACTACTGGCCGCGGGACATCCCGTCACCGCGTGGAACCGGACCGCGAGCCGCGCCGAGGCGGTGGCGGCGAAGGGAGCTTCGGTCGCTTCGACCGTCGAGGAGGCTCTCGCGGCGAACCAGATCGTGATCGCCTGCCTGCTCGACTACGACTCGGTGCACGAGGTCCTCGACCCGGTGGCGTCCGAGCTCAAGGGACGGCAGCTGATCAATCTGACCAACGGCACCCCCGGCCAGGCGCGCGAAATGGGTGCTTGGGCCGAGGAACTGGGCGCGGAGTACCTGGACGGCGGGATCATGGCCGTCCCGCCGATGATCGGCACCGCCGCGGCGTTCATCTTCTACAGCGGATCGGGCACGGTCTTCGGCCGGGCACGCACCGCGCTCGACACCTTCGGCGGCGCCAACTACCTCGGCGCGGACCCCGGACTGGCGCCCCTGCACGACATCGCGCTGCTCAGCGGGATGTACGGGCACTTCATCGGCGTCATCCAGGCGTATGCGCTGGTCGGCTCGGCGGGGGTCAAGGCGCGGGAATTCGCGCCGCTGCTCCGAGCCTGGATCGACGCGATGAGCGGCTTTCTGGAGCGCGCGGCCGAGCAGATCGACGATGGCGACTACGTGACCGACGTCGTGTCGAACATCGCGATGCAGGCGGCCGCCTACCCGAACCTCGCCAGGGCCGCGGCGGACCAAGGCATCAGCGCCGAACTGCTCATCCCGCTGCAGTCGCTGATGGACAAGCGGGTCGCCGACGGACACGGCGCCGAAGACCTGATCGGCGTCATCGAACTCCTCAAAAAGTAAAGGAAGAACAATGATCACACTGATCGGGCTCGGCCCGATGGGACAGGCCATGGTCCGGGTACTCCTGGAGAACGGCCACGGAGTGACCGTCTGGAACCGCACCGCCGCCCGCGCGGACGACGTCGTCGCGGCGGGTGCCGTGCGCGCCGCGACTCCTGCGGACGCGGTGGCGGCGTCGGACCTGGTGCTGCTGAGCCTCACCGACTACGCCGCCATGTACGACATCCTCGGCAAGGCCGAGGACGCACTGGCGGGCAAGGTGATCGTCAACCTCAGCTCGGACACACCGGAGAAGACGCGCGAAGCCGCGGACTGGGTCAAGGCCCGTGGCGGGCAGTTCGTCGCGGGTGGCGTGATGGTGCCCGCCGAGCTGGTGGGCAAGGAGGAGGCGTACGTCTTCTACAGCGGCCCGGCCGACGTGTTCGAGAAGCACCGCGAGACCCTGGCGCTGATCGGGCGTCCGGACTTCCTCGGTGAGGACGTCCGGCTGGCACAGCTGTTCTACCAGGCGCAGCTGGACGTCTTCCTGACCTCGCTTTCGGTGTTCATGCACGCGAGCGCGCTGGTGAAATCCGCCGGTGTGCCGGTGGAGAAGTTCGTCCCGTACGCCAAGGACAACTTCAAGATGATGGATTTCTACCTGGACGCCGCCGCCGTGCAGATCGAGAAGGGCGAGCACCCCGGCGACGACGCCAGCGTGACCATGATGGGCGCGACGGCCGACCACATCGTCCAGGCGAGCCGGGACGCCGGGGTCGACCTGGCCCTGCCCGAGGCGGTCAAGTCGCACTACGACCGGGCGATCGCCGCCGGACACGGACGTAGCTCGTGGACCAGCCTTTTCGAGATCATCAAGGCGGACCGCAAGTAAGTGCCCGGGCTCGTGCGGCCACCAAGGTCGTGAAGGCCTCCTTGCCTACCCTGAGGGTTGGCAAGGAGGCCTTCACAGACCGGCCGAAGGGCGAGTTTCGCTCACGACGCCCAGAATCTCCAGGAAGGCCTTCGCCGCCGGAGTGACCGTGAAGCGGTTCCAGACGAGGTGTTCGATCCGCGCGGGCGCGTCCCGCACCGGCACGGTGACCACGTCGGTCAGGTTCGGCACGAATTTCGACGGCAGCAGCGCCACCCCCAATCCCTGATGGATCAGCCGCGCCATGAAATCGGCGGCCGTCACCTCGAAGGCGACTTCCCGGGTCACTCCCGCCGCGGCGAAGGCCTGATCCGTCTGGGCACGCCCCGCGGATCCGGACGGGAAGTCGACGAACACCTCCGAAGAAAGCCGCTTCAAGTCCACTTCGGACTCGACGGCGAGAGGATGCCCGGGAGCCACCACGGCGATCAGATCGTCCCGGCCCAGCTCGCAGGTGGCCACGCCGTCCGGCCGGTCGGTCACCGGGAGACCGAGGAACGCGACCTCGATCGCACCGTCCTTGATCTGCTCCACCAGTTGCCCGCTCGCCCCGACCCGCAGCCCGATCCGGACGTGCGGATACCGGCCGCGGAAGGTCTGCAGGGCGGCCGGGACGTCGACCGCCGCGACGGTCGGGATCACACCGACGGTGAGCCGCCCGCGGATCTCGCCGACGGCCGCCGCGACCTCTGATCCGGCCCGCTCCGCGGCCTCGAGGCATTGCCTGGCGGCGGGCAGGAACGCCTCGCCGGCGGCGGTGAGCCGCACCCGTCGGCTCGTGCGCTCGAACAGCCGCGCGCCGAGTTCTCGTTCCAGCCGCGCGATCTGGTGGCTCAACGCCGACTGCACGACGAGACACCGTTGCGCGGCACGCGTGAAGCTGTTCGTTTCCGCCACGGCCACGACGTATCGCATCTGCTGAAGCTCCATGGATCCATCTTGAATCATGATGGATCAAGTGACAAACATGTGTTGGACTCATTGATCGTCGGCGTCGAAGCTGGGACACGTGAAAACGCTGACGACCACACCGCTCGCCGCAGGTCTCGCCGGAACCGCGCTGACCGCCTTCGCCCCCATGGTCTGGGGGACGACCTACGTGGTCACCACCGAACTACTTCCGCCCGGACATCCGCTCTTCGCAGGGCTCATGCGCGCCTTGCCCGCCGGACTGATCGCGCTCGCCATCACCCGCACGCTCCCGCGCGGCACCTGGTTGCTGAAGGCCGCCGCGCTCGGCGTCCTCAACATCGGGATGTTCTTCCCCCTGCTGTTCGTGGCCGCCGAACGGTTGCCCGGCGGAGTCGCGGCCACGCTCGGCGCCGCCCAGCCGCTGCTCGTCGCGATCCTCGCCGTGGCCGTGTTGCGCCAGAGCCCCTCCGCGTGGCGGTTCGCCTGGGGGATCGTCGGTATCGTGGGTGTCGGCCTGGTGGTGATCGGACCCGCGGCGGGCTTCGACCTGATCGGGGTGCTCGCCGGACTCGGTGGCGCGGGCACCATGGCGCTCGGCGTCACGCTCACCAAACGATGGGGACGCCCTGCCGACGTCGGGCCGACCGCGTTCGCCTCGTGGCAGCTCACCGCGGGCGGGTTGTTCCTGGTGCCGGTGACCTTCCTCTTCGAAGGCGCACCGCCCGCCATCGACCTGAACGCGGCCCTCGGCTACCTCTGGCTCGGGCTGATCGGCGGCCTGCTCGCCTACGTCCTGTGGTTCCGCGGCATCACATCCCTGCCGGTCACCTCGGTCGCGGTCCTCGGCCTGCTCTCGCCGATGGTCGCCGCGGTCCTCGGCGCCGCGCTGCTCGGTCAGTCGCTCGGGCCGATCCAGCTCGCCGGTTTCGCGCTCGCCCTGGCCTCGATCGTGGCAGGCCAGATCACCCCGAAGAGCAAGCAGGAAGGCGTCGTCCGATGAAGATCGCCGTTGTCGGAGCGTCGGGAATGGCGGGTTCCCGAATCGTCACCGCCGTGTTTCGCCGCGCTCCACCGGCATTCGCGCCTCCGGCCACCTGAGCGCGGTATTCGGGGTGAGTCGATGCCATCGTGGGAGCGACGAGATCCGCGCCCGGCGGGCTACAGCCGCCACTTCAGCTCGGGCGGGTCTCCGGGCGAGGGCGTTTCGGGGCTCCGTTCGGCCTCGATCTGGATCTCGATGTTGGTCTTGTGCGAGATCGGGTCCCAAATCTCCTCGATCGGCGCCAGCAGTGACTGACTGACGCCTGCCCGGCGGGCACGCGCGGCGTACCACGCGAACCCGGCCAGGAAGAGGGGAAGGCTGAGGAACGCGGCCACGGGCGCCAGGACCTCCATGCACCGGACAATACAGTAACGTCGTGTATCCAGAAACGTTCTGTTACTGAATAGGGCGGGCGATGACCAGGCTGACACGGGCCGAGCAGCAGCGGCGCACCCACGAACACCTGCTGGAGGCCGGACGCCAGGTCTTCTTGCGGCGCGGCTTCCTGGCGGCGACGGTCGAGGAGATCGCGGCCGACGCCGGGTACACCCGCGGCGCCGTCTACAAGCACTTCGGCGGCAAAGAAGGGCTGTGGCTGGCGATCATCGAAGCCACCGCGGAAGGACACCTCTCGGAGCTGAAGAAATCTCTCGCCGTGGCCACCGACAGGGACGACGTCATCGCGGCCTTGGCCCCCGTCGACGTGGTGGACAAGGATGCCGCCCGATGGAGCGCGGCGGCCGCCGAAGTGCTTGCCGCGACGGCACAACAGCCCGAAACCGCCGCTCTCGTCGCCGCCGTCCAGCGGCGTCACGACGACGAGGTCGTCTCCCTGCTCGTCGAGCATGCGCGGCGGCTCCACCTCGAACCCGCCATGCCGCTCCACGAGGCCGTGGTGATGCTGGGAGCTCTGGGTATCGGGCTCGCCCTGCGGCAGGCGGTCGCACCGTCCGCCGACCCCGCCGCCATCCTCGCTCACGTGCTGGACTCGGTGTTCCCGCCCGAGGCGACGTGAGAAACTCGCGCGCGTGATCGATTCCTTCACCACCGCCGACCTCGTGGACGAACACGGCGACCGGCTGCGCGTCTGCGACACCCAGTTCCGCCAGTTCGGCGGGCACCGGAAGTTCTCGGGCCCGATCCGCACCGTCTCCTGTCACGAGGACAACGGCCTGGTCAAGAAGCTCCTGGCCACCCCCGGTGACGGCGCCGTCCTGGTGGTCGACGGTGGCGGCTCGCTGCACAGCGCGCTCACCGGCGACATGATCGCGAAGTCCGCCGTCGACAACGGCTGGGCGGGCATCGTCGTCAACGGCGCGGTACGGGACAGCGCCGAGCTCGCCGGGCTCCCGCTCGGGGTGAAGGCGCTCGGCACCAACCCGCGCAAGAGTTCCAAGGCGGGCGCCGGCGCTGTCGACGTCCCGGTCGGTTTCGGGGGAGTGACGTTCACCCCTGGAGACACGCTCTACGCCGATGACGACGGCGTCGTGATCCTTCCCGCGGCCGGATCCTGAACCGGCTCAGACGACGATGACCCGGCGGCCGCGGGTATGGCCGGCGTGGCTGTCGGCATGCGCCGCCGCGGCGTCGGCGAGCGAATAGGCCTTCTCGACCGGTATGTGCAGCTTCCCTCGTGAGATGAGATCGACGGCCTCGGCCAGTGCGTCCGGCACGCTCCCGGCCACGCCGGAGAAGCGGGCACCGAACTCGGGCGCGCCGAGGTCGGCGATGGAGATGACCTTCCCCGGGTCCCCGGTGAGCTCGACCAGGTCAGGGATCACGCCGGATCCGGCCAGGTCGAGAGCGGCGTCGACGCGGCCGAGCCGCCGCACCCGCTCCACCCAGCCCTCACCGTAGGTCGTGGCGAGCGCGCCCAGGCCGCGCAGGTAGTCCTGATTCGCGGCACCCGCCGTGCCGATCACCCCGATGCCGCGTTCCCGCGCGAACTGCAGCACCGCCGACCCGACCCCGCCGGACGCGCCGCTGACCAGCAGATTCTCGCCGGGGCGCACTCCGGCTTCGCCGATCAGCCGCAGCGCGGTCTCGACCACGGAGGGGTATCCGGCCGCCTCCTCGAACGTCAGACCTTCGGGCATCACGGCCCACGCCGTCAGCACGGCGAACTCGGCATAGGTACTCGCACCCGCGCCGAACACGAAATCGCCGACGTCGACTCCGGTGACGCCTTCGCCGATCTCGTCCACGACCCCGGCGGCGTCCAGGCCCACGCCGGACGGCAACACGGTCGGATGCGCGCCCAGGACCTGGCCTTCACGGATTCTCCAGTCGACGGGGTTCACCCCGGCAGCTCGCACCGCGATGCGTACCTGGCCTGGGCCGGCGTGCGGATCCTCGGCGTCGACGAGCTGCAGGACTTCCGGACCACCGAACTCGGTGAAGACCACTTTCTTCATGTGATCGACCGTAACACTAACGGTTAGTTTTTTAAAACCGTTAGTGTTTTGGATCTGATAGCGTCCCCGCATGACCGTGCCGACCGGACGGCGTGAGCGGAAGAAGGCCGCCACCCGTCAGAAGATCGCCGACACCGCACTGCGGCTTTTCCTGGAACGTGGGTATGACGCGGTGGGCATCCGCGAGGTGGCGGCGGAGGCCGACGTCGCCGTCACGACGCTCTTCTCCCACTTCGCCTCGAAAGAGGCCTTGGTGTTCGGGCAGGACGCGGAGTTCGAGCAGGGCCTCGCGCGGGCGGTCACCGAAAGGGCACCACACGAGCCGCTCATTCCCACGCTGCGCCAGGAGGTCCATGCGATGGTGCGCCATTGCGCGGCGGACGGCGCGGCTCCGATTTGGCGCATGATCGACGAGTCTCCCGCGTTGCGGGAGTACGAGGACTCGATGCGGCTCCGGCACGCGGAGTCCCTGGCGGCGGCCATCGCGGCGGATGTGGAGTCGTCACGGTCCGCGATCGCCTGCCGGACGATCGCGAGATTCGTGATCGACGCCTACTCGCTCGGCCGGGAGGCGGCCGATCCGGCGGCCGCGGTGGACGAGATCTTCCGGATGATCGAAGCGGCCTGGGAAGCCAGCGGTAACGGGATATCACAAGCGAAGGGATCGCCGTGCTGACACAGGTCGCGGAGGGTGTGCTGGTCCACCAGAGCGCGTTGCTCGAGAACAACACGGTCGTCGTGGAGGGCAGGGACGGCGTGCTGCTCGTGGACCCCGGGATCACGGGCGACGAAATGGCCTGCCTCGCGCGCGATCTCTCCGATTCGGGCCGCCCGGTCGTGGCGGGTTTCGCGACCCATCCCGATTGGGATCACGTGCTCTGGCACGCCGAGCTGGGTGACGGACCCCGCTACGGCACCGCCCGTTGCGCGGAGTACCTGCGCGATCTGCGGTCGAACGCGGACTGGAAGACCGGCCTCGCCGAGGGGCTGCCGCCGGAAATCGACGGGCAGGTGCCGCTCGACCTGTTCGGCCTCATCACCGGCCTGCCCGCCGGAACCACCCGGATTTCTTGGGACGGCCCGCGAATCCGGATCGTCGAGCATCCGGCCCACGCTCCCGGTCATGCGGCGCTGCTGATCGAGGACCGCGGGGTGCTCATCGCCGGCGACATGCTTTCCGACGTCCTGGTCCCGATGTTCGACGACGACGGGGATCCGATCGAGGACTACCTGGCCGGGCTCCGGGTGATCGAAGACGCGGCGGGCGACGTCGACGTCGTCGTACCCGGCCACGGAGCCTTCGGCGGAGCCGGTGAAGTGCGGGCACGGATCGACCTGGATCGCGCGTACGTGCACGCCTTGCGCGACGGCCGGACTCCGGACGACCCGCGAATCGGCCCGTCGGCGAAACCCGGCTGGGAATGGGTGAGCGATCTGCACGCCGGGCAAGCCCGAAGCCTCGCCCGGCGACAACCGTCCTGAGCCGTCATCCCCTCGGCATGACGCAGAGTTCCCTGGACTGCCCCGACTTGAAGTCGTAGACGACGGGGTTGCCGTACTCGTAGCCGGGCACGGAGTTGCAGTCCGAGCCGGACCCGGACGCGAGCTGGGCGATCACCGAATAGTTGGCGGAGCTGTCCGAGCAGTGGACCCGGACGGCGCTGGCGCTGAACGCGCCGTTGCTGCCGGCGTCTTCGTCGGCCGAGATGCAATCCCCGGCCTGCGCCGAGAACGGGTCGGGGTCGACCTCGGGAACGCTGGCCCCGGAAGCGCCGCCGTCCGTGGTGATGGCCACGGTCACCGCGATCGCCCCGCCGGTGACGACGACCGCCGCGGCGGCGATCCCCACGATCAGCCCCGTCTTCGGGGTCTTCTTCGGTGTCGCGACGGGGTACTGCTGCCAGATGGGCGGCTGCTGCTGAGGGTAGGTCACGCCATCAGGATCGGCCACGTCGATGAAATTCCGATGACACGGTTCACTTGCGGGCGACGAGCCGTTCCACCAGCCCGAGTTTGAACCGCTCCCGGTGCTCCACGGCCAAGCCGAGACCGTCGATCTTGTCGAGCGGGCGGCGGAGGAAGTGCTCGCCCGCCATCGGCACGGTGATCTTTTCGGCGATCCATTGCAGACCGCGGACGGCGCGCGACGAACTCGCGATGTGGTCGAGCAGGATGAGCCTGCCCCCTGGCCGGAGAACCCTGGCCATTTCCCGCAACGCCTTGCCGTCGTCGGGGATGGCGCAGAGTCCGAGCGTGCAGACCACGGTGTCGAACGAATCGGCGTCGAAGGGGAGGTCATGGGCATCGGCCCGCCGCAGCGTCACCGGATGGCCGAGGCGTTCGGCGCGGCCGCGGGCGATGGTGAGCATGCCGTCGCTGAGATCGATGCCGGTGAGCGTGACGTCTTCGGGATAGAGCGGCAGGTTCAAGCCGGTCCCGACGGCGACTTCGAGGACTTCGCCGGTGGCCTGGCCGCAGGCCCACGCACGGGAATCGCCGAAGAGTTTCCGGTCCAGGAACTGCATCTCCCGGTCGTAGTTCTGGGATTTGCCGTCCCAGTAACGGTTCCATCGGGCGGGTCGCGTCATGGCGCTCCTTTCAGCAGCAGTGTTCACCGCGCCAGGCCTCGTGGCCTTCCTTGATCGCGACGGCGGCTATGACGAGCGCGACCAGCGGGTCGGCCCAGTACCAGCCGAAGAGGCTGTTGAGCAGCAGCCCGACGAGCAGCACACCGGAAAGATAGGTGCAGAGCAAGGTTTGCTTCGAGTCGGCGACGGCGCTGGCGGAGCCGAGTTCGCGCCCGGCGCGGCGCTGGGCGTAGGACAGGAACGGCATCACGAGCAACGAGACCGCCGCCAGCGCGATGCCGACAGGGGAGTGTTCGGCGGGGTCGGCGCCGAACAGGGCGCGTACCGATTCGACGGTGACGTACGCGGCCAGCGCGAAGAAGGACACCGCGATGACCTTGAGCGCCGCGCGTTCGCGGGCTTCGGGGTCCTTTCCGGAGAACTGCCAGGCGACCGCCGCGGCCGAGGCGACCTCGATGACCGAGTCCAGGCCGAAACCGATCAGGGCCGTCGACGAGGCGATGGTGCCCGCCGCGATGGCGACGACCGCTTCGACGACGTTGTACGTGATCGTCGCGGCGACCAAGAGCCGGATCCGCCGGGAAAGCACGGCACGGCGATCCGGGGCCACTGTGGACTTCGCGGCACAGCAGCCATCCGCACAGGAACCGCTCTCCACGCTCATTGGAGCGCCTCGTCCATGCAGGGCTCGGCGGTGTCGACGGCCAGCACGACCTGGACAAGTTCCCGCAGGGCGCGGGCGAGATGCTCGTCCGCCAGCGAGTAGCGGACCTGCCTGCCCTCATAGGTGGCCACGACCAGCCCGCAACCACGCAGGCAGGCGAGATGGTTCGACACGTTCGAGCGGCTCAACCCGAGTTGCCCGGCCAGCAGCCCGGGATAGTTCACGCCATCGAGCAGGGCGACCAGGATCCGGCACCGGTTCGGGTCGGCGAGGGCGCGACCGAGCCGGGCGAGGGCGGCCCCCTGGGTCTCACATGTCAGCACAGGCGCGACAGTACAGCCAACGCTGACGTATCAGCAAGCGCTGAACCATTGCTCCTACTGAGTGTCCGGACGCGACCCTCTGTTTCGTCGCGGTCTGTCAAGCCATCGCCGAACAGGCACGCCGGACCGACCCGAAAGAGGCCGGTGTGGCCACTCCAACGGCCGCATCGCGGGTACCCGGGGGAGTCCCGGCGCGGCTTCACGTGACACCTCGGCGCAATTTCCGGCCCGATTGCGTGGCCACCGTAAAACGTCGAGTGACTTTGTCAAAAGGCTTCGTGCGCAAGGAAAATTCGGCATTCGGGTGGCCTTGTCGTATTACCTGAAAGTGCGCTTGTGTGGGAAAAACCCCTTGCTATGTTGATCCTGCGGGCCGCACTTCGGGGCAGGACCGGCGCGCCGCGAATTGTGGATCTTGTTTATTCACACGACTATCGAAGGGTGGACCTTGCTGTGACCGTGACCGAATCGGACACTTCCGCCGAAGGTGTCCAGGGGCCGGAAAATCCGCAGCTGAGTTTGGGCAGGGCCGCCGCGCGCAACCTGGCGACGACCACCAAATCCGTTCCGCAGATGCAGGGAATTTCGTCCCGGTGGCTGCTGAAGTCGCTCGAATGGGTTCAGGTGAACGGTGGTGCCTACCGGGTCAACCGGAGGCTCAATTACGCGGTCGGCGACGGGCGGGTGACCTTCTCGAAGGCGGGCGCCGAGGTGAGTGTGATCGCGGCGGAACTGGGAGAGCTGAAGCCGCTCAAGGGATATGACGACGAGGAAGTACTCGCCGAACTCGCCCGCCGATTCGAACAGCAGGAAGTGGCGGCCGGCGACGTGCTCGTCGAATTCGGCCACCGGGCCGACCGGGTCTACCTCATCGCACACGGCAAGATCACGAAGACCGGCCCTGGTCCTTACGGTGACGAGACCGCGCTGGGTGTGGTCAAGGACGGCGACTACTTCGGTGCGCAAGCCCTCGTGGACGGTGACGGCATCTGGGAGTTCACCGCCAAGGCGGCTACCGCCTGCACCGTGCTCACCCTGACCCGCCAGGACTTCGAGCGCATACTGGAACAGTCCGAATCGCTGCAGGCGCAGATCGAGCAGGCGTCGCAGGACTCCGGGCGCGCCAACGACTTCGGCGAGGCCGAGATCGACATTTCTTCCGGGCACGACGGCGAGCCGCTGCTGCCGGGTACGTTCGTCGACTACGAGATCTCGCCGCGCGAATACGAACTGAGCGTCGCCCAGACGGTGCTCCGGGTCCACAGCCGGGTGTCCGATCTCTACAACCAGCCGATGGACCAGACCGAGCAGCAGTTGCGCCTGACCATCGAGGCGCTGCGTGAGCGGCAAGAGCACGAAATGATCAACAACACGGACTTCGGCCTGCTCCACAACGCCGACTTCACCCAGCGCATCGCGACACGCACCGGCCCGCCCACTCCTGACGACTTCGACGACCTGCTCGCACTGGTATGGAAGGAGCCCGGCTTCTTCCTCGCGCATCCGCGCACGATCGCCGCGTTCAGCCGCGAGTGCAGCAAACGCGGGATCTACCCGACCGGCACCGACCTCGGCGGGCACAAGGTGCCGTCCTGGCGCGGCGTGCCGATCCTGCCCTGCAACAAGATCCCGGTGAGCCAGACCAACACCAGCTCCGTGCTGCTGATGCGCACCGGCGAGAAGAACCAGGGCGTCGTCGGACTGCGTCAGATCGGCCTGCCGGACGAGTACGAGCCCGGCCTGAACGTCCGGTTCATGGGGATCTCGGAGCAGGCGATCATCTCCTACCTGGTCAGCACCTACTACTCCGCGGCCGTACTCGTTCCGGACGCGCTCGCCGTCCTCGAAGCCGCCGAACTCGGCCGCGAAGGATGACCTCCACGACGCCGGAGGCCGACCGGCGGCTCAGTCTCGGCCCCGCCGCCGCGCGCAACCTGGCCACGACCACCAAGACGCGGCCGCAGATGCAGAGCATCACCCCGCGCTGGCTGCTGAAGATGCTGCCCTGGGTCGAGGCGTCCGGCGGTACCTTCCGGGTCAACCGGCGGCTGACCTACGCGATCGGCGACGGGCGGGTGAGCTTCACCAACGTCGGCACCGAGGTTCGGGTCGTCCCGCAGGAACTCGCGGAACTGGCCCTGCTGCGGGGCTTCGACGACGAGGACACGCTCACCGCGCTCGCCGACCGGTTCGTGCAGCACGAGTACCAGCCCGGCGAGACCATCGTCGGCCACGGGTCTCCGCTCGACGAGGTCGTGCTGGTCGCGCACGGCAAGATCGCCAAGGTGGTGCCGGGCGAGTACGGCGCCGAAGCCACTGTCGGCAGTATGGCCGACGGCGACCACTTCGGTGAAGAAATGCTCGCCGGCATCGACCGGAACTGGCCGTTCACCGCCAAGGCCGTCACCCCGGTCATCGTGCTGACCCTGCGCGCCGAAGACTTCGCCGACCTCAACGGCCGATCGGCGGCGATGCGCCGCCACGTCCAGAACATGCTGGCGCGCAAGGGAAAGCCGCAGAACGCCAAGGGCGAGGCCGAGATCGGGATGTCATCAGGGCACGACGGCGAGCCACTGCTTCCCGGCACATTCGCCGACTACGAGATCTCGCCGCGCGAGTACGACCTCGCCGTCGCGCAGACTGCGCTGCGGGTGCACACCCGGGTCACCGATCTCTACAACGGGCCGATGGACCAGTTCGACGAGCAACTCCGGCTGACCGTGGCGGCACTGCGGGAGCGGCAGGAGTACGACCTGATCAACAACCGCGAGTTCGGGCTGCTGCACAACGCCGACCTCAAGTCGCGATTCCAGACCCGGTCGGGTCCGCCGACACCCGACGACATGGACGAACTCGTCAGCCGTCGCCGCAAGACGAAGTTCTTCCTCGCCCATCCGAAGGCGATCGCCGCGTTCGGCAGGGAATGCACGCGCCGCGGCCTGTATCCGGAGGGCACCACGGTCGACGGCAAGGTGGTCGCCGCGTGGCGCGGCGTGCCGCTCCTGCCCTGCGACAAGATCCCGATCACCGACAGCGGCACATCCTCGATCCTCGCCATGCGGACCGGTGTCGAGGACAACGGCGTGATCGGACTGCACCAGACCGGCCTGCCCGACGAGTACGAGCCGGGCCTGAACGTGCGCTTCGACGGCATCAACGAACAGGCGATCGCCAGCTATCTGGTCAGCACCTACTACTCGGCCGCCGTGCTCGTTCCGGACGCGCTCGGTGTCCTGGAGAACGTCGAGGTCGCGCGGTGACCCCTCACCCCGCGACGACAACGAACAACAACGCTCCAGAAGGGACCACACACGTGACCATCGCCCGTACTCCCGCTCCTGCCAAGGTGTTGCGCACCGAGTACCAGAAGTCGGTGGCATCGTACTGGAACAAGGAGAAGGATCCGGTCAACCTGCGTCTGGGCGATGTGGACGGGCTCTACCACCACCACTACGGGGTCGGCGAGGTCGACTGGTCGGTGCTGGAAGGCCCTGAGAACACTCGCGACGAGCGGATCATCGCCGAAATGCACCGACTGGAGACCGCTCAGGCGGACGTCCTGCTCGATCACCTCGGCGACGTCAAACCGGACGACCGGCTCCTCGACGCCGGCTGCGGACGCGGAGGGACCAGCATCATGGCCAACGCGCGCTTCGGCTGCCACGTCGACGGCATCTCGATCTCGGAGAAGCAGGTCGAGTTCGCCAACCACCAGGCGGATATCCGAGGTGTCGCCGATCGGGTGCGCTACCACTTCCGGAACATGCTCGACACCGGCTTCGAAACCGGCTCGCGCAAGGCGATCTGGAACAACGAAAGCACGATGTACGTCGACCTCCACGAACTCTTCGCCGAGCACGCGCGGCAGCTGGAGTTCGGCGGGCGGTACGTCACCATCACCGGGTGCTACAACGACGTGACCGGCGGCCGGTCCAAGGCCGTCGCGCAGATCGACCAGCACTACACGTGCAACATCCACCCGCGCAGTGAGTACTTCAAGGCCATGACGGCGAACGACCTGGTGCCGATCTCGGTGGTGGACCTGACGCCGGACACGATCCCGTACTGGGACTTGCGGGCGAAGTCTTCGGTGGCGACCGGGATCGAAGGACCGTTCCTCGACGCCTATCGCGAAGGCAGCTTCCACTACCTGCTGATCGCCGCGGACCGCGTCTGATCCCGCGAGACCATCGGAGCAAGCGATGACCGAACAGGGTGCGCTCGCCACACTGCTGGCCGGTCCGAGCGGGCTGGGCACGTCCGCCGCCCGGCTGGCGGCCCGGCTGACCGCTGTTCCCGCGGCGGTGGAGGACGTTCCACCGCCGCGGGAGCCCGCTCTCGACCCGGCGTACGCCTACCGGCCGTGGGGCGACGGGTCGGCGCCGCCGCTGTACTGCCCCGTCACCGAACGGATCAACGATCCGCTCGCCCTGGAGGTCGACCGGCGGCTCGTCCTGTGGGCGGGGGAGTGCGGGTTCGACGAGGAGGAGTGCGAGCAGATCGGGAAGGCGGGATTCGGCAGGCTCGTCATGCTCGCCCATCCGGACTGTGAGGATCCGGACCGGCTGTTGATCTCGGCGAAGCTCAACGCCGCATGGTGGGCGGCCGACGACCTCTACGCCGACGACACCTCCCTCGGCGCCGTGCCCGCCGAGCTGCCGCCGAAGCTCGCGCTGGCGATGGCCGCGATGGACCCGGTGCCGTCGTTGGGCGAATTCAGCCGCGACCTCGACGAAACACTGCGGAACGACCGGGTTCTGGTAGCCCTGGGCTCGGCGACGGACTTCCTGCGGCGATCCGGGACCGCAGCGCAGGTCCAGCGAGTCTGCTACTCGACCTTCGCGATGTTCGTGAGCTGGACCGCCTACGCCGCGTGGCGCCACAGCGGGAAATACCCGCCGGCGTGGGAATACCTAGCGGCACGGCAGCACGACAGCTTCTACACCTCGATGACGTTGATCGACGTCCTCGGTGGCTACGAACTGACCTCGAACCTGTACTACGACCCCCGGGTCCGCGAGGCGGCGATCCAGGCGGGGACGGCGGCGGTGCTCGTCAACGACGTGCACTCGGTCGCCAAGGACCTGGAGGACGAGTCGCCGCCCTGCAATGCGGTCCTGTTGATCGCCGGCGATCGGAAATGCTCGATCGAAGAGGCCACGGCGATCACCGTCGAACTGCACAACGACGTCGTACGGGACTTCCAGGCGGCGCACGAAAAGCTGAGCGCCGTTCCGTCCGTCGAGCTGCAACGGTTCTTACGCGGGTTGCGAGGGTGGATGGGCGGCGGTTTCGAATGGCACTCGACGAGTCCGCGGTACCGGACGAAGCCCGGCAATCAGTCCTCTGAATGCGGTAGTTCGCGACACGAACCTCCGCATTAAGAGGACTAAACGCGGAAGAAGGAGTTAAACGACACCGGCCTCGATCAACTGCTGCCAGATCGCGCCTTGGTCCACGACCTCGACTTCGAGTTTCTCGGCCTTGGTGAGCTTGCTCGCCCCGACGTCGGCGCCGGTGATCAGCATGTCCGTGTTCGCCGAGACCGAAGACGCGATGGTCGCGCCCGCCCTTTCGCACAACCGCTGGAAGGTCGGGCGCGGCACCTTCTCGCCGGAGCGGGGGTCGCTGATCGAGCCGGTGACCACGACCGTCTTGCCTTTCAGCGGCGCGCCGGCCGCGACGACCGGCGGGAGGTCTTCTTCGCGTACGTCCAGCGAGACTCCGGCTTCCCGTAGCCGCTCGAGCTCGGGACGAAGCCGGGTGAGGTGCTCGATCAGGGACGCGGCGACCTTCGGGCCGATGTCCTCCACGGCGACGAGTCCTTCCTCTCCGGCATCGGCGACGGCTTCCAGCGAGCCGAACCCTGCCCGGCACAGTCGCGCGGCGGTGCCCTCGGAGGCCATCGGGATCGCGAGCCCGATCAGCGCCCGGCGCAGGCCGACGGCCCGGCTCGCGTCGATCGACTCGATCATGCGGGTGGCGGAGATTTCGCCGATCCGGTCGAACTCCAGCAGCTTCTCCTTGGTGAGCCGGTAGAAGTCCGACGGGTGCTCGAGAATCCCGGCCTCGGCGAGCCGCTCGATCCAGACGCCGCCGATCGCGTCGATGTCCGCGGCCGCGCGAGACGCCCAGTGGATCAGCCGCCGGACGGTCTGCGCGGGGCAGGCGACGTTGGTGCAGAACAGTTCCCGGCTGTTGCCCTGTTCGGTCAACGGTTCTTCGCACGACGGGCACACCGAAGGCGGCACGATCTCGCGCTCCTCGCCGGTGCGTTTGGCGGCATCGAGAACGCCGGCCACGAACGGGATCACGTCGCCCGCGCGGCGCACCAGCACGGTGTCGCCGATCTTGATGCCGCGGGCCTTGATGACCTCTTGGTTGGCCAGCGTCGCCCGGGTGACGGTGGTCCCGCCGACGAACACCGGCTCAAGCCACGCGACGGGTGCGATCTTGCCGGTCTTGCCGACGTCCCAGACGACATCGGCGAGCACGGTGGTCTTCTCCTCGGCGGCGAACTTGAACGCCAGCGCGCCACGCGGTGAGCTGGACCTGGTGCCGGCGGCGGCGTAGGCGTCGCGATCCGCCAGGCGCAGCACGGCACCGTCGAGGTCGTAGTCGAGTTCGTTGCGCTGCTGCTCGATGGTCGTGATGACCGCCTGCGCCGCCTCTGCGTCCTCGCAGTGGCGCATGTCCGCGGCGGCGAACCCGAGCGTCCGGAGAGCGCCGTCGAGATCGGTCTCCGCGCTTTCGGGCTCGGTGGAGAGGTCGAAAGCGAAGAACTGGAGACGTCGCTCGGCGACGGTGGCCGGATCCTTGGCGCGCAGGGTGCCGGCGGCGGCGTTGCGCGGGTTGATCAGCGGTTTGTCCGGGTGGACCTTGTTGTAGGCGGCGAAGGTGGAGCGCAGCATGACCGCCTCACCGCGGACCTCGACCCGGCCGGGGGCGTCGACGGTGTCCGGGACGCCGTCGGTCAGCGCCCGGACCAGCATGGTCACGTCGTCGCCCGTGGTCCCGTCGCCGCGGGTGACCGCCCTGGCGAGCCGTCCGTTCTCGTAGACCAGCGCCAGCGACAGGCCGTCGAGCTTCGGCATGACGACCACCGGCTGGCCCGGGAACCGGGTGAAGAACGCCGCGACCTGCTCGGGCTTGGTCGCCTTCTCCAGTGACAACATCGGGCGCGAGTGCCGGATGGGCGCGTGCAGGATGGCGGGCGCGCCGACCTGGTCGAGCGGGTTCGGATCCGGGGTGAGCTCGGGGTTAGCCTCGATGAGCCCGCGCAATTCATCTTCGATCGCGTCGTAGTCGGCGTCGGCGACCTTCGGCGAGCCACGGTAGTAGGCGTCGCGAAGGACGACGATCTGATCGGCGAGTTCTTGGATGCGGTCCCGAGCGTTCACGGGGCAGAGATTACCCGGGACCACCGACAGAACACCGTCCGAAGAGGACTCGTGTCACGGGTTGATGGCCAGCACCAGGAACGCGGCCAGCAGGACCAGGTGCACCCCGCCCTGCAGCCGCGTCGCGCGACCGGGGACGACGGTGAGCACGCTGACCGCGATCGTCAGCGCCAGCAGCACGATGTGCGTGGCGCCGAGGCCCAGCAGCAACGGCCCGTCCAGCCAGATCGACGCCAGTGCGATGGTCGGGATGGTGAGCCCGATGCTCGCGATCGCCGAACCGTAGGCGAGGTTCAGGCTGGTCTGCATCCGGTCGCGCCGCGCGGCCCGGGTCGCGGCCAGGGTCTCCGGCAGCAGCACCAGCATGGCGATCACGACGCCGACGAACGACTGCGGGAACCCCGCGGCGCGGACTCCCGCTTCGATCGCGGGCGATTCGACCTTCGCCAGGCCGACGACGGCGACCAGCGCGACCAGCAGCAGCCCCAGACTGGTCAGGGCGGCCTTGTTGGTCGGCGGTTCGGCGTGTTCCTCCTCCTTGACCGAGCCCTCACTGTCGACCGGCAGGAAGAAGTCGCGGTGGCGCACGGTCTGCGTGAGCACGAAAAGTCCGTAGAGCAGCAGCGAGGCGACGGCGGCGAAGGTGAGCTGTGTGCCGTTGAAGGCCGGGCCGGGGGTGCTCGTGGTGAACGTCGGCAGCACGAGGCTGACCGAAGCGAGTGTCGCCACGGTGGCGAGCGCGCCGCCGCTGCCTTCGGGGTTGAAGTGCGTCTCGCCGTAGCGGCGGGCGCCGACCATGAGCGAGATACCCGCGATGCCGTTCATCGTGATCATCACCGCGGCGAACACGGTGTCGCGGGCCAGTGTCCCGGCCTCGGGGCCGCCGGAGGACATCATCGTCACGATCAGCGCGACCTCGATGACCGTGACCGCGATCGCCAGCACCAGCGAGCCGAAGGGTTCCCCGACGCGATGCGCGACCACCTCGGCGTGGTGCACCGCGGCCAGCACGGTTCCGCCGAGCGCGAGCGCGACGATGGCCACGGGCACCGGGCCCAGGTCGCGGCCCCAGCTCAGCGCCAGCACGACGACGGCGAGGACCGGCATGACGGTGGTCCAGGACACGGGGAATCGTCTGCGCGAAGCGGCCATGCCGTCACCTTCGCACACTCTGCGTGACGTCGCCCCTCCATGGAGGTCGCGGGGTGAATGCCAGGCGAGTGTGGCGTGGGCTTACTTCCCTGGCCGCAACTGCCTCTCGAAGGGCAAGACCGTCACGAAGGGCGACCGTCGGGAATCGTGACCGTGATCCGCTCGTCCGCGGCGACGATCCGCTGAAGGCGGAACCGGCAGAGGGCGTAGAACATCTCGCCCAGCTCTTCAGGATCGATGCGGCCTTCGAGGTCGCGCTTGCTCGCGTTGAGCACCCGGCTGATCACGGCCGCGGGTACGCGGCCACCGAACTCGCCCATCAGCCAGACACCGATTTCGCCGATCTCTTCCGTGATCGTGCGCTGCGCGGTCATCAGCCGTACCTCTCTGCGTCGGAGTGTCACGACACTCCGACGGGTGACGGAAACACCCATGACGGGATACCCGCGAGATTGCTCTGCTCGGCCTAACCGCCCGGCGTCGGTTGCACCGAACCGTGCAGCGGGCCGGGCGATCTCCGGGAGAACCCCGATGTGATCGACATCCGGGTGTGCCAGCCTCGTTGATGACCATTGTGGACAGTCAGGGAGGAGGGCACACGCGTAGTGGCCCCAGCAAGTGATGAAGAGACCGCGCGATGGATAGCGGAGTTGACGGACCTCTGTGAGCTTTACCGGTCCGCGGAGATCGCGGGATCGACGGAGGCGGTGTCACACGCGGGGTGGCACACCGGGGCCCGGATCGGGACGAGCACCGCGGACGGGCGGATGCTGGCCTACCACGATTCGGGTGTCGAGGCGGAGTGCGTCTTCCGGGAGGGAGAGCGCACGCTGTTCAACATCATGAGCACCGGATACGGGCGCGACACCGGCGAGCGCGGGTTCGCGGTGTGGAGCAGGCGACCGGGCGTGCTCGGCGCGATCGACACCGGGGTGACCCGGCTGGAGGTGGCCGACGCGGACGGCGACATCGTCCAGGCGGCGATCGTGGGGCACACCTTCGCCGTGGACGTGGACCTGGGTCCGGTGCCCCGGACGATCGACGAAGTGTTCGCCCCATGGGAGCCGCCGGAGCTGACGGTCCGGGTGTACGGCGAGGGTGACGCACTGAGGTACGAAGGTCCTCTGCTGACCACGTGAAAGTCGGTGAAGGCCCCCTTCACGCGATGAAGGGGGCCTTCACGTACTTGTGAGGTCAGCCGTTCGGAGTCGTGATCACCGCGAACGTGGATCCCTGACTGGCGATCCGCTCGCTGAGATCGGTGGTGATCGTCTCGATCGGCGCGTAGTTGTTCAGCTCACCGGCCTGGCAGGGGCCCGACCTGGACTGCTGGTTGCCGACCAGGATGCCGAGTGCCGCGTGGTCGGCCTGGCTGAACAGCGGTCCGCCGCTGTCGCCCGGACGCGCGCAGAGGTCGGTGTTGATGCCGACGTCCGTGGAGAGGACGCGACCGCAGCGGGTCCCGACGAGGTAGCCGGCGCCCGCGCCGCTGTCGACGGAATCGGGGTAGTTCACCGCGCTCGACGCCGTTCCGGAGGCGCAGACGACGTACCCGGCCTTGATGTCGGCGAGCTTGCGGGCACTGGTGATGTACTCGTCGACCGAGGTGGCCTGCGCGCCGCACGGGGTGTCACCGTTGCTGTCCATACCGCCGTTGCGGCAATACTTCAGTACGCGGTTGCGGCCGGTCTGGCCTTCGAGCCACTGCGTCGACGCCGCGTCGTTGACGTACGGCAGGGCCGCGTAATCGTACGGGTACGAGCTTTTTTCGATGCCGTGCTGCTGCAGCACGTCGTTGCCGTTGTGCTGCGTCGGCGTGTTGTTGGTCTTGGTCCGCATGCAGTGGCCCGCGGTGAGCACCCAGCCCTTGCCGGGGAACCCGCCACCGGTGGACCGCAGGTTGAAGCCGCTGGTGCAACCGCCCCAGGTACCGTTGTCCCGCTTCATGTCCAGCCGGAGGCCGCCGCGCATCGGGCCGTAGTTCGTGCAGTAGAGCGGGTGACAGAAACCCAGATCCACGTTCGCCGTGGACAGCGCGTTCGGGTTCTTCAGCACGCGGGAGACGACCATGCCGGATTCCGCCGCCGCGGCCTGGTGCGCGGCGTTCGTCTCGGCGGCCGCGGCGCGCACGGCCGCCTTCTCCTGCGCCACCCAACCGCGTTCCCAAAGCACGACACGGTTTTCGGACTCGCTCACCGAAGGCAGGTAGACCGCTTCAGGACCAGCGCCGACCTTGGCAGCGACGCGATCCTTCGCCGCCGTGAGCTGCTGCAACGAGTGCTGGACCTGTTGCGTGCGAACAGCGGACCGGGCGGGCATCGCCTTCAGATACGGCTCGGCCGCCGAGGGCTTGGTCATCGCCACGACCAGCTGCCCCTTGTCCTGGTCGAGCCACATGCCGCCGTACTCGGCGCCGCGGTCGCGGCGCAGCAGTTCGTCCAGTTTGCGGCTGTCGGTCTGCAGTTCCAGACGCCGCAACGCCTCCTGCTCGCTCACTCCGTAGTTCTCGACCAGATAGCGCATCGACTCCCGCACCGAAGCGGGGTCGAGCGAGGTATGGAACGACTGCACGGTGTCGGCCGACGCCGGGCTGCCCAGTGCCGTGGCCGCCGCCAGCACCGAAACGGCCAGGGCCCCCAGTCTTCTAGCTCTCCGCACGAGATCTCCTCACATGTCGGGACTTCGCGATCATTCAACCGGAAGTCGCCGCACAGGCGGGGAGATTTTCCGACATTGCCGGGCGCCCCGTGCCCGCGAGGTGACGGGCACGGGGCGCGATGCGGTTACAGACTCGGCTCTCGCCGCTGTTTTCCTTGGCGGGACTTGTCGATCCATACGCAGAAGAGGGTCAGGAGACCGACAGTGGTCCCTGCCGAAAGCCCGATTTGCGGAGTGCTGATCCTGACGACGCCGACGACGATTCCGCCGCCGATCGTCAGCAGGAGGCACATCCGCAGCGTCGGGGCCCAGCCGGCGAGGACCGCCATCGCCAGGCAGAGCCAGCTGTCGCGCGTCTGCTCTTTGCGGTGGCGTCCCGGTGTCCTCAGGAGCGGCCGCGCCGTGCGGATCATCTCCGCGGACGTCGCGACACGCCGAGCCGGCTTTTCGGCGTTGTCGATGACGACTTTGACCCGTTGAGGCGGCTCGTTGTCTGGTGTCTTCGTGTTGTCAGGCTGTAAGGTCACGATCGTCCTGTCCTTGTTCTAGCGAGCGGGCGAATGGACATCCGCGTGGCCTCCTGTGACAGCAGGGGGCCACGCGTGCGTTACCGGTTCTTGACCGGTGCGGCTGAAGACATCTTGGCGAAAGCAGACTGTGACCGTTCAGTAGTACAGCGTGTGTCGCGCTGAACGGTATGCACGCGTCGCTCAACGGTCTGGGTGACTTCGAAAACTACTAAAAGTAGTGGGTGGCGACGAATGGGCCAGTGCCGCCGAGAGATCTCCGTAGCCCGGCAACCTGTCTTTCCAGTGTCGAGTCAGGTCATCGCCAGATGTGCCGTGGCAGCGAAGTTCCCAGGTGAAGCCCGATGTTGGCGCTGTCGTGCACGCTGTTTTCGCATTGTGCGAAATGCTGATCGCAACTGCCGAGTAAAGTCGAACTTCGCCCAGGTTCGACGAGGTCCGAGCAGCGTGCTCACGGTGTGTTCACTCGATCAGGTGGGTGTCCACCACGTAGTCGCCTCGCTCGGCTTACCAACAGCGAGTGACTGCTCTGAACGGGTGGTCGCACTCCGAACAATCTCGCCGGTTGCCGGCTCAGCCGAGCAGGAGGAGCGCGTAGTAGGCAAGGAAGTGTTCGACCATGTAAGCACCGCCCGTGGTTTGTGCGAGTGAAGCGTGGGTATGGGCGTGCGTGGCTTCGAGGATGGCGGGGATCCGGTCGTCATTGCCGGGGAGGGCGTCCGCGATGCGGTGCCAGCACCACGCCCGATGCAGGTTGAGACCGTGGAGATGGGCGAGTTGTCCGTCGGAGGTGTCCGTGACGGTCACCGGGGTGAACAGTGTCGCGGGTCTACGCCCCGCGATGCCAGGAAGGAAGCGTCCCAGCCAATCGGTGAATTCGGCCGCGGGCATCAGGCGGGACATGAGCTCGGCTTCGGCGAGCGCGGGGGACAGGAAATCGGCCCCGGACGGCTCCCAGGAGCCAGGGTAATCGCGGTCGGATCCGAACCAGCGCCATGCGGTCTCGGTGATGAGGCCGCGCAACCGCGGGTCGCCGTGGTCGGCGAGGTATCCCGCGTACGGCAGGGCGCGGGACAATCCGAACGCGCCGTTGTCATGCACCCCGTACCGGATCGGGTACGTGGCCTGGGGAAGCCAGTCGAGGTAGCGGTTCACGAAGACCGCGCTCAACTCATGCAGCCCCGCTGACCAGCACGCGGCGTCCGGGTCATCCCAGGTGGCGGTTTCGAAGGTGAGTTCCAGCAGCGCCGACCAGCCGTACGGGCGTTGGGTGTTGCGCTGTGCCTCAGGGGCGAAGAAAGCGACCTCGCCCGCGAGCGCCTCGACGGTCAGGTGCTCGCCGAGAAGGCCGCGGATCTCCTCGGCGGGCACGAGTTCGGCGTGACGGCGCAGCAAACGCACGAGCACCCAGAACATCTCCACGCAGGAATGCCAATCGAAACTGCCGTAGAAGCACGGGTGCGAGAGCCGAGGGGAGAGGATGGGCACACCTTCGACGTGCCAGTGACTCTCGTGGTGCGGATACTCGCGCAAGACGTTCGTCAGCGCCGTCCTGGCCAGCGCGCCGGCATTCGACTTCAGCAGCCGGTCGCGTTCGAAATCCCATTCGGTCATCGCACCGCCCTCCATCAGGCACGAGGTTACGATGCCGGAGTGGACGAACGACCGATCACCACGGCGCAGCGCAACTTCCGGCGGGTCGCCGAAGAGCTGGAAAGCATGGGAACCCAGGATCGTTTCACCTACATCTTCCGTTCCCGGTTGTGGAGTTCCTCCTCGGTCTCCGGGCCTGGTTCGGAGTCGGTCCAGACGCGGGAATTGAGCGACCGGTTGCCCGCTCTTCTCGCTCGTTTCGGGGTACGCACCCTGCTTGACCTGCCGTGCGGCGACTACGGCTGGCTCAGTGCGGTGGGCCTTGATCTCGACAGGTACATCGGTGCCGACATCGTTCCCGATCTGATCGAGATGAACGCCGAACGGTTCCGGGGCGACCCGGTCCACGAGTTCCGGGTGCTCGATCTGACCGGCGATCCGCTGCCGTCGGCCGATCTCGTGCTGTGCCGGGATTGCTTGGTCCATCTGAGTTTCGCCGATATCTGGCGGGCCTTGCGCAACCTGCGGCGGAGCGGTTCCCGGTACCTGCTGACCACGACGTTCACCGAACTGCGGATCAACACCGACATCGTGACCGGCGACTGGCGGCCGCTGAACCTGTGCCGGGAGCCGTTCGGGTTCCCGGAGCCGCTGGCCGTGCTGGTCGAGGGGTGCACCGAGGAGAACGGCGCCTACGCCGATAAGTCCTTGGGCCTGTGGGAGATCCCCGCGATCGTGGACTGATCGCGACGGCTTCACCGAAGCGGAGAGTCTGCGCCGTGTTCCTCCTTCGGGCGTGGGCCGTGGATACGCCGCTCGGTTTCGGAGATGGCGACGTCGTTGATGCTCGCCTCGCGACGGCTCATGAGACCGTGCTCGTCGAACTCCCACAGTTCGTTGCCGTAGCTGCGCCACCATCGACCGGCCCGGTCGCGCCATTCGTACTGGAACCGGACGGCGATCCGATTCCCGGTGAACGCCCAGAGGTTCTTGCGTAGCGCGTAGTCGAGCTCCCGCTCCCACTTCCCGGTCAGGAACGCGACGATCTCCTCGCGGCCGCGGACGAAGGTCTCCCGGTTCCGCCACACCGAGTCCGGCGTGTACGCCGACGCCACCTTGCGTGGATCCCGGGTGTTCCAGGCGTCCTCTGCCGCTTGGACTTTCCGCAGTGCCGTCTCGCGGGTGAACGGCGGGTAGGGCGGGCGATCTTCGGTCATGTCGAGCCTCCTAGGTTGAGAACGTGCGTTCTCCACGTCTGGCGCCTACGATAGGGAACGCACGTTCTCAACGTCAAGGGAGACCCGATGCCGGCCGCCGTCACCGATGAGCAGAACCGCGTCGATCGCGAAGCCCTGCTCGATGCCGCTGAGAAACTCTTCTACGAAAACGGCATCCAGGCGGTCGGCATGGACCAGGTGCGTGCGGCGTCCGGTCTCTCGCTCAAGCGGATCTACCGGTTCTTCGAAGCCAAGGAAGACCTCGTGGTGGCGATGCTCAAACGCCGTGATCAGCGCTGGCGTGGCAGCCTGGCCGCCCATGTGGACCGGGTCGAGGATCCCCGCGAGCGGGTGCTCTCGATCTTCGACTGGCTCGCGGCGTGGTTCGCCGAACCGGGTTTCCGCGGCTGTGCCTGGATCAACGCGCACGGCGAACTAGGTGCGTCGTCCGAGGCGGTACTGGCCGAGGTGCGGGCGCACAAACAGGCGTTCCGCGAACAGATCGACACCTGGGTGCGGGCAACGGGTCTGCCGGTGACCGAACCGGTCTACCTGCTCGCCGAAGGAGCCATCGTGACGGCGGGAATCAGCGGGGACCCGGCGCCCGCCCGTCAGGCGCGCGAGGCGGTCGCGGCGTTGCTCGGGAGTCAGACCGCGCGGGCGATCGAGCCGTCCAGCCGTGCCCCGGCTTCGTAGAACATGTACTCCTTGCCGTTCATGGTCCCGAACGACGGAGCCGCGCAACGCCCCGCTGTCCGGCGCGCCCGACAGCGGGGCGTGGAAAACGCCGAGGTGCTTGCGCTTGCCGAAGTCGCGGTTCGAGCTGGGCGCGGCGCTGTTCGAGGAATTCGCTCAACTCGACCCGCGGGTCGCCTTCCTGGTGTCCAGGCCGCCCGCGCTCGTCGTCCATGGCTCGGGGGACGAGCACGTCTCTCACGACATCGCGCGGGAAACGGCCCTCGCGCGGCTTCGAGGACTCGGCGGAAGAGGCGCTGGAGGTCACCGTGCGGTGGCTTTCGCGGGTCAAGGCCAGGTGAGCGCACCGTCGCTGATGACAGGATGCCGTTCTCCAAGGCCGTGGACGTAGTTGTCGAGTCGCTCGGCGATCTCGCCGAGGATCTCGGTCACGCTCGCCCAGTCGGACCAGTAGATCCCCTCGCTGGCGTACCACTCCATGACGCAACCGTGGTGCTCGCCTGGCCGGAGATCGACGCACAGCAGACCTCCGTCGATGGCCCGGCCGATGGGGAGGATCGCGGTGCAGAACGGGAAGCCGGCCTGGCCCGCCTCCTTGCGGTGGGTGCCTTCCGGAGTGCAGCAGTCTGGGTCGGGATACCGCGACTGCCGGGTGTACTCCTCCTCGGCTCGCGCCACCGACAGAGGCTGGTAGCCCTTCGGGATCAGGTTTCCGGTTCCGCGAACACGTTCGTCGTCGACGCCGTCCATGAGGGCCCACCAGGCGAGCAGTTCGGGCGGGAGTTCGAGGCCGACGCGATTCCGCAGGCGCGCGACGTGCGCGGCCGGTGCCGGAGGCCGGATTTCCCGCGCGGTGGCGGGTGCGTGTTCGGACAACAAGGCCATGATGCGCCGCCACGTCGCTTCCACCGGTGCACCCTAGCGAGAATCGACGGCCTCGGGCGCGCGATCAGGTGACTGAATGCGGGTCGGCAGGCCCCAGGCCTCCGCCACGCGTTCCGGGGTCAGCACTGACGCCGGAACACCTTCGCCGACGAGGCGGCCGTCCTGGAGCAGCAGGCAGTGATCGGCCCGGCCCGCCACCTCGAGGTCGTGGGTGACGCGCAGGACCGTCGTGCCTTCGGCGAGTGTGGCGCGCAGGGCTTCGTCGATCAGGCCGCGGGCGTGCAGGTCGAGCCCGGCCGATGGTTCGTCGAGCAGCAGCAATCCGGCTTGTTGAGCCAACCCTTGCGCCACCAGCGCCCGTTGGCGTTGCCCACCGGAGAGCGTGCCGATCAACCGGTCCGCGATCGACGTGATCTCCAGTAACTCCAGGCATTCCCCGACGATCTTCCGGTCCGTCTTCGACAGCCGCCGCCAGTGTCCGCGGTGCGCCCAGCGTCCCATCGTCACGGTGGCGCGGACGGTGATCGGCAACGACCGCGACACCTCGCTCTGCTGGGTCACGTAGGCGACCCGCCCCGGGTCTCGCCGGGTCACCGTGCCTGTGGTCGGCGGGAGCACGCCCGCGACGAGGTTCAGCAGCGACGACTTCCCCGCGCCGTTCGCGCCGGCGATCGCGGTGAGCCGCGCCGGCGGCACCTGGGCGGTGATCCCGCGCAGCACCTCACGGGAGCCGTAGTGGGCGTGCGCGCCGTCGATCGTGAGTGCCGCTGTGTCCGGGGTCATCACACCTCTTTCAGATAATGACAATCATTACCACTATAGTGTGACGGGTGGAGTGGTTGCTGGTCCCCTTCGAGGTGTCGTTCGTGCAGCGCGCGCTGATGGCGGGAGTGCTCGTTTCGGCGGTGTGCGCCGTCGTGGGCACCTGGGTGGTGTTGCGCGGCATGGCCTTCATCGGCGACGCGATGTCGCACGGCATGTTGCCCGGCGTGGCGATCGCCTCGCTGACCGGCGTGAACCTGCTGATCGGCGCGGCGATCAGCGCCGGGGTGATGGCGCTCGGCGTGACCGCGCTCGGCCGTTCGCGGCGGCTGTCCGAGGACACCACGATCGGGCTGCTCTTCGTCGGCATGCTCGCGAGCGGCGTGATCATCGTGTCCCACTCACGGTCGTTCGCGGTCGATCTCACCGGCTTCCTGTTCGGCGACGTGCTCGCCGTCGGATCGGGCGACCTGGTGGGCCTCGCGATCACCCTTCTCGTCGTGGGGGCGGTGGCACTGGTGGGACATCGTTCGTTCACCGCGCTCACCTTCGACGTGCGCAAGGCGCACACACTGGGGCTTCGTCCACGTTTGGCGAACGCGGTGCTGCTCGGGCTGGTCACGTTGACGATCGTCGCGTCGTTCCGCGTCGTGGGGACGTTGCTGGTGTTCGGCCTGCTCATCGCCCCCGCCGCGGCGGCGCTCTTCTGGTCGCGGCGGATCACCACGATCATGCTCATCGCGGCGTTGCTCGGTATCGCCGCCACGGTCGGCGGCCTGCTCGTGTCCTGGCATTGGGGCACCGCGGCGGGCGCGACCATCGCCGCCGGTGCGGTCCTCCTGTTCTTCCTTTCCGCGTTCCTGTCCTTCGTACGACAGCGATTCCGTTCCCTGACACCGGAGATCGAGAGCTCACGATGAAACTGAAAGCAGCGACGGCGGTCGTCGCGGCGCTGACCCTGGCGGCGTGCGGCTCGGAGCAGCCGAAGGAGGTGACCGCGGAAGTCCCGCACGGCTACGTCGAAGGCGCCGAGGAGGCGGCCGAGGCGCAGTCACGGCTGATCGTCGCCGACACGGACACCGGCGCCGTTCGGGTCGTCGACCTGATCACCGAGGAGGTGCACGAGGTCGGCCGCGTCGACGGAGTGCGAGCCGTGACGGGTGACGGCCGCTTCGGTTACCTGACCGCTCGTGACGGCACGATCCGGGTGATCGACAGCGGCTCGTGGATGGTCGACCACGGTGACCACGTCCACTACTACCGGGCGAAGGTCCGGGATGTCGGCGTGGCGCCCGGCAAACAGCCCTTGGCGGCCTACAGCGATCCCGCCGTCGCCGCACTGTCCTATTCGGACGGTACGACGACGTTGCTGGATCGAGCCGCGCTCGACAAGGGCGCTGTGACCGAACTGGGGAAGATCACGCGCGAGCCGCACGCGGGTGTCGCGATCCCTTACCGCGAGCACATCATCGCCACGGTGGCGGACGCCGGAAAGCCGCTCGCCCGCGGAGTGCGCGTCCACGACCGTCAGGGCAAAGCCGTGGCCGAGATCGACCAGCCGTGCCCCGAGCTGCAGGGCCAGGCCGTGACCAGGCGCGGAGTCGTCTTCGGCTGCGCGGACGGCGCCCTGCTGGTGACCGAAAAGGACGGCGCGTTCGCCGGGGTCAAGATCCCGTACCCGCGCAGCGTAACCGCGCAGGAACGCGCCACCGCCTTCTTCCACCGGCCCGGTGGCTCCACGCTCGCGGCGCGGGCGGGGGAGTCCGCGGTGTGGTCACTGGACGTCGGCCGACGCAGCTGGCAGTACGTCGAGACCGGCCCGGTCGCCGCGGTGAACGCCGTCGGCGAGGGCGGGCCGCTGCTGGTCCTCGCCCGGGACGGAAAGCTGCGCTCCTTCGACGGCTCCGGAAAGGAACAGACGAGCGTCCCGCTCCTGACGCCGGAAGCGACCGCCGCCGAGGTTCCGTCGATCCAGGTCGATTCGACCCGCGCCTACGTCAACGACCCGCTCTCGGCCGAGGTGTACGAAATCGACTACAACGACAACCTCCGACGCGCCAGGACGCTGAAGGTCGGCGGCAAGGCGGGGCACATCGTGGAGACCGGCCGATGAGGCGCCGCGTACTCGCCCTGTTCATGGTGGCGCTGCTGGCGGCGGCAGGCTGCTCCGGGACCGGCGGGGGCGGCAAGTCGGTCGTCGTCACGACGAACATCCTCGGCGACATCACTCGCGCCGTCGTCGGCGATCAGGCCGAGGTGACGGTGCTGATGAAGCCGAACGCCGACCCGCATTCCTTCGGCATCTCCGCACAGCAGGCGGCCCAGGTCGAGCGTGCCGGTCTGATCGTCTACAACGGACTCGGGCTCGAAGAGGGGATCCTGCGCACTGTCCGCACGGCCGAGGAAAGCGGCGTACCGGCGTTGCCCGCCGGGGAGCGGGTGAACCCGATCAGTTACGCCGACAGCAAACCCGATCCCCACTTCTGGACGGATCCGGAACGGGTGCGCGACGCGGTGAAGACGATCGCCGACGAGGTCGTCGCCCATGTCGACGGGGTCGACGAAGCGGTGATCCGCGCCAACGCCGAACGCTATCGCGGGGAGATCGAGGCGCTCGACAAGGCGATGACCGAGAAGTTCGGCGGGATTCCGCCGGAGCGCCGGAAGCTGGTCACGAATCACCATGTGTTCGGCTACCTGGCACAGCGGTTCGGCTTCCAGGTCGTCGGTGCCGTGATCCCCGGCGGTACCACACTCGCTTCACCGAGTTCCTCGGATCTGAAGGCACTCGCCGACACCGTTCGCGCGGCGGGAGTGCCGGTGATCTTCGCCGATTCCTCGCAACCGGACCGGCTCGCGCGGGTCTTGGCCGAGCAGGCAGGGCTGCACGTCCAGGTGGCCCCGTTGTTCTCGGAATCGCTCAGTGAACCAGGCCAGGGCGCGGCCACCTATCTCGAAATGATGCGCGCCAACACCGAATCGATCACCACCGGTTTGACCCGTTCCTGATCGGAACAGACGAAAGGCACAGGAAAATGGCACGGAAAGCCCGATATCTCGCGCTGATGGCGACGACGGCGAGCACCCTCGCGCTCGCCGCCTGCGGGACCGAACAGCCGGCGGCGGAGCCCGCGAAGGACGCGGCTCCGGCACCCGTCGTCGCCGATCCGGTGGCTGTCACCTATGACGGAGGAATCGTTCTGCTCGACGGGAAGACCTTGAAGGAGGCGAAGAACCTCCCGCTGGAAGGCTTCAACCGGCTCAACCCCGCCGGGAACGACCGGCACCTCCTTGTCTCGACCTCCACCGGATTCCGGGTCCTCGACGCCGTCGGTGCCGTGCTCACGGACAACGAGGTCAAGGCGGCGAAACCGGGACACGTCGTCCGGCACGCCGGCAAGACGGTGCTGTTCGCCGACGGGACCGGTGAAGTGACCGTCTTCGACCCGAAGACGATCGGCACCGCGGCGCTCCCCGCGCCGAAGCACAAGACGCCCGAGGCGCATCACGGTGTGGCCGTCGAACTCGCGAACGGCGAACTGCTCACCACGGTCGGCGACAAGGACAAACGGTCCGGGATCGTGGTGCTGGACAAGGACAAGAAGGAGATCGCGCGCAACGAGCAGTGCCCCGGCGTGCACGGTGAAGCCGCCGCGCGCGGCGAGGCGGTGGTGGTCGGCTGCCAAACCGGTGCGTTGATCTACCGCAACGGCGTCATCACCAAGGTGACCAGCCCGGACCCGTACGGGCGCATCGGCAACCAGGCGGGCTCGGACGTCTCCCCGATCACCTTGGGCGACTACAAGGTCGACGAAGCGGCCGAGCTCGAACGCCCGACCCGGATCTCCCTGATCGACACCGAGAAGGCAACGCTCAAGCACGTCGACATCGGGACCAGCTACACCTTCCGGTCGCTGGCTCGCGGACCGCAGGGTGAGGCCCTGGTGCTGGGCACCGACGGTCAGATCCACGTGATCGACCCGGTGAGCGGTGCGGTGACGCGGAAGATCGCCGTCCTCGGTACCTGGCAGGAACCGATCGAGTGGCAGCAGCCGCGCCCGGCGATCTTCGTCCGGGGCGGAACCGCCTACGTCACCGATCCCGGCAAGAAGGAGATCCACTCCGTGGACCTCGCGTCCGGCACGAAGACCGCGACCGGGACGATTCCGGGAACGCCGAACGAGGTCAGCGGCGTCCTGGGTCACTGATCTCCTGGGGCACCTGTCACCAGGCCCCGCTCCCGACGCCGTGAAAGCCACTTTCGCAACGCGCCCATATGAGCAGTTCGGGATGGGGTCGTGAGTGGCAAGGAGCCTTAAGCACCTACTGCTGGTGCGCGGATGCGGTTTCGCGTGACTGGATGGACAACTCGCGGCTGAACCCCGGCCGCGCGTCGTGTCGTCCATCCAGTCACGCGTGTCGTCCGCCGGATCACGCGTGTCGTCCGGTCGGTCACGCGAAATCGCCGGCATCGGTACAGGGTCGTGAGTGGCAAGGGTCGTTAGAGCGGACACCCACTGCTGACCTGCGCGAAGGTGAGCACCAGCCATGATCAACCGAAGGTACGAGGCACTCAAGTCCTGATACCGGTCCCACCAGAACCGCCGCGCAAAGCGCACGAATCGTGCGCCCGCGAAGGGTGTTCCTTGTGGATAAAGATCCCTGCCGTTCAGCGCCGGATCAGCCCGAGGTCGGTCGCGGTGGCGACGGCGGCGGTACGCGAATCGACGCCGAGTTTGGTGTAGCTGCGGGCCAGATGGGATTTCACCGTGCCTTCGGTCAGGTGGAGCCGATCCGCGATGGCCCGGTTGGACAGGCCGTCGGCGACCAGGACCAGGACCTCGATCTCGCGCAGCGTCAGCGCGGTGGCGGGCATCCGCATCCGGTTCATGAGCCGGTCGGCGACGGTCGGGGCGAGCGTGGTGCGTCCGGCGGCGGCGGTGCGCACGGCGGCGGCAAGATCCTCGGGAGGGGCGTCCTTGAGGAGATAGCCGGTGGCGCCGGCTTCGACGGCGGGCAGCGTGTCGGCGTCGGTGTCGTAGGTGGTGACGATGAGGACGCGGGGTGCGTCCGGCCGCGCCGTGATCGCCGCGGTGGCCTCGGCGCCGGTCATCCCGGAGCCGAACCGCAGGTCCATCAGCACGACGTCGATGTCGCCCTCGGCGGCGCGGGACACCGCTTCCTCAGCGGTCGCGGCTTCGGCCGAGACCACGAGACCCGGCTCGGTTTCCAGGACGGCACGCAGTCCCGCCCGGACGATGGGGTGGTCGTCGGCCAGCAGGAGCCGGATCGGCGGTTCGGTCACGGGCATTCCTTGGGCAGTCGCGCGGACACGGTTGTTCCGTGTCCGCGGGAGGACTCGACGGTGAAGATCCCGTCCAGCGCTTCGGTCCGGGTGCGCATAGCGGTGAGCCCGAAGCCGCTGTGTTCCGGGTCGAAACCGACGCCGTCGTCGACGACCTCGAGGGTGACGTACTCGCCGCGGTAGCTCAGCGTGACATCGGCGGTGGACGCGTCGGCGTGCCGGACGGTGTTCGCCAGTGCCGCCTGACCGATGCGCAGCAACGCGACTTCGTGCGCGGTCGGCAGCGGAACGGGGTCGCCGGCGAGGTGGAAGCGCGCGGTGGTCCGGTGCCGGGCGCTGATGGTGGCGCACAGCCGTTCCAGCGCGTCGGCCAGCGTGGTGTCGTCGAGCGCGGGAGGCGACAGGGCGACGACGAACCGGCGGGCTTCGGCGAGGTTGTCCGCGGCGGCTTGACGAGCCTGTTCGACGTAGCGGGCGGCGTTCCCCGCGGTATCGGGCAGTGTCCTTTCCGCCGCGCGCAACAGGAGTTGAATACTCGACAATCCCTGGGCGAGGGTGTCGTGGATCTCGTGGGCCAGCCGCTCCCGCTCGGCGAGTACTCCCGCCGCGTGCTGGGCTTCTGCGAGGTCTGCGCGGGTGGCGGTGAGCTCCTCGATCAGGTTCCGGCGACGTTCGCTTTCGCGGTACAGCGCCTGGTAACCCCAGACGACGGCGACCGCGACGGCGGCACCGAGTGCCGGGCCGATCGCCGCCGCCGGGGCGAAGGAACCCTGATGGACGGCGAACGCGGTGATCGCCGCCAGCGCGGTCACGATCACCGCGACCAGGCCTTGTCGGCGCGGCAGCAGATGCAACTGCAGGAAGTACAGCGGGAAGGCGACCCAGACGCCGTCGGCGGTCAGCACTAGCAGGACCAGCCACACGAGGCCCACCGCGACCAGCCACCACAGGGCGGCCGGCCGGGACGTCCTGACGCGGGGCAGAAGCGGGCCGGCCGCGTACACCACGGCGCACGTCACCGCCACCGCGACGACCGCTCCCGCTTCGGGTGAGCCATCCGCCACCGCCCGCGCGGCCGCCAGCGCGAGCAGGGCGACGAACAGCAGGTGCAGACACCAGGTCAGCACCCGGCTGGTCGGGGTCAAAACGGGCACGGCGGTCACAGTGCGTCCAGATTACGGAGCGGGATCGGCGAGCGCCTCTATCCAAAGGTAGAGGCGGCGTGCCGTCTTCCGGCGGGCGAAATGCCATCTCCGGCCGGATGCCGTCACGGTCACCGGTGGCGATCGTGGAGAGGTACCCAGCCCACCCGCCGGAGAGGACAGACCCGAGCCGTGTTCGTCGCCTTGAGAGATCTGAGATTCGCCAAAGGACGGTTCGCCCTGATGGGTGCCGTCGTCGTGCTGATCACCTTGCTGGTCGGCTTGTTGTCCGGGCTCACCGCGGGGCTGGGCGAGCAGAACATCTCCGCGATCACCGGCCTGCCCGCGGACAAGATCGTCTTCGCCGCCCCTGGTGCCGGGCAGAGCCTCTCCTATGCCAATTCCGCTGTCACCGAAACACAGCGGCGGCAGTGGGCCGAGACCCCGGGTGTCACGGCGGCCGAACCACTGGGCATAGCCACCACCAAGGCCACCGCGGGCGACCGCAGCGCCGGGATCTCCGTTTTCGGTGTGCGGACCGGGTCGGCGCTCGCCCCGGGCGCCGAAAGGATCTCCGGCGACTCGGCGGTGCTGTCGACGTCCGCCGCCGACGATCTTGGCGTCCGCAGTGGGGACACCATCGCCGTGGCCGGACGCCCGTTGACGGTCGCCGCCGTGACGGGAGACGCCTGGTTCAGCCACACACCGGTGATCTGGGCGGGCCTCGACGTCTGGGCGAAGATGGCGCCCCCCACCGACGGCGCGCCCAGCGCGACCGTGCTCGCGCTGACCACCACGTCCGACGCCGATCTCGGGGCCACCGACCTCGCCGCAGGCACGACGACGGTCTCGAAGAGCGACTCACTGTCCGCGATCGGCTCCTACACCTCGGAGAACGGTTCGCTGCAACTGATGCGCGGTTTCCTTTTCGCCATCTCCGCCCTCGTGATCGGCGCCTTCTTCACCGTGTGGACCATCCAGCGCAGCGGTGACATCGCCGTCCTCAAGGCGTTGGGGGCGAGTACCGCCTTCCTGCTGAAGGACGCGCTCGGGCAGGCCGTCGTCCTTCTCGTCGGCGGCACCGCCATCGGAACCGGCTTGGCCGTCGGGCTCGGCACGATGGTCGACGGCTCCGCCGTGCCCTTCCTGCTGACTCCGGCCACCGTGCTCGTGCCGTCCGCCGTGATGATCCTGCTCGGCGCGCTGGGCGCGGCGCTTTCCGTCCGCCGCATCACTTCCGTCGATCCGCTGACCGCACTGGGGAGTGCCCGATGAGCCTGAACCTGACCGGTGTCACCCTCACCTATCCCGACGGTGACACCCGCCTCACCGCACTCGATGACGTCACGTTGGACGTCCCGCCGGGCACGCTCACCGCGGTCGCCGGCCCCTCCGGCTCCGGCAAGTCCAGCCTGCTCGCCGTCGCGGCCACCCTCATCACCCCGGACCACGGGACCGTCACGGTCGACGGCACCACGACCACCGGCCTCACCCGCGGCGAACTCACCGGACTTCGCCGGCGCAAGATCGGGATCGTCTTCCAGCAGCCGAATCTGCTGCCCGCCCTCACAGCCGCCGAGCAGCTTCAGGTCATGGCCCGGATCGACGGCCGCTCCCCGGCCGGAGCACGGGCTGTGGCCATGGACCTGCTGGACGCCGTCGGGCTCGCGGCGCAGGCGGGGCGTCGCCCGCACCAGCTCTCCGGTGGCCAACGACAGCGGGTGAACATCGCCCGCGCGTTGATGAACGAACCCACCGTGCTGCTGATCGACGAACCGACGAGCGCCCTCGATCACGAGCGCGGCGCGGCGGTCATCGACCTGATCGCCAGCCTGACGCGCGAGCGGGCCACCGCCACCGTCCTGGTCACGCACGACCGCGTCCATCTCAGCGCGGTGGACCGGATCGTCGAAGTGCACGACGGACGGCTCTCCACAAAGGACGGACGTTCGGAACCGCCGTCTTCGTTCCGATCCATGCGTAAAAGGATCTCGTAATACGCGGCGAGCAAGGTAATTCGTTCCGCTTTGTCATGCTGTCGCGCGCCCGGATTTCGAAGCCGCTGCGAATACGTCATTCTTCTGCTCTAATTCCATCGAACTCGGCTGTTTGCCGCCATAACCTTGCACGCTGTCGCGGGGTTATGACCCGCGAGAAACCGGCGGCCGATCTTTCGTACTTATGGAGGTATCCGTGGAATGCGTCCCGCACTACTTTCCAAACCTGTCATCCCTGCCAAGGCGCCTTGTCCGGCAGGGACTCCCGGACCCTGTCGTATGCCCAGCCGCGAATGCGGCCATTCGCGGCGACGACCCCATGAAGGAAAATGGTGAATTATTCCCCGGAACTCGATGTCGGCCCGGACGCACCTTTACCTAATCCGCGAAGCGAAGGACTGGTCATACGAAAATACGGTGGATCGTCGCTGGCCACCCCGGCATCGGTGAACCAGGTGGCCGCCGAGGTGGCGGCGATCGCCGAAGCGGGACATCGGGTGGTCCTCGTCGTGTCGGCGATGGGAGACAGCACCGACCGGCTGATCGCGCTGGCAGGCGAATTCGCCGAACCGCCCGCTCCCCGGGAACTCGACCAGTTGATGGCGACCGGCGAACAGGCCTCCGCGGCAGTGCTCGCCATGGCGCTGGCCGAACGCGGGGTCGAAGCCGTCTCGCTGTCGGGTGATCAGGCGGGGATCGAGGTCGCGGGCGAACCGGGAGCGGGAACCATCGTCCGGGTCGATCCCGGCAAGATCGTCGCGCGGCTGCGGGACGCGCGGGTCGTCGTGGTCGCCGGGTTCCAGGGACGGACCGCCGACGGTGAACTGCTGACTCTGGGCAGAGGTGGCTCGGATACCACCGCGGTGGCACTGGCGGCCGCGCTCGGTGGCTCCGAATGCGAGATCCGCACCGACGTCCACGGCGTTCGCACGGCCGACCCCCGGATCGTGCGGGACACCCGGCCGGACCGGACGATCTCCTACGACACCATGGTCGAGCTCGCCGGGCTCGGCGCCCGTGTGCTGCATCCCCGATCCGTCGAGCTCGCGCGCCGTCACGGGGTGGCGGTGCGGGTGAAGCATTCTTCGGATCCCGGCCCGTCCACCGTCGTCACGGCGGGCGAAGAGCCGCTGGAAGGCACTCCCCGCGTCATCGGTATCGCGCACGAACGCGACGTGCGGCTGGTCCGGGTCGAAGTTTCGGCCGCGGACGCCGATCGCTACGCACGCGTGCTCACGATGCTGGCCGGCTTCGGCGTGAGACCGGTGAACCTGAGCTGGCCCCACCCCGGCGAACTCAGGTTCACCGTCCGGGGTACGGAGCCGCTCGGTCCGCCGATCACCCGGCTCGCGGTGGAGCTGGACGCCCGCTCCACCGTCTGTGAGGAACTCGGCTCGGTATCCGTGGTCGGTACCGCACTGCTCGATCCGCCCGGTTTCCTGCCCGAGTTGCTGCGGGTCCTCGCCCGTCACCGGGTCACGGTGCCGTCGATGACGACGTCGCAGTCGCGCCTCACCGCCGTGATCCCCGCCGACGTCGTCGACACGACCGTCCGAGCCCTGCACGACTCCTTCGGCTTGGCGGAGGACAGGACATGAGCCCGTACGGACAGTTCACCACCGACGGCCTGGTACTGACCTGCGACGGCCACGAACAGCGGGTTCGATGGCGGGCCGGTGACCGGCTGGAGCTGCTGTACGAGCGCCTCTGCGATCGGTTGCGCGCCAACGGGCTCGGAGACCGCCTGGCAGTGGACGCAGAAGGCGTGAAGGTCACGTTCGACGGGCTGGACGAGCGAGCCAATCGGCTCGCCCGGCACCTGCTGGCGCGAGGGGTACGGCCCGGTGACCGGATCGGGCTGCTGTTCGCCGAACCGGTGCATCCCTACGTCGCGATGCTCGCCGTGCTCAAGGTCAACGCGGCGTATGTGCCGCTGGACGTGGGCTTTCCGGACGACCGCCTGGCCTACATCGTCCAGGACGCCGGCGTCCGGCTCGTGATCTCGACCTCCGGGCTGCGCGATCGGTTCGAACCGGGCAGTGTCGACCTGGTCTGCCTGGACGACGACTCGGACCGGATCGCCGCGCTGCCGGGAACACGGCTCAGCACGGCTGAGAAGGGCACACCTGCCGACGAACTCTGTTACGTCGTCTACACCTCCGGCTCGACCGGACGACCGAAAGGCGTGACGATCGACCACGCCTCGATCTGCAACTTCGTCCTGGTCGCCGCCGACGTCTACGGCATCCGGGACACCGACAGGGTCTACCAGGGCATGACGATCGCGTTCGACTTCTCGGTCGAGGAGATCTGGGTGCCGTTGCTGAGCGGTGCGACGCTCGTGCCGAAACCCGGCGGTGCCGCACTCGTCGGGCACGATCTCCTCGAATTCCTGCGGGAGAACCGGGTCACCGCGTTGTGCTGCGTCCCGACCCTGCTGGCCAGCCTCGACGAGGACCTGCCGCTGCTGCGGTTCCTCCTGGTGTCCGGCGAAGCGTGCCCCGAAGACCTCGTACGTCGCTGGTACCGCGCGGACAGGCGATTCCTCAACGTCTACGGTCCGACAGAGGCGACGGTCACCGCGACGTGGTCCGTGCTGCGCCCAGACCGGCCGGTGACCATCGGGGTACCCCTACCCACCTATTCGGTCGTCATCCTCGATCCGGACGAGCCGAGGGCGCTGGCCGCGGGTGAGCTGGGGGAGATCGGTATCGCGGGGATCGGGCTCGCCGGCGGCTATTTGAACCGGCCGGACTTGACCGAGCGCGCGTTCATCCCGGACTTCCTCGGCATCGGGCACAATCCGTCCCGCCGGATCTACCGCACCGGCGATCTGGGCCGGATCACCCCGGACGGGGAGATCGAATACCACGGCCGTGCCGATACACAGGTGAAGATCCGTGGCTACCGCGTCGAGCTCACCGAGATCGAGTCGGTCCTCCTGCGGATACCCGGCATCGCCCAGGCGGTGGTCGAAACCCACCACCCGGACGCGGGCACCACCGAACTGGTCGCCTACTACAGCCTGCGGCGCGACAACGAGGACGCCGATCCCGGAGAACTCCGTCGCCGCTTGGCGGAACTACTGCCGGGCTACATGGTGCCCGCCTATCTCGAACAGCTCGACCACATCCCGTTGACACCGGCGGGCAAAGCCGACCGTAAGCATCTCCCGGCACCCACGAGCCCGAGAAGAGCGGCGAGCGACGTCGACTACGTGGCGCCCGCCACCGAGACCGAACTGCGTCTGGCGGAGGCCTTGAGCGGTGTCCTCGGGATCGAGCCGGTCTCGGTGACGGGGCACTTCTTCGACGACTACGGTGCCGACTCCCTGCTGCTGGCCAAGTTCTGCGCCGTGATCCGGGATCGTGGCGAGGTCGCCCCGCTGTCGGCCAGAGAGGTGTACCTCAACCCGACCATTCGCGGCCTCGCCGAGTCGACCACCTCCGCGGCCGAGGTCACGGTCGCTCGCGCCGAGGAGCCGCGCCGGGCGTCCACCGCGTCGTACGTCCTCTGTGGACTGTTCCAGCTCATTGCCTTCCTCGCCTATGCCGCCGGTTCGGGCTGGCTCCTGGACACGGGATTCGTCTGGATCGACGCCGCGACGGGCTTCGCCGAGAGCTACGCGCGCGCCGCCGGGCTCGGGCTCGCCGTGTTCGTCGTTCTATCCGTGGTGCCGGTCTTGGCGAAGTGGGCGATCGTCGGCCGGTGGAAGCCGGGGGAGATCCCGCTGTGGAGCGTCGGCTACCTGCGCTTCTGGACAGTCAAGACCTTGGTCAGGTTCAGCCCGCTGATGCTGTTCGTCGGCACTCCGCTGTACTCGTGGTACCTGCGGGCGCTCGGTGCGGACATCGGCAAGGGCGCCCTGATCCTCTCCAGGAACCCGCCGGTCTGCACCGATCTGCTCAGCGTCGGTGCCGGGGCGGTCATCCGGAAGGACGCCTACTTCTCGTGCTACCGCGCCAGAGCGGGCCGGATCCAGACCGGCACGGTCACGCTCGGCGCCAACGCCTTCGTCGGCGAAATGACCGTGCTCGACATCGGCACGGCGCTCGGGGACGACGCGCAGCTCGGCCACTCGTCGTCCTTGCACTCCGGACAGTCCGTCCCCAGCGGCGAGAGCTGGCACGGGTCGCCCGCTCGCCTCTCCAGCGTGGACTACCGGGCGCTCGGCACGGTCGCGCGCGGCAGGCTCAGGCCGATCGTCTTCTGCGTGGCCAGCGTGCTTCTTCTGCTGCTCGGCACGCTTCCCCTGACGCTGGGTGGAGCCGGTGTGCTCGTCGAACAGTGGTTCACGACGACGGTGGACTTCACGAGCTGGGCCTTCTACCTCGGCCGGATCGCCGACTCGGCGCTGATGTATTTCGGTGCGCTGCTCGCCGGGCTGGTGGTCGTCCTCACGATCCCGCGCCTGCTCGGCCTGTTCCTCCGGCCGGACCGCGTCTACCCGCTCTATGGCAGGCATTTCGCGATCCAGCGGCTGATCGCGCGGCTGACGAACTTGCGCGCGTACACGTACCTGTTCGGGGACAGCAGCTACATTGTGTACTACCTGCGTGCGCTGGGGTACGACCTGTCGAAGGTCCAGCAGACCGGATCCAACTTCGGGGTCGAGGTCAAGCACGAGACACCGTTCCTGAGCACGGTCGGCACCGGGACGATGGTCTCTGACGGCCTTTCGCTGCTCAACGCAGACTTCTCCGCTTCGTCGTTCCGGCTGCGCAGGACGTCCGTCGCGCCGCAGGCGTTCCTGGGCAACGAAATCGCCTTCCCGCCGGGCGCGAAGATCGGCCGAAACTGCCTGCTGGCCACCAAGGTCCTCGTTCCCTTGGACGGACCGGTCCGGGAGAACATCGGCCTCTTGGGCTCGCCCGCGTTCGAGATCCCTCGCACCGTCCGCCGTGACACCGGGTTCGAGCACCTCGGCACGGGGGACGCGCTGCGCCGGGGCCTGAGGGCGAAGAACCGGCACAACACCGTCACCATCGGCGTCTACCTGCTCGTGCACTGGCTGCACCTGTTCGGAATCCTGTTGATCGGCGCGGCGGCCGGAGTCCTGCACGCGCGGTTCGGCCCGCTCGCCGTCGGTGGCGGCATCGTGGCGACGCTGGTGTTCTCGGTCGCGTTCCTCATGCTGGCGGAACTGGCCGTACAGGGCTTCCGGGCGATGCGGCCGCTGTTCTGCTCGATCTACGATCCGGCCTTCTGGCGGCACGAACGGTTCTGGAAGCTCAGTCCCGCCCGCTATCTCGCGTTGTTCGACGGGACTACGTTCAAGCCGTTCCTCTTGCGCCGTCTCGGCGTCCGGATCGGCCGCCGTGTCTTCGACGACGGATGCGCCATCCCGGAACGGTCCCTGGTGAGCATCGGCGACGACTGCGTGCTCAACCTGCACACCGTCGTGCAAGGACATTCGCTCGAGGACGGGACGTTCAAGTCCGACCACATCACCATCGGCGCGGGATGCACGCTCGGTGTCGGCGCCTTCGTCCACTATGGAGTGATGATGGAGGAAGGGGTGATCGCCGAGGCCGACGCGTTCCTGATGAAGGGCACCGTGGCCCCGGCGCGAACCCGCTGGCACGCCAATCCGGCGGTCGAACTCGAAGCGGCCGCCGAGATCGCCGCGGTAAGGAGGTTGCCATGACCCACGCTTCCACGACGAGGCCGGCGCTGGCGCCTCGCGTCGAGGGCTCCCTGCCGGGGCCGCGCTCCGCGGAGTTCCTCGAACACCAGCGCCAGTGGGAATCCAGTGCGCGGGCCTATCCGCGCCACCTGGGTATCGAGCTGGCCGATCCGAGCGATGGCCGCCCGGCAGGCGGATATGCCCGCGCCGTGCAGGCCCACGCGCTGCGGCATGGGCTGATCGTCGAACTCGGCGGCCGCGACGACAGCGTGATCCGGCTGATGCCACCGCTCACCGTGACCGCCGAGGAGATCGAGCTCGCGTGCGGGATCCTCCTCGACGCGATCGGGCGCTGCTGCCCGGCAGGGTAGGGCACCGCTGGTTGGTATTATTATACCGCCCACTGCTAGGGTGCCGGTATAATAATACCAACCAGTGACACGAGGATCCGATGATCGAACTGAAGACGCCCGCCGAGATCGAGCGCATGCACGTGACCGGGCGTTTCGTCGCCGAAGTGCTCACCGAGGTCGGCGACCTCGCGAACGTGGGCGTCAACCTGATGGACTTGGAACACCACGTACGCGGCATGATCGAGCGGCGGGGCGCGGAGTCGTGCTACTGGGACTACGCGCCGTCCTTCGGCAAAGGCCCGTTCCGCAACGTGATCTGCCTGGCGGTCAACGACGCCGTCCTGCACGGCCTTCCCCACGACTACACGCTGCGCGACGGCGACGTGCTCACCGCGGACCTCGCGGTGAAGATCGACGGCTGGGCGGCCGACTCGGCGCGCACGGTCATCGTCGGGACGCCCGCCGAGGAGGATCTGCGGATCGTCCGCGCCACCGAGGAGGCATTGGAGGCCGCGATCGAGGCCGCGCGTCCGGGCAATCGCCTCGGCGACATCTCCGCGGCCATCTGGGCGGTGGCCCGTGCCCACGGCTATCCGGTGAACACCGAGTTCGGTGGCCACGGCATCGGCCGCACCATGCACGAGGAACTCCACATTCCCAACAAGGGCAAGGCGGGCCGTGGCCTGAAGCTCCAACCAGGACTCACCGTCGCGCTCGAACCCTGGTTCGCCCGCACGACCGACCGGATCGTCTTCGATGACGACGGCTGGACCATCCGCTCGGCCGACGGTTCCCGCGCGGCCCATTCCGAGCACACGGTGGCGATCACCGAGGGCGCTCCGCTCGTGCTCACCAGGCGCGAGGACGAAGTTGCGGCCGACCGTGTGTCCACAAAGGGTTCCTGAGCCCGTTTGCCTTTGCGGCCAGTGCCGGTGTGCGTACCAGGCGGCCTCGCGGGGTTTTCGTTGCGGCCGACCGTGTGTCCACAAAGGGTTCCTGAGCCCGTTTGCCTTTGCGGCCAGTGCCGGTGTGCGTACCAGGCGGCCTCGCGGGGTTTTCGTTCTCCGGTGCCGCCGGCGTGAATAGGCTCGCTCGCGTCCGGCCACCCAACCGGGCGATCATCGGCCTTCGTCATCAACACCATCGCCTGTGGCAACAGGGATGATCTCGTGAAGCCGGACATCTCGTTCGGCGACGGGATGGGACCAACCGGTGCTTCGCGAACGCCGGCGTCACCGGCACGGAGGCCGGGCGGTGTGGCATCGCCCGGCCTCCGTCCTGGTCGCCCCTGGGTGATGTTCGACCGAAAACTCCGAATACGGCCCGTCGTCACGGCGCGACCGTTAGAGTGAATGGTCGCTGTTGTCATCACCCATGAGGAGTAGCGGTTCATGATCGCCGAGAGCGCGAACCAGCAGAGCGTGACCTTCCCGCAGGAAGCCACGCCGATCTTCGACCTGGTCGCGAAGATGGTGGCGCGGACGCAGAGCGAGGATGAGCACGACTTCGACCGCGAAGCCGGTCTCGCGACCTCGGTGTAGCTTCCCGCCGAGAGTCATTCAGGTGGCGTGCCCGTGTGGGCACGGAGTTCCGCGGCCGTGCGGCGGGCGTGGGCCAGACCGTCGAGGATCCATTGCGGGGGCTGACGGTCGTTGGTCGCGATCCGCTCGTAGGCGGCGACCAGCCTTTCCGCGATCTTCAGCCGGGCGTCCGCGGCCGCCGGTTCGCGCACCGCTTCGCCTTCGCCCTGTTCAGCCGGGATCGTGACCAGGGCGAGGTGCCCGGCCGGCGAACGGGCCGGTTCCGTCCCGGACTCGGCGGTGTCGGGTCGCTGTTCCGGAGTCGGCAGCCGTCGTAGGTGGAAGTCCGTCTGCTCGGTGTGTTCCGGCGCACCCTCGCGGCGCGCGTTCTGCGAGGGGAAGGGAACCGCGCGGAACCGCGCGACCGAGGGCCAGTACCGGGTCCGCACGGACCGCGGGGTCGCGCCGTCGAGTCCGTATGCGATCTCCTGCCAAGTCTTCCCGTCGAGCCTCGCGGCGACCACCGCCGCCTCGAGGACCTGCTGTGCCATCCCGATCAGGCCGGAATGATCCCGCGTCGAGCACGCGTCCTCCCGGGCGGCGTTCGCGGCGAGATCGGCCAGCTCCGCCGCGTGCGCGGCGAGGATCAGGTGAGCCCGGGTGGCGGCGGTGGGGATGGAGTGGCGGGTGGTCACCGTCCACCCCTCGTAGCGGGCCGGGGGATCGACAAGAGGCTCGCGGAATCCCGCATGCCGTGACTCACAGGTGTTCTCACCTTCTCTGATATGCAGACTTGCATAAATATGCAATTCGTGAACTTGTGCTGGTGCTCAAATAATGCGTTTTTGTGCCCTGATCGGGTGTGGTCGTGCCCGATCGGCGCGGGATGAGGTTCGGCGACTCCGGAAATCGGGCACGATCAGGGGTGTGCGGACGGCTGGACCTGCGGGGAAGGGATGCCGATGAACAGCCCCCTGTATCAGGCGACGGCGGAGTTCTTCAAGACGCTGGGGCACCCCGTCCGGATCCGCGTGCTCGAACTGCTCAGCGAGCGGGAGCATCACGTCTCGGAGCTGCTCGCCGACCTCGGCATCGAGCCCGCCAACCTGTCGCAGCAGCTCGCCGTCCTGCGTCGCGCCAACCTGGTGGTGCCCCGCAAGGAAGGCGCGACCGTCTCCTACTCGCTGAGCAGTCCGTCGGTCACCGAACTGCTCACCGTCGCTCGCGGGATCCTGACCGGGGTCATCGCCGGCCGGCTGGGGTTGCTCGACGATCTGCAGAATTCCGCCGGATTTTCCGGTGGTGTGTCTTCACCTGAAAAAGGGTGAAAATCGAAAACGGTATATTTCGCTCGCTCATGGCGTCAGGTGATCGTCATTTGTTTTCGTCGACGGCGTCCGTGCGTTGCTCGCTCGATTCTGAATTGTCATCGCGGGGGAGCGTGCCATTTCCGGCGACCGTCCTCCTCGTCTCCTCGACCAGAGAGTCGAAGATGGGGGTTCCGCACAGCTCCACATGGTCCTCCGTCGTGCCGGTCTTCGTGCCCGGTCATCTTGCCCCGGAACGGCTTCTTCGATCCAGTTCCGCCGGGCAATGCACTCGATAGAGCTCACCCTCGGGGGTGAACCATTAGCTGATGCGAAAAGCCGAGTGTATGACACGACTCTTTCCGCGCGCACTCAGTCCCGCCGGTTGCGAAATAAGGATTTCACCTTCCCACGATCGGACGAGAAAAGGATTTCTCTCGCCTCGGGCGGCCCGCGTGTCGAACTCGTGGCGATCAGCGCGGGGCGGAGAACTCGACTCGGTAGCGCGTCGGCGTCGTGCCCAGCGTGGTGGCGAAGTGTTCGCGAAGACGGGCAGGGGTGCCGAAGCCGGACTGCGCGGCGACCGCGTCGATGCCGAGCGAGGTCGTCTCGAGGAGTTGGCGCGCCCGGGCGAGGCGTTGTGCGACGAGCCAGCTGTGGACGGTGGTCCCGGTGCGGGCGCGGAACGAGCGAGTGAAGGTGCTGCGGCTCATATGCGCCCGGGCGGCGAGGTCGTCGATGCTGTGCTGCGCGTCCGGATGAGACCGCGCCCAGCTCATCACGGTGGTGAGCGGATCCTCGTCCGCGGCGGGGACGGGCAGTTCGATGAACTGGGCCTGGCCACCGGGACGGTGCGGCGCGGCGACGATCCGGCGGGCGACCCGGTTGGCGACGACCTGCCCGGCCGTGCGGGCGAGCAGGTGAAGGCACGTGTCGATCCCAGCGGTCGCGCCCGCGCCGGTCACGACGTCACCTTCGTCGACGTATAACTCCTCTGGACGCAGTTCCACCGAGGGGAAGCGCCTCCGGAAGGTTTCGACCCATTTCCAGTGGGTGGTCGCGGCGCGCCCGTCGAGGATGCCCGCGTCCGCGAGAGCGAAGACTCCCAGGCAGAGCCCGACGACGAGCGCTCCGCGTTCGTGCGCGGCTCGCAACGCGGCGGCCACGGGCGAGGGCGCCGAGGTTTCCGGGTCGGACCACCATGGCACCACGACGATGTCGGCCTCCGCGAGGGTGCCGAGACCGGCGGGAACGTCGATCGAATAACCGGCGCTCGTGGTGAGCCTGCCCGGTTCGACGGCGACGACCGTGATCGGCCACGGCTCCATGTCGCCCGCCGGGGATTCGGGTCCCCATACCAGCGACGGCACGGCGAGATGGAACGGGCTGATCCCCTCGAACGCCAGGACGGCCACACTCGGAGCGCTCATCGTTCCCTTCCCGCGGATGTCGGCCGATCTCGACCACAGCTGACCCGAATCCGTATCTCACTATCGGATCGGGTCAGCAATCATGGTAGCCGCACCGACCGGAAAGCGAAGGAACACACGATGACCAGCACCACCCTCCGCGAAATCAGCACCTTGCCGACGACCCCCGCGACGCTCTCGGACGCGACCGTGATCCTCGTCGACTACCAGAACACCTACACACGCGGCGTGATGGAGCTCGACGGCTGGGGAGCGGCACTCGACGAGGCGGCCTCCTTGCTGGAGCGCGCTCGTGCCGAGGGCGCGACGGTCATCCACGTCATGCACGACGGCGGCGAAGGCAGCCCGTACGACCTCCGGCAGGACATCGGCCGGATCCACGAACGTGTCGCCCCCGTTCCGGGCGAGGAGGTCGTGGTGAAGACCGCGCCGAATTCGTTCGTCGGAACCCGGCTGGGGGAGCTGGTCGATGCCGCAGGGCACCAGGACGTCGTCGTGGCCGGGTTCATGACCCATATGTGCGTCACGTTCACCGCGGAGGGCGCGTTCCTGCGCGGGAACACCCCGACCGTGGTCGCCGCGGCCTGTGCCACGCGCGCGCTTCCTTCCGTCGCCGGTCCGGTGACCGCCTCGGAACAGCACCGCGCGGCGCTCGCGACGATCGGTGATCTCTACGCCGTCGTCGTCGGTTCCTCGGCGGAACTCGGCTAGGACCGGGCGTGGCCGTGCCTTCACGGACCCGGCAAGCGCCACGTCCACCAGCAGTCACAGCAGCTCCGCGTGAAGGCCCCCTTTCTTGCGCCTAGGTACAGGAAGGGCTCCTTCATGTACTTCGGGCGAGCAAGGGGCAATGGCACCGACGCGGTCATGCCTCCGCCGGTCCTTGGCGAGTCCACTCCCACCGCTGCGAGGTGGGGCCCGCACGTGGATCATGAGGGTATTCGCCGCCGAAGCATCGAAGGGGTCGTGATGGCCAAGCCCAACGTCGCCGAGCAGTTCGTCCAAGTCCTGGTGCAGGCCGGGGTGGAACGGATCTACGGCGTGGTCGGAGACAGCCTCAACCCCGTCGTCGACGCGATTCGCCGCACCCCGGGCATCGAGTGGGTCCATGTCCGCAACGAGGAGGCGGGTGCCTTCGCCGCGGCCGCCGAGGCCCAGCTGACCGGACGGCTCGCGGTGTGCGCGGGGAGCTGCGGCCCCGGCAACACCCATCTGGTGCAAGGGCTTTACGACGCCCACCGCACCGGCGCCCCGGTGCTCGCGCTCGCCTCGCATATCCCGTCCGGCCAGATCGGGACCGGGTTCTTCCAGGAGACCCATCCCGAACGGCTGTTCGTCGACTGCAGTGGCTATTGCGAACAGATCAGCAGGCCCGCTCAGATGCCCAGGGTGCTGCGGATCGCCATGCAGCACGCGTTGTCCCGCGGCGAGGTTTCGGTGCTGGTGCTGCCCGGCGACGTCGCGCACCTCGACGCCGTCGCGCCAACGGGGACCGGGACGCCGGTCACCGAGCACGGGACGGTCATGCCACCCGAACCCCAGGTGACACGGCTCGCCGAGTTGATCAACGACGCCGAGACCGTCACCTTGTTCGCCGGCGCCGGGGTGCGCGGCGCGCACGCGGAGGTGATGGAGCTGGCCGGGACCGTGCAGGCGCCGGTCGGCCACAGCCTGCGCGGCAAGGAATGGATCCAGTACGACAATCCCTACGACGTCGGGATGAGCGGGCTGCTCGGCTACGGCGCCTGCTACCGGGCGATGCACGACGCGGATCTGCTGGTCTTGCTGGGCACCGATTTCCCTTACGACTCCTTCCTTCCCCAGGCGCGGACCGTGCAGGTCGACCACGACGCGACCCGCCTCGGCAGGCGCACCCCGCTGGAACTGGCGGTCCATGGCGACGTGCGGGAGACCCTGCGCGCCGTGCTGCCGCTCCTGCGGCGCAAGACCGACCGGACGTTCCTGGACCGCATGCTGCGTGATCACTGCAAAACGCTCGAACAGGTCGTCGACGCCTACACCCGCAACGTCGAGCGGCACGTGCCGATCCACCCGGAGTTCGCCGCGGATCTCCTCGACGAACTGGCCGCGGACGACGCGATCTTCACCGTCGACACCGGCATGTGCAATGTCTGGGCGGCCAGGTATCTCACCCCCAACGGGCGCCGCCGGGTCATCGGGTCGTTCCTGCACGGCACGATGGCCAACGCCCTGCCGCACGCCATCGGCGCGCAGTTCGCCTATCCGGGACGCCAGGTCGTGTCGATGTCCGGCGACGGTGGGCTGGGCATGCTGCTCGGCGAACTGCTCACCGTGGCCTTGCACGACCTCCCGGTCAAGATCGTGACGTTCAACAACTCCTCGCTGGGCATGGTGAAGCTGGAGATGCTGGTGGACGGCCTGCCCGACTATCAGACCGACCACCGTCCGGTCGACTTCGCCGCCATCGCCAGTGGTGCGGGCCTGCGCGCCGAGCGGGTGACCGACCCGACCCGGTTGCGCGCCGCGCTCAAGGAAGCGCTGAGCCACGACGGCCCGGCACTGGTGGACGTCGTGACCGACGCGAACGCCCTGTCCGTCCCGCCGCATATCACCGCCGGTCAGCTCGGCGGATTCGCCTTGGCCGCGAGCAAGGTCGTTCTCGAAGGCGGGGTCGGCCGGATGATCGACCTCGCCCGGGCCAACCTGCGCAACATCCCCCGGCCGTGACGTCCGCGGTGTTCGTGCCACCTCGGTCCGACTGAGTCCACTGTGGACCATCAGGCCCGGTCGGTGCCCATCCCGCGCCATAGCAGGTCGAGCAGGCTCGCGACGTCGCGGCGCCATTCGCCTTTCGGGTCGAGGTACAGCAGTCCGCCCAGTCCACGCAGGACGGTCTCGGGCGCGAGGTCCGCGCGGACGGTGCCGGCGTCGACATTGGCCTGCAGCAAGGTGGAAACCGCGCCGACCATGTCCTGGTAGGCGCCTGCGGGCAGTTCCCCGCGTGAGGCGGTCGCGGCGCGCAGGGCGTCGGCAAGGCCGCGTTTGGTCATCATGTAGTGCGCCAGATGGTCGGTGGTCCACACGCGGAACGCCTGCTCCGGTGCGTACTTCTCGAGCAGGTTCGGCACGATCTCGACGAGCTGGCGCACCTCACGCCGGTACACCGCCAGGATGAGGGCCTCCGGCGTGGGGAAGTGCCGGTACACCGTGCCGACGCCGACCTCGGCCTCCTTCGCGATGGCGTTGAACGAGACTTCGCCGGAACAGGCCAGCGATTTCGCCGCGGTGGCGAGGATGCGCTCGTGATTGCGGCGGGTGTCCGCACGCCGGGGATTGACCGATCCCGTCGTCATGGTCCCTCCTGTCCGCCGACCTCGTTCTCCGGTGAATGTAGCCGAGGAGCCCGTAGGACCTGGAGCGGCTCCAGGGCGAGCATCGACCTTGCCGAGCGGATTGTAATCCGCTAGCTTGAAAATCGAAGCGGATGAATATCCGTTTCACTTCGCGAACGGACTTCCCACCACCTCAACCTACGCCGTCGGGCCCGGCCCGGACGATCTGCGGAAAGAGATCCAGTGGACATCTCACTCGAAGTCAATGGCAGGACGGAACATCTCGGGGTCGATCCCGGGGTGACCCTGCTCGACGCGCTGCGGGAGCGGCTCGCCGTCACGGGCCCGAAGAAGGGCTGCGACAGAGGGCAGTGCGGCGCCTGCACGGTGCACGTCGGCGGCCGTCCGGTGCTCTCCTGCCTGACCTTGGCCGCCACCGTGAAGCAGCCGGTGACCACGGTCGAGGCACTGTCCACAGAGGACGGGCTGCATCCGGTTCAGCAGGCGTTCGTCGATCAGGACGCCCTGCAGTGCGGATTCTGCACGTCCGGGCAGATCATGTCGGCCGTCGCCGCCGTCGAGCAAGGCGTCGAGGACGTTCGGGAGTTCATGTCCGGCAATCTCTGCCGATGCGCGGCTTACCCGAACATCGTCGCGGCGGTCGAGCAGGTGAGGAGGGCCGATGCGTCCCTTTGAGCTGCTCGCACCCGAGACCGTCGAAGACGCGGTCGGCTCGTCCGGCACGTTCCTGGCGGGCGGGACCACACTCGTGGACCTGATGAAGCTCGATGTCCTGACACCACCGCAGGTGCTGGACATCAACGCGGTACCGCTGCGTGGCATCGACACCACCGACGGGCTCCGCTTCGGGGCGCTGGAGCGCATGGCCGACATCGCCGGACATCCCGGGGTGTACCCGGCGATCTCCCGTGCGCTGCTGCTCAGCGCCTCCCAGCAGATCCGGAACATGGCCAGCATCGGCGGCAACCTCATGCAGCGCACGCGCTGCTCGTACTTCCGCGACGTCGCCATGCCATGCAACCGGCGAATCCCCGGCAGCGGCTGCCCGGCGATCTCGGGCGCCAACCGGATGCAAGCGGTGCTGGGCACGAGCGATTCGTGCGTGGCGACCCACGCCAGCGACGTCGCCGTCGCACTGGTCGCCCTCGATGCGCGGCTCCGCCTGGTCAGCGAGACCGGGAGCCGCACCGTCGAGCTGGGCTCCTTCTATCGCGTCCCCGGCGACACTCCTGAGCTCGAGAACGACCTGCGGCCCGGCGAACTGATCGCCGAGGTCGAGGTCCCGCGACTGGACTGGGCGTCGAACTCCACCTACGTCAAGGTGCGGGACAGGCAGTCCTACGAGTTCGCGCTGTGCTCCGCGGCGGTCGCGCTGCGGGTGGAAGACTCGCGCGTCGTCGACGCCCGGGTCGCGGCAGGCGGCGTGGCCACCGTGCCGTGGCGGCTGCCCGCGGTCGAGGAGGCCTTGCGGGGTGCGCCCGCGACGGTCGCCGCCTTCGAAGACGCCGCGGCACTCGCCGCCGAGGGCGCACGCCCGTTGGCCGCGAACGGATTCAAGACGTCGTTGCTGCGGCGGACCATCGTCCGCGCGCTGCTCGAACTGACCGAGGGGAGCCGCTCATGACCAGCAGGGTGGACGGGCCGCTGAAGGTCACCGGCCGGGCCGAGTACGGGGCGGACCACACCTTCCCCGGACTCGTCCACGGTTACGTCGTGCTCAGCACGATCGCCCACGGCGAGATCGACACGATGGACGTCACAGCGGCGAAGGGCGCGCCCGGCGTGGTCGGCGTGTACACGCCCTTCGATCCGCTGGAACTGCGCACTCCGGCCACGCCGTTCATGGGCGAGACTTGGGTTCCGTTGCAGGACAAGGAAGTCACCTACTACGGCCAGCCGATCGGGTTCGTGGTCGCCGAGACCTACGAGCAGGCGCGCGACGCGGCGATGCTGGTCGAGGTCTCCTACCTGACCAGGCCGGCCCAGACGTCCTTGGAGGACGGCCTCGCCTCGGCCGAAGAGCCGCCCGCCGCGAGAGACGGTGGCCCGTCGGCTCTCGCCGTGCTCGCCCCGGATGTCGAGTCCATCGAGGACGCTCTCGCCGAGAGCCCGGTGGTCGTCGAAGCCACGTACACCACCGCGCCTCAGCACCACGCCGCGATGGAACCGCATTCCGCGGTCGCGGTGTGGGGGCCCGACGGCCTGACGATCCACAGCGGCAACCAGGGATCCAACCTCCAGGCGGCGGAGCTGGCGATGGCGCTGGACACGAAGCCGTCCGAGGTGCACGCGGTGAATCCCTTCGTCGGCGGCGCGTTCGGGGGCAAGGGCCGCACGTCCACCCCGGCGTTCCTCGCCGCGGCGGCGGCCAGGGTGCTGGACAGGCCGGTGAAAGCCGTGCTCGGCCGGGAGCAGGTCTTCACCGCGACCGCGGGCCGCGCCGCGACGGTGCAGAAGATCGCCCTCGGCGCGGAGCACGACGGCACGCTGAACGCGCTGCGGCACGATTCGTGGTGCAGCACGCCCCTGGACCGGTCGTTCGTCGAGCCGACGTCACACGGCACGTCGCGCGAGTGGTACGCCACCCGGAACCTGGCCATCAGCCAGAAGATGGTGCCGCTCAACATCCCGCCGACCACCTTCATGCGGGCGCCGGGTGAGGCACCGGGATCCTTCGCGCTGGAGAGCGCGATCGACGAACTCGCGGTCGCACTGGGCATGGACCCGATCGAGCTGCGGCAGCGGAACAATTCGACCGCTCCGCCCGGCAAGGATCTGCAGTGGTCGAGCAAACACCTCGACGAATGTTTCCGCGTCGGCGCGGCGCGATTCGGCTGGGCGGATCGTGCGCCCCACGGGCGCACGGACGGCGACTGGCTCGTGGGCATGGGCACGGCCACCGCCATGTTCCCCGCGCTGCGGTTCCCGGCCACGGTCGGGATCACCCTGCTGCCCGACGACACGGCGGTCGTCGCGACCAGCGGGGCGGACCCCGGGACGGGCCTGCTGACCGTGCTTTCGCTGGTGGGCGGGGAGTCGCTGGACATCCCGCCGGACCGGGTGGTGCCGCGGCTCGGCGATTCGACCCTGCCGCCCGGAGGCATGTCCGGCGGTTCCACGGCGACCGCGAGCGCGGGCACGGCCATCATGATCGCCGCGGCCAAGGCGATCGACGAGCTGCTCGCACTGGCGTCGGCACTGGGCGCGCCGTTCGACGGCATGGACGTCTCCTACGCGGACGGCCGGGTGCTGGCTGGAGACCGGACGATGTCCTTCGGGGAACTGTTGCGGGCACTGGGCCGACCCTCGTTGTCCGTGACCGGTTCCTCGGCTCCCGGCGAGGAGCTGACGAAACATTCGTTCAGCTCGTTCGGTGCGCAGTTCTGCGAAGTCCGCGTGCACAAGTGGACCCGCGAGATCCGGGTGTCCCGCATGCTCGGGGTGTTCGACGCCGGCCGGATCATCAACCCCGTGGCGGCTCGGAGCCAGATCCTCGGAGGCATGATCTGGGGTGTTTCGGCAGCCCTGCACGAGGGGTTGGAGGTCGAGGAGAATGGGCGATTCGCCAACGGTGACTTCGCGAGCTACCTGATCCCGGTGAACGCGGACATCCCCGAGGTCGACGTCCACTTCCTCGAGTACCCGGACACCCTGCACAACTCGGTCGGCGCGAAGGGGCTGGGCGAGATCGGCATCGTCGGGATGGCGGCGGCCGTCGCGAACGCCGTCCACAACGCCACCGGCATCCGGGTCCGGCACATCCCCATCCTCATCGAGGACCTCCTCGACGAGTCCTAGGAGATCGTGGAGATTCGGGACACGTGACGTCCCGGATCTCCACGATCGCGACGGTCGCCGAGGTCACTGAGCCACGTCACATCGGGCGTACCCGCGGTATCGGGGTGGCCGTGCCGTAACCGTCCGGGGAGGAGACCTCCACCGGAATCGACAGCGGCCGGCTGACCGTCCGGGTCCACACCGAGTCGATCCAGTCGGCGGCCGTGTCGACGACGAGGTCCGCCGAGAGCCCTCGCGGAAGCGGCGGTACGTCGGGTTCCCAGCCTGTTTCGTGGTGGACGACGCCGAACAGATGGCGGTGTTCGTCGATCGGTTTGTTCAGCACGTAGGAATCCCGGCCTTCGAACCTGGCCCAGACGTCGAAGGTGCCCTCGCCGTCCTGGTCGGGGAAGACCTCGATCTGCAGGCTTTCGACGGTGTCCCCGATCGCCTCGACGATCCTCCTCAGCTTCGTGGCGACGTCTTCGGAATGCGCGTCGAGCACGCGGCGCAGTCTCCGGCGGTACTCATCCTGGTCCACACAGGACAATTTAGCGCGCCCGTGTGACCGGACTAGCGCCCCTTGTCACTCATGACCCCGGAACTCGGCATCGCCGGTCCGTCAATGCGCGGTCGCCCGATGGCGCCCGTAAGGCTTGGCGTCGAGAAGCGTGACGCGCACCGCCCCGCCGCTGGGCACGCGATACTCCCGCCTCTCGCCCGGTTGCGCGCCGTGAAGCGCGCGGCCGAGCGGGGAGTCGGGGGAGTAGACCTCGAGTGCGCCGTGGCCGGCCTCGTCCCGCGTGCCGAGCAGGAAGGTCTCGGTGTCGCCGTCGTCGTACCGGACGGTGAGCACCATGCCGGGCTCGGCGATCCCGTCGTCGGGAGGATCCTGTCCGACGACGGCGCCGCGCAGCATGTCCTCGATCTGGCGGATCCGGGCCTGCCGGTGGGTGTTGTGCGCGATTTCGTCGTCGCCGTACCGGCCGCCGGTGCCGGGGCGCCGCAACGTGGCGAGTTCCCGCACCAGGCGCGCGTGCGCTTCCCGGGTCAGCCATTGGCCTGACGAGACGGTCGACATGATGGTGATCGCCTTTCGGGGGATACGTCTGTGGGGGCCGGGTGCGGAAACGGCCCGACCCCCACAGACCTTCGGTGAAGCCCGCGTCGGTCAGCGGGCCTCGGGTTCGGGTGACTTGTGCCGGAAGACGCCAGCGTCGGTGGCGAACCCGATCGCGGCCTTCAGCAGAAGGTCCTTCTCGGCGCGGAGGAGGGCGTTCTCGGCGCGAAGACGGTCCACTTCGGACTGTTCAGTCGGCGGGGTTCCGTTGTCCGGAGTCATCGGCGAAGCGGGTCGAACGGGCGCAGGGCCTCAGGCTGTTTGCCGGTGGTGATGTGCTCGGCCAGGAGTCGTCCGGTGATCGGGCCGTGGGTCAGTCCCCACATCCCGTGCCCACCGGCGACGTAGAGCCCCGGGGTGCTCGTCGCGCCGATCACGTGCCGCCCGTCGGTGGTGACCGGGCGGGAGCCGACCCATTCGTCGGTGCGCCCCTCCCAGTCCAGGCCGGTGAGGAAGGGCCGTGCTGACGCGATGATCGCGGCGATCCGGGCCGGATCCAGCGACGCGTCCGGCTTCCGGAACTCCATCGTCCCGGCCACACGGAGGCCGTCCCGGTACGGCGTGCACGCCACACGGATGTCCGGCAGGTAGAGCGGGCCGGGCACCGGGCGGTCGGTCGGCCCGGTGAAGGAGTAGCCGCGTCCGGCGCGGACGGGGACCTTGACTCCCCACTTCCGGCCCAGGTCACCCAGCCAGGCCCCGGTCGCCAGCACGACCGCGTTGGCGTTCACCGTCTGGCCGGTCTTCGAGCGCACGCTCAGCGCGTGCCGGTGCGCGCGCAGGGAAGCGACCTCGAACTTGTGGCGGATCGTGCCGCCCCGGCCGACCACCGCCCGTGCGAGCGACTCGACGAACCGGCCAGGGTCCACGTAGCGCTGACCGTCGATCCGGACGGCGGCGCCGAGCCGGGCCGTGGCCTGGGGGAACCGCTCGGCGAGATCGGCCGCGGTGAGTCGTGTCCAGGAGATGTCCTGCCCCGTCTCCGCGATGCGCCGCAGTTCGGAGATCAGCGCCGAGGCCTGGTCCGCGGTCTCGAACGCCGCTGTGATCGGCGCTTCGATGGTCGGCGCGTCCACCCCGTTCGCGGTGAGGACGTCGAAGGCTTCCAGGCACTCTTCGTTCAGGGGCGAGTTCGCTTCGACCGCGCGGGTCCACGATCGCCCGGTGCAGTTCGCGGCGAGGCGGGCGAGGAACGACCACAGTCGTGGATCGGGGGACGGCGGGACGTGCAGCGGTGCCTGCCGGTCCAGCAGGGTACGCAGCCCGTAGCGCAGGACGGCGGGTTCGTTGAGCGGGATCGCGAGGCCAGGGGAGAGCCAGCCGGCATTGCCCCATGACGCTCCCGCCGCGATGCCTTCGCGATCCAGCACCGTGACGCCGACGCCGCGTTCTTGCAGGAACCACGCGGTCGACAGGCCGACCACGCCGGCTCCGATCACGATCGCCGAACGCGGGCCGCCGTCGATCCGGTCGAGCTCGCCCATGAATTCCTCCGCTGCACGAGTGGTGCTGTCGCGGTCAGGATGGCTCGGATCCGGGCGGTGGAGATTGTCCGGATCCGACAATCCGGGCGGATCGTTTTGGTCGGAACGCTCAAGGGGCCGGTTCGGACACGGCCAGCTCGATGATCATCGCCAGCCGTTTCGCGGGCTGGTCGAGGCGGAGTTCGGTCACCTTCGCCATCTTCCGGAGCCGGTAGCGGATCGTGTTGGGGTGGACTTCCAGCCGCTCGGCTGCCTCCGCGAGATCCCCCTGTGCTTCGAGCCAGGCGCGCAGCGTCGCGACGTAGCTGGTGGCGTTGGCGCTGTCGTGCCGCCGCAACTCGGTGATCGGGCCGCGGGCCGGAGCCCTGCCGGACGCCGCGGCGGCTCGCAGTCGTTGCACGAGGATGTCGTCCCAGGCCTCGTCGTAGGCGATCGCGGATTTCGTGCCCGGCCGCACAGCGTGCAACGCAAGGCATTCGTCTGCTTCCAGCCTGCTGGCCGGCAGTTCGGCCGGCGCCGCGCCCGCACCGATCCCGGCCAGCATCGTCACCTGCCGGGGCAGCGCCTCGCGGATCGAACGCACCCATGCCCTGGCCGCCCCGACGTCGTCCCCGGGCAGGACTGTGTAGACGGTGTTGCTGAACAACGTGCTGCGGCCGGGCCGTGACCAGCCGAAACCCGTCGTCGCCCGCTCGAACGCGAGCAGGAGCGCGGCGTGACGCTCATCGCCGATGTGGGCCTGGAGCGCGATCACCCGGAACCGGCCGGGAGGCAGGCCGAGCCTGCTGAGCACGGCCGCCGCGTCCGGCGTTCCCTCCACCAGCCGGATCACGAGATCGGATTCGACCTGCCGCTCCAGGTCCGCGCTCGCCCGGGAACGCAGGAGGTGCAGGCCGACCGTGCGCGAACTGTCCCGCAGGACCGCGCGTCGGGTGTCGGTCAGCGGCCGGTCGCATTCCACCCAGATCGAGCCCAGCATCTCCCGGCCCGCGCGAACGGCGACGACCATGCGCCCGGTCAGCCCGTGTTCGGGATCGGCTTCGACGAACAACGGCTCGTCGGATTCCGCGAGGTGCCCGAACACGCCCCGCCGTTCGAACAGTTCGCGGACCGGCTCCGGGACTCGCCTGCCGAGGATCGTCTCCAGCCGCGCCCGGTCGGCCAGGTGCTGCCGGCTGGAGTAAGCCAGGACCCGGGAGAGCCGGTCCTCGATGGTCACCGCGCTGCCGAGCGCGTCCGCCAGGCTGTCGGCCAGCGCGAACAGGTCGGTCGGACCGCGGCCCGATTCGGTCTCGCGGCCTTCCAGGACGAGCCCGTAGACCACGCCGGCGAGCTGGCCCCAGGAGACGTCCGGCTCCACCAGCAGCACCGCGACGCCGCCGCGCTCCGCCCGTTCGGCCGCCGCCGGATCGGGCGCCGCCCCGCGGACCAGGACGACCGACGCCCGTGCCGCCGCGGCCAGATCGACGGCCGTCGCGACGGAGTCCGTCCCGACGGCGAGGTACACGTCTCCGCGGAGGTCGCGGGGGTCCGCAGCGTCGTGTATCACCACATCGCGCAAGGCCGCCTCGCGCGACACCGGGCAGCACCACAGCCGTGCCCCGTACCCACCCAGGACGTTCACGAGCCGATCCAGCGTCACCATGGCCGCGACCCTGCCATCAAATGATGCCGGACACGACGCGTTCACCCGTTGACTGTGAGTTTAAGAACCTTTTACACTGCGATCGTTAGGAAACTTACTTAACTAAAGCGACTCCGGCTGACAAGTCGCCGCCCACCGCCGGTACTCGCCGACTCCGCAACGTCGAGGAGTTCGCATGAAACGGAGAACACCCCTGGCCGGTGTCGCGGTGGCGACGCTGGCCCTGCTGGGGCAGACCTTGATCTCGTCGGGTACCACCGCGCAAGCGGAATCACTGCTGTCCGGGGGCAAACCGACCACGACCTCGTCGGTCGAGGGCGTCGAGTTCGGCGGCGCCAACGCCGTCGACGGCAACGCCACGACCCGGTGGGCGAGCGAGGAGATGGTCGATCCGCAATGGATCGCCGTCGACCTCGGCGCCACCGCGACCGTCACCAAGGTCAGACTGAACTGGGAAGTCGCCTACGCCAAGACGTACAAGATCCAGGGCTCGGCCGACGGCAGGACCTGGACCGACATCAAGTCCGTCGTCGACGGCGACGGCGGCATCGACGAACACCTCGGCCTCAACGCCACCGCCCGCCACATCCGCGTCCACGGCACGGCTCGCGGCACGACCTACGGCTACTCGTTGTGGGAGCTGGAAATCTACGGTGACCGCGTCGGCGGCGGAGACACGCAGGCGCCGACGGTGCCCACGGGTCTCGCCACGAACGCCACCACGACGGACAGCGTCACCCTCGGCTGGACCGCGTCCACCGACAACGTCGGGGTCACCGAGTACGAGGTGCTCCGCGACGGGAACGTCGTCGGGACCACGGCGACGACCACCTACACCGACAGCGGCCTGGCGTCCGGAGTGGAGTTCGGCTACTCCGTGCGGGCACGGGACGCGGCGGGCAACGTCTCCGCGGCGAGTCCGGTGATCAGGGCCGCGACCCAGCCGGGCGGCACCGGCCCCGTCACCCTCGCGCTCGCGGGTGACATCGCCAACCCGGAGCTCTTCTCCACGCACCAGGGGACCGCGAACCAGGTCGCCAGGATCAACCCGAAGTACGTGCTGACCGTCGGCGACAACCAGTACCACAAGGGCACCATCTCCGAATACCGCTCGCACTACGACAAGACGTGGGGCAAGTTCAAGAGCATCACCAAGCCCACAACGGGCAACCACGAATGGGACGACCAGCTCAGGGGCTACAAGGAGTACTTCGGCGCGATCGCGTACCCGCAGGGTTTGCCGTACTACAGCTACGACATCGGTGACTTCCACTTCGTCGCGATGGACTCGAACCCGATCTACACCGGCGGTGGGTCCGACCAGGTGACCTGGCTGCGCAACGACCTGGCGAAGAACACGAAGTCCTGCGTCATCGGGTACTGGCACCACCCGCGCTTCAACTCGGGGAACTCCGGGGACAAGAGGCAGATGGCGCCGCTGTGGAACGAGATGGCCAACGCGAAGGCGGACATGGTGATCACCGGACACGATCATCACTACGAGCGGACGAAGCCGCTGGACGTCAACGGCCACATCGACGAGGCCAACGGCGTGCGCTCGGTCATCGCCGGCATCGGCGGCGACAGCCTCTATCTCGATTACAAGGCCCGTGAAGGCGTGGAGAAGATCCTGGGCAAGCACGGGGTGATGAAGCTGGTGCTCAAGGGGAAGACCTATTCCTGGGAGATCATCGGCACCAACGGGGAACTGCTCGACAAAGCGGGCCCGTACACCTGCCGGTGACAACGAAAGGGGACGGCGTGAAGCTCCCGGTGAAGTTCGTCGTGGCGCTGGCGGGTGTCGCCGCGCTCGCCGCCGCCTCGGTGGTGTACGTGGTGCAGGCCAAGGCGAACAGCCCCGAGCGGCGGACGGGCGACGCGGCGATCGCGGTGGATTCCTCGGCGCCGGTCGTGCTGGGGGAGCCGGGACGGCTGCTGTTCCGCAACGGCGCGCCGGGGCAGGGATACGGCAACGTCGCGTCGGTCCCCGTCTACGAGCCCGGCGGTCCGCGGCGGATCAGTTCGCTCGGCTGCGAACGGTTCTACACGGCGGTCGACGGCGGCCTGTGCCTGGCGAAGGAACCCACGCCGCTGCCAGGCGCGGTCGCCAAATTCCTCGACTCCGCGCTCGGCGAGGTCAAGCGCGTCGACGTCCCCGGCATCCCCAACCGCGCGAAACTCTCACCCGGTGGCCGGATGGGGAGCTGGACCACCTTCGTCACCGGTGACTCGTACTCGACGCCCGGCACCTTCTCGACGCGAACGGCGATCATGGATCGCGAACGGAACGAGCTTTCGAGCAATATCGAGGGCATCCCGCTGCGGATCGGGGACGCGGTCCACCGGGGCGAGGACGTCAACTACTGGGGTGTCACGTTCGCCACCGACGAGCGGACGTTCTTCGCCACGGTCGCCACCGGCGGGCGGACCTATCTCGTGGAGGGCGACAACGAGGCGTGGAAGGCGCGCACCCTGCGGGAGAACGCGGAATGTCCGTCGTTGTCGCCGGACGGCACGAAACTCGCGTTCAAGAAACGCGTGGCCGACGGCGACGTCCGGCCTTGGCGGGAGCATGTGCTGGACCTGACCACGATGCGGGAGACCCCGCTCGCGGAGGCGCGCAGCATCGACGACCAGGTGGTCTGGCTCGACAACGACACGATCGCCTACGGCCTGCCGCGCGGGGACGGCAAGGAAAGCGACATCTGGTCCGTGCCCGCCGACGGCACCGGATCGCCGCGCCTGCTGGTCCCCCTGGCGTCGTCGCCGTCGGTCACGACGGCTCGTCGATAACGGCGAATCTCCCGTCCTCCCGGTACAGCCAGTACCGGCGCAGCATGCGCAACACCACGGAGACCTGCAGTGCGGTGATCCCGGGTAAGGGAGCGAGGTCCCTGGTGAGGAAGTCGGCCATTTCGTCCTCGTTCCGGAACACGCCCTGGTGGATGACCGAAGCGGTGCCGGCGACGATCGACACGTACCGCGCCGACGGATGCCGCGCCAATTCCCGGGCCACGGCCTGGATGGCGCCCGGGGTGATGGTCAGCGCGATGACCGCCTCCAGTTCGTAGCCGAGCTGCGCGGGTTCCACCTCGACGCGTGGCCGGACGATGCCGCGCCGCAACGTCGACTGGATCAGCCGGTAGGCGGTGGACTGGCTGAGGCCGAGGCTCCGGCCCGCTTCGGCCGCGGTGATCCGCCCGTTCCCCGCCAGCAGCCCGATGAGCCGCCGCTCGTCCGAGCCCACCTCGTCGGCGTCGAATCCGTCCGGCGCGGCCGGTATCACCTGATCGCGGGACAAGATCTTCTGCTGCTCTTCGCTCAGCCGGTGCAGACGCCAGGAGTCGGCCCTGGTCAGCGCCCGCAGTACCAGCTCCGAATGGGTCCCCGCCACGCCCGGCACCCCGGGGATGCGTTCGGCGAGCAGTTCGCGCGCCTCGGCTCGGTCCGGAACGTGCACGGCCAGGTAGACGTCCGACCGGCCCGCCGTCTCCGCCGCGAGCTGGACCTCGGGAAACCGCGCGAGCGCCTTCGCCGCCGAACCGGACGCGCCCGGTTCGGTCGTGACCCAGACATGCCGCGGGTTCCCGCGAGCCCTCGCGGTCCACTCGACCTGGCCGATCACCCGGAGGATCCGCTGTTCCTCGAGGCGGACCAGCCGTCGTCCCACCGTGCTGGCGGAGACGTCGAGCGCCTCGGCGAGCGTGGCGACCGAGGCGCGCGGGGCGATCTGGAGCGCCGCGACCAGGTCCAGCTCGGGTTCGGTCAGCATGAGGTGAATGTATCAGTCATCCGGCGCACTCATGTGACTGATCCATGCGGAATCTGGTTCAGGGTTGCACTATTCGTTCGCTTGAGTTTGTAATGGGCCTCCGATCAGGAAGGAGCCGCGCCGGTGAGTTCCAGCCAGGCCAGAACGACCTCACGTCCGATGAACCTCCTGCTGCGCGCGCTCGACGGCGTCGAGCGGCTCGGCAACAAGCTGCCGCACCCGTTCTGGCTGTTCGTCATCCTGAGCGCAGTGCTGGCTCTGGCCAGCTGGGGGCTCAGCGCGGCCGGGGTGTCCGCGGTGAACCCGGCAACGGGCAAGACCGTCGAGGCGAAGAACCTGTTGTCCGCCGACGGCGTGCGGATGATGGTGACCGACGCGGTCAAGAGCTACACGTCCTTCCCGCCGCTGGGCACGATCCTCGTCGTGATGCTCGGCGTGGCGGTCGCCGAGAGGTCCGGTCTGCTCGCGGCCGTGCTGCGGTCCGGTGTTTCGAAGGTCTCGCCGCGGTGGGTGACCTTCGCGCTGGCGTTCACCGGAATGGTGTCCCACGTCGCTTCCGACGCGGCCTACGTGGTGCTGATCCCGTTGGGGGCCTTGGCCTTCCGCGCGGTGGGGCGGAGCCCGATCCTGGGCATAGTGGTGGCGTTCGTGTCCATCTCCGCCGGGTACGACGCGAGCCCGCTGATCACGCCGACCGACGCCATCCTGTCCGGGCTGACCACGGCGGCGGCGCAGACGATCGATCCGGCCTATTCGGTCACGCCACTGGCCAACTACTTCTTCTCGCTCGCCTCGTCGGTCGTGCTGGCCGCCGTGATCACGCTCGTGACCGAGAAGGTCCTGGCGCGGCGCGCCGAGGCGATGCCCGTCGACGACGACGCGGAGGAGGACGATCTCGGCTCGCTCCAGCTCAGCCGCCAGGAACGACGGGGCCTGCTCGCCGCGCTCATCGCGCTGGCCGTTTTCGTGATCGCCCTCGTGCTGGCGGTGCTGCCCGCGTCGTCGCCGTTACGCGGCAAGGGGGGAAGCATCATCGAGTCACCGTTGCTGACCTCCATCTCGATCTTCCTCGCGCTGGGTTTCCTCGCGGCGGGCTGGGCCTACGGAAAGGTCGCCGGGACGGTGACCAGCAGCCGCGACATCCCGGGGTTCATGGCACACGGATTCCGCGAGATGGCGCCGATCCTGGTGCTGTTCTTCGCCATCTCCCAGTTCCTGGCCTACTTCAAGTGGACCGGTATCGGCGAGATCACCGCGATCAACGGCGCCGGCCTGCTCAAATCCGCCGGCGTCTCCGGGCCGGTCATCATGCTGGGCATCCTCGTCGTGGTGACCCTGGTGAACCTGATCGTCACCAGCGGCTCCGCCCAATGGGCGCTGATCGGCCCGGTGTTCGTGCCGATGCTGATGTTGCTGGACATCCCGCCGGAGACCACGCAGGCGCTGTACCGCATCGCGGACTCGTGCACGAACGCGATCACCCCGATGAGCCCGTACTTCGTGATGGCGCTGGGTTTCCTGCAGCGTTATCGGCGTTCGGCGGGGATCGGCACGCTGTTCTCGATGACGGTCCCGCTCTCGTTCGCCCTGCTGGTGGTGTGGACGTTGCTGTTCTTCGTGTTCTGGGTGTTCGGCATCCCGCTCGGCCCCGGTGCCCCCGTTCGGTAGAAAGGATTCTCTTGTCACACACGGATTGGTCTCGGCAGGCACTGCCCGCCATGCTCGACGATCTGCGGAGCATCGTCGAACTGGAGACGCACAGCTACGACAAGCCGATGCTGGACAAAGGCCTCGACACCATCCGGGCCTGGGTCTTCGACCGCCTCGGCGCACCCGATGCCGAGGCCCGCCACACCGACACGGTCCGCGGCGACGTGCTCGAACTGAGCTATGCGGGGACGGCGCCGGGAACGGTGCTGCTGCTGAGCCACTACGACACGGTCTGGCCGACCGGCACGCTCTCCGGATGGCCGTACACCGACGAGGACGGCCGCGTCACCGGGCCGGGCGCGTTCGACATGAAACTCGGCTTGGTGCAGTCGGTCTGGGCTCTGCGAGGCCTCCGCGAACTCGGCCTTCCGCATCCGTCGGTCAAGTTCCTCTTCAACGGCGACGAGGAGATCGGCAGCCCCCACTCACGGCCGTACATCGAAGCGGCCAGTGAAGGCGCGCTCGCCACCCTCGTCTTCGAGGCGTCGCTGGACGGGAAGCTCAAGACCGCGCGCAAGGGGGTCGGCCTGTTCGATGTGACCACCACCGGCGTCGAGGCGCACGCGGGACTGGACCCGTACGCGGGAGCGAGCGCGATCCACGCCCTCGCCGAGATCGTCGGACAGCTGGCGGCTGCGGGCTCCCGCGAACTCGGGACCACGGTCAACGTCGGCACCATCTCCGGCGGTACCGGTCGTAACGTCACCGCGGGCGGCGCGAGCTGCGGCGTCGACATCCGCGTCGCCGAACCGTCCGAAATGGACCGGATCGACGAGGTGTTCGCCGGCCTGGAGGCCGCCGATCCTCGCGTGACCGTCTCGGTCGACGGGGAGTGGAATCGACCGCCGATGACACCGAACGACCCCTCGCGAACGCTGTTCGCGACCGCTCGGAAGGTGGCCGCCGAAGAGGGCTGGGAGCTGGAGGAGACCGCGGTGGGAGGGGCGAGCGACGGCAACTTCGTGTCCGCGCTGGGCCGCCCGGTGCTCGACGGCCTCGGTGCCGTCGGAGGCGGCGCCCACGCACGCGACGAACACATCGTCGTGCGGCACATCCCGGAACGGACGGCGCTGGCGATCGGGCTGATCGCGGCACTCGTCTGAAGAGTTTGCCCGCCTCCCGCTGGGGTATCCCCGGAGCTGTCGAAAGGAGGTCACGATGGCCGACCACTTGCCGTTGGCGAATTACGACGAACTGCCCGCGGGGACGCTTCAGCATCGCATCCGTGCGCTGACGGAACCACAGCTGCGCGAACTGATCGACTACGAGCAGGAACAAGGCGGGCGTACTCGGGTCCTCGAACTACTGCGGGCCCGTCTCGACGAGGTCGTCGCCGGTGCCGAGCCCTCCGGAGGGAACCAGGACGTCACGCCCGAGGTTTCCGGCGGACGCGGAGGTTCGCCGGTTCGGGAAGCCACCGCGGCGGAACCGGGCACTCCGCTGAGGCACGGGCAGTCGGACCAGACAGCGTCGAGGGGACGCCCCTGACTGAAAACGGCCGGACCTCGTTTGCCCGTTCCACTGGTGGGTATGCCCTGGTGGAGGAGGTGTTCGATGCCTGGCCCCGCAGTTCTGGTATCGACGTCACGGAGTGGCGCGGTCAGGTCTAAGTCATGTCTTCAGTCACGTATCGCGCGTTCGCCGACCGGCGGATGGCGGGACGGCAGTTGGCCCGCCTGATCGGGCGGCCGGATTGGCCCGATCCCGTGGTGCTCGGGCTGGCAAGGGGCGGTGTGCCGGTCGCGGCGGAAGCGCCGCGAACTCGGTGCGCCGCTGGATGTGGCCGTGTCCCGCAAGATCGGCGCGCCCGGGCACCCGGAGTTCGGGGTGGGCGCGGTGACGGCGGACGGGCCGGCCTACTACGACATGCACACACTGCGCAGGCTCGGGTTGAGCCCCGCGGACCTGGAGCAGACATGCGAAGCCGAGCGAGCGGAGGCCCGCCGCCGCCTCCGTCGCTATCACGGCGATCGTGAGCCGATCACGGCGCGCGGCCGGGACGTCCTCCTGGTGGACGACGGGCTGGCCACCGGTGTCACGGCGACGGCCGCGCTGCGAGCCCTGCGTCAGGCGGAACCGCGCCGGTTGGTGTTCGCCGCTCCGGTGTGCGCCGTCCGGGCGCCCGAGATGCTGCGCGACGAGGCGGACAACGTCCTCTGTGTGGTCGAACCGGAGCGGTTCAGGGCGGTTGGCCAGTGGTACGAGGACTTCTCTCAGACCAGCGACGAGGAAGTCGTCTCGCTGCTCGAGGCGGCATCGCGAAACCGGCACTGAAAGGAGTGAGACGGACGATGCGGCACGACGAATTCATCGGCCAGGTGCAGAACCGGGCGAAGCTGTCCGACCGCGGTGAAGCGGCGGGGGTGACGCGCGCGACCCTGGAGACGCTCGGTGAACGGATTCCCGAACCGCTGGCGGCGAACCTGGCTTGTGAGCGGTTCGGTCATGACGAGTTCATCCGGCGGGTGGCACAGCGTGGCCACACCGACGGACCACAGGCCACCTACCGCTCCCGGGTCGTGCTCGAAGTCGTCGGCGAGGCCACCACTGGCGGCAGCATGGACAAGATCCGGGAATCGTTGCCCGACGACCTGCGGGTACTGGTCGACGCCGGATCGAGCGGGGCCTTGGAGTAGGCGGCGGTTCGAGGTTTCGGTGGCCGTCGAACGTGGTAGTCCTGGCGTTGTCAAGGCCCGCGCAGTTTGGGAGTGACGCCAATGACCGTTCCGGTCGTCATCGATTCCGCCGGGGTGGCGCTGTCCGGTGACCTGGTGGTCCCCGGCGAACCCCGCGGGATCGTGGTCTTCGCGCACGGATCGGGAAGCTCGCGGCACAGCGGCCGTAATCGTGCGGTGGCCGGGGTGCTGCAGGACAACCGGTTCGCCACCCTGTTGCTGGACCTGCTGACCGAGGACGAGGAACGCGCGGACCGGAGCACCGGCGAGCTGCGCTTCGACATCCCGCTGCTCGCCGACCGAGTGGTCACCGCGGTGAACGAGATCGGGCACCACGAGGTGGTCCGCGGCCTGCCGATCGGGTTGTTCGGTGCCAGTACGGGTGCCGCGGCGGCGCTGATCGCCGCGGCCAGGGAGAAATCCGTTCGTGCCGTGGTGTCTCGTGGTGGCAGGCCGGACCTTGCGAGCGGCGCCTTGACCGAGGTGAGAGCTCCGACGCTGCTGATCGTCGGCGGCCTTGACCATCCGGTCCTGGAGCTGAATCGGCTCGCCGCCGGGCGACTCGTCGCGCCGAACCGCATCGAGGTCGTGGCCGGGGCCACCCATCTGTTCGAAGAACCGGGAGCGCTGGCCGAAGTGGCGAGGCTGGCGACGGACTGGTTCGACCGGCACTTGCCATGACCGGCAGGACGTGAGCAGTGATGTCAGCACCGGAATCCACAATGGACAAGGGAGCCGTCGTAACCGGCTACGACGGCTCCGAAGAAGCACGGAAGGCCGTGCGCTGGGCCGCGGGGGAAGCCACTGCCCGCGGCTGTGGATTGGTCGTCGCCCACGTCGTCGGGTTCCCGCCCGTACCCGAGGCGGTCCCGGGTGGCGGGGCGTGGCCGCGGCCGGGGTTTCTCGAAGCCGGTCAGGAAACAGCACAGCGGCACGCCGAAGCCATGCTCGGCGACATCGCGCAGGAATGCCGCCGAGCATGGCCGGATCTGGCCGTTTCGACCCGGCTGTTGTCCGGCCGCGCACCCGACGCGCTGGCCCACGCCGCGGAGAACGCGGATCTGCTGGTCATCGGGTCGTCGGGGCTCACCGCGCTGCCCAGGCTCCTGGTCGGGTCGACGGCCAACGAACTCCTGCACGACTACCACCGGCCCATCGTGGTGGTACACGCCGGTGACGAACCGCCGGAGGACTGCGATCGGAAGGTCGTGGTCGGTGTCGACGGATCCGAGACCAGTATGGAGGCCATCGGGTTCGCCTACGACTTCGCCGACCGGCACGGCTGCGTGCTGGCGGCCTTGCACGTCTGGTCCGATCTTCCGCTCGAAGCGATGGCGGTGAGTCCTACCGAGAACGACAGGGAGATCATCGAGGAACAGGGAAAGCCCCTGCTCGACGAATCGCTGGCCGGATATCGGGAACGGTATCCGGACGTCCCCGTCCACCGCGTGATCGCCGTGGACCGGCCCACTCATGCGCTGGCGGAGCAAGCCGAGGGTGCCGCGCTGCTCGTCGTCGGCAGTCATGGACGCGGACCGCTCCGCCGTGCTCTGCTCGGATCAGTCAGCCGCGCCGTGGTTCACCACGCGCCCTGTCCCGTCGCCGTGGTCCGTCACCACAAGGACTGAGACCGGTGTCAGGGCTTGGAACCACTTCGATCCGCGGAGTCGGCCGGCTTTGTCCGGAAGGTGTTGTGCGTCCACGCGAGCGCGCTCGCGGCGGCGACTCCGCCCAGGAACACCAAACCCCTGTCGCTGAAGAGACCCACCATGATCATGAGGATCGCGGTGACTTCGGCGACGACGAGCACGGCCCACCAGGTCTGGACGCTCGCCGGACGCTTCACCTGGTCGAAGGCCGCCACGAGGTCGGGATCGCTCGCGGTCAGGTCTTCCTCGATCTTCTGCAGGACGCGGCGGTCACGGCGTAGCACGATGCCTCCTTTGTCGTCGTGTACCGCGCTTACCCCCCGGGGCGCGTGGCAAACGGGCCGGTTCGCGGCGCCGGCTTCCGGGTAGCCGAACGTCATGGACCCGGTGTCGGAGGCAAGGCGAGCGGCGTGGCCACTCCGTGATCGGCGAGATCTGGACGAGGTGCTGGAGAGGACCTCGTCAGCTCGGTATGTGCTGATCGGCGAGGCGTCGCACGGTACTTCGGAGTTCTACTCATGGCGCTCCGAACTGACGAAACGGCTGCTGGCCGAGCAGGATTTCGCTTTCGTGGCCGTGGAAGGTGACTGGCCGGACTGCCATCGGCTGCATTGCTGCGCGGCAAGCGCACCGGGTACGGCGGACGATCCGGCCGAGGTGCTGGGGGATTTCGACCGGTGGCCACGATGGATGTGGGCGAACGAGGAAGTGGCCGGATTCGCCCGGTGGTTGCGCGGGTTCAATACTTCACGACGGCGACCGGCCGGCTTTCACGGTCTCGACGTCTACAGCCTGTGGGAGTCGCTGCACGCCGTGCTGGACTACCTGCGGGCCCACGAACCCGGCAGCGTGGACGCCGCATTGGCGGCGCTCCGGTGTTTCGAGCCCTACGCCGACCCTCAGGATTACGCGTTCGCGACCCGGGTCGTGCCCGAGACCTGTGAGAACGACGTCGCCCGCCTGCTCGCCGAGTTGCGTCCCGTTCTCGACGAAAGCTCGTTGCCTGGGCTGGACGAGTCCTTCTTCGCCTGGCAAAACGCCGAAGTGGTCGCCGGCGCGGAGCGGTATTACCGGGAGATGATGCGCGGCGGCGGCCGGTCCTGGAACGTCCGCGATCACCATATGGCCGACACCCTCGACCGCCTGATGGCCGCTTATGGGCCGAAGGCGAAAGCCGTGGTGTGGGCGCACAACACACACGTCGGTGATGCCCGGGCGACCGACATGGCGGCCGCGGGGATGGTGAACCTCGGGCAGCTGGTCCGTGAACGGCACACCGCCGACGACGTCGTGCTCATCGGGTTCGGTACCCATCGGGGGAGGGTGATCGCGTCGGACTTCTGGGGCGGGCCGGTGCGTCGGCTACCGGTACCGGAAGCCCGTGACGGGAGCGTCGAGGACTTGCTGCATCAGGCTGTTCCGGACGACGACGCGGTCTTCGTCGTGCCGGGTGACTCATGGGCCGGACAGGTTCGCGGACATCGGGCGATCGGTGTCGTCTACCGCCCGCTCAACGAACGGGCAGGCAACTATGTACCCACGATTCTCGGCCGCCGATACGACGTGTTCATTCATTGCGACCACACCGACGCGGTCCATCCGCTGCATCGCCTCGAGCCTGTCGACGGTGAACTGGAGACGTATCCGTTCGCGGACTGACGGGAAGCCCCTCTCGCAACCAGCGGTCGGCCCGTTGCCAGATGAGTCGAGCGTCGACGCCAGTGGCGTTCCAAGTGGTAGCGCGGGTGGTTCCGAGTTCGCGGTACTTGCGCATGATCGCGACGTGGGCAGGCAACCCGACGAAACCGCGCAAGCCGTCTCGGTCGCGCCACACGGAGACCGAGCCAAGTCGCCGACGCAGCGGTTCTGCCCACAGCCACTGGCCGACCGCGCCGGGCAGCCGGGGCCACTCGCGGCTGAGCACGTAACCCGCCCGGTAGGCGCCCGGCGTCCTCAGGAAGTCGTCGAGGGCCAACGCGGTGACGCTGACCAGCACGTCTCCGGAGAAGTCCGCGTCCTGGCCGGGGATCCACTTGCTCTTGATCACGTTCGCTCCTCGCGTCAGCGCTCATGATACGCACATGCTTACGATCCCGGGTCGCGCCGACTACCCGGAAGACGCGCGGATGAATCCCGTCGGACCGGGTGAACGGCCAAGTCCACGCTTCCCGGTGGCAGGGCCCCGGTGACACTGCCGACCGCACCGGCCCGTCGACAGAATCGGTCATGAAGTTCATGTACCGCCTCTTGATCCTCGTCGTGGCCATGGCACTCATCGCCTCGCCGCCCGCCGTCGCGATCGGCACGCCGAAGCTGCTCATCGAACAGGACTTCCCGGACCCCGACATCGTCAAGACCGATTCCGGCTACTTCGCCTTCGCCACGAGCACCGGTGCGGTGAAGGTGCCCTACGCGCACGCTCCGGCGCCGGAAGGTCCATGGCGGGTGGCCGGCGACGCTCTCGCTGCCGCACCGAAGTGGGCGAAACCGGATGGTGGGTTCTGGGCTCCCGATGTGACCCGGCTTTCCGACGGTACGTTCGTGCTCTACTTTTCCGCGGCGGTGGCTCCCGGTGGGGAGATGTGCATCGGCGCCGCGACCGCCGCGAAGGTCGAAGGGCCGTACACGCCTGCCGGAGACGGTCCGCTGATCTGCGAACCCGGCGACGCCGGTGACATCGACCCGCAGACCTTTGTGGACTCGGACGGCGCGCGATACCTGCTCTACAAGAGCGACGGCGCGGCGGTCGGTCCTCCGGCCGCGATCTGGTCGCAGAAACTGCTCGCCGACGGGCGGACACCGGCCGGCCCGCGGATCGAGCTCCTACGCGCCGATCTCGCGTCGGAGAACGCGGTCGTCGAGGCGCCGTCGGTGGTGAAGACGCCGAGCCGGTACTTGCTGTTCTACTCCGCCGACACGTTCCAGAGTTCCGGCTACCACACGGGATACGCCACCGCACCCGCGCTGAGCGGGCCGTTCGTGAAAGCCGGTACCCCGTTCCTGTCCACCGATCTGCTCGGCGGCAAGGTCGACGCACCGGGTGGGGCCGACGTCGTCGACGGCCATATCCACTTCCACGGCTGGCTCGGGGGTGGCCGCGCCGCCCGTGGGATGTACCAGCTGCCCATCGGATTCCCGAACGACATTCCTCAGCTCGGCTGACAGGGTTTCGTCGACGTCGTTCGGGTACCCGAACGAGGAGACCGACCGAAGGAGCACCGGCGATGACAGCCCAGCCGCCCGACCCGGAACCCGAGAAAACCCACCGCGAACCAGGAGGCGGCGTTTCGCCGGGTGACACGCCGCCCGACTCGGCTCAGACGTCCGGGCTCTCGCATCCGCAGCCGATGCCTTCCAAGGCGATGCCTGTCGCCTGGCTGATCCTCATCGGTGTTCTCGTCGTCCTGGCGAGCGGGTTCGTCGTCGCGCTGGCGCTGGGGTGGCTCAAGCTGGGCTGACCACGGGCAAGCATTCGTCGAGCAGGCCGACGACGTCGTGCCACGCCCGTTCCGCGTGGCGCGCGTGGTAGGCAACCCCCGGGAGCACGGTGTGGTCGACGGTGGGGTGGTGGAAGGCGTGCTGGGCGCCGCCGTAGACCACGAGTCGCCAGTCGACGCCCGCCTCCTGCATTTCCGCGGTGAACGCCTCTCGCTGCGCGGGTGGCATGATCGGGTCTTCGGACCCGACGGCGGCCCAGACCGGGCAGCGGATGTGCGCCGCTTCGCCCGGACGGCCCGTGGTCACCGCGTTGATCGTGCCGATAGCGCGCAGGTCGACGCCGTCCCGGCCGAGTTCCAGCGCGATCGCTCCTCCGGTGCCGTAGCCGATGGCGGCGATCCGGTCCTGGTCGGTCCGCGGCTCGGCGCGCAGCACGTCGAGGGCCGCGTGGCCGATCTCCCGCATCCGGTCCGGGTCGGCGAGCAGGGGCATCACGTACGCCAGCATCTCTTCGGGGTCCGAGAACCAGCGCCCGCCGTTGATGTCGAAGGCCAGCGCCACGTACCCCAACTCGGCGAGAGCGTCGGCCCGGCGACGCTGGAAATCGTTCAGCCCCGGTCCTTCCGGCCCGATCAGGACCGCGGGACGGCGGTCGGCACCGGCGGGGAGGGCCAGGTGTCCGACCATCGTCAGTCCGTCGGCGGGGTACTCGACCGTGCGTGTGGTGACCGGCATGAACCGGACTCTAATGATCGCCGGACCCGGCCGGGCGGGTGTTCACGGACAGCGGAACCGCGTCGTGGTCGCGCGGTCCGTCCACTGTGGATTCCACGGCACAGGAAGGGACCAGGCGGAACAGAGCCATCGCGCTGATCATGCTGACGCCGCAGATCGCGGCCAGGTACCAGGTGATGCCGGTGGTCGAACCGGTGGCGTTGAGCACCGCGGTGGCGATCATCGGAGCGAGTCCGCCGCCGAGGATCGCGCCGCCCTGCAGCAGCAGCGACATACCGGAGAACCGGACGTTGACCGGGAAGGTGTCCGCGATGATGGCGCCCTGCACGCAGTGGGTGATCGGGACGAGCAGGCCCATACCCGCCAGCGCGAGCATCGCGAGCCCGGTGTTCCCGGTGTTCAGCAACGGGAAGAACGCGAGGCACCACAGCAGGAGCGCGGCCGACCCGGCGACGAACATGGTGCGCCTGCCGTGGCGGTCGGCGATCCGGGTCCAGATCGGGATGGTGGCGAACCACAGCACCGCCGATCCGGTCACCGACAGGATCAGGAACTGCCGGTCGTAGTGGAGGTTCTGGGTGCCGTAGGACAGGGTGAAGACCATGAACACGTAGGCGACCGCGGAGTTCGCCACACCGACCAGCAGGGTCAGGGCCAGCCTGCCGAAGCCGACCTTGAACGCCGCGCCCAGCGGGAACCGGACCACCTTGTCGTTCCGCGCGGCCTGCGCGAACGACGGAGATTCGGTGATTCGCAGCCGGATCATCAGTCCGATCGCGACCAGCACGACGCTCAGAAGGAACGGGATCCGCCAGCCCCACGCGGCGAACGCGTCGGCGGGCATCACCGCGCTGCTGCCGAGGAACAGCAGATTCGCCAGCACCAGACCGGCAGGCGTGCCCATCTGCGGGAATCCGGCATACCGGTTCCGTTGATCGGCGGGCGCGTGTTCCATCGACATCAGGGTCGCTCCCGCGCCTTCGCCGCCGAGCCCGATGCCCTGCACGATCCGCATCGATACCAGCAGGATCGGTGCCCAGATACCGATCGCTTGGTAGTTCGGGATCAATCCGATCAACGTGGAGCCGATGCCCATCAGCATCAGCGACACCACCAGCGTGGACTTGCGGCCGATCCGGTCGCCGAAGTGGCCGAACACCAGACCGCCGAGCGGGCGGGCGATGAACCCGACGGCGAAGGTGCTGAACGCGGCAAGGGTGCCGACCGTGGGACTCAGCGAGGGAAAGAACTGCTTGTTGAAGATCAGCGCGGACGCGGTGCCGTAGAGGAAGAAGTCGTACCACTCGAGGGTGGTCCCGGCGAGCGTGGCGGCGGCGATCTTGCGGGGCGCGGGTGCGTTCATCTGCGAAAACCCAATCGACTCGGGCGACAGCCGATCGCGGCTGCTGGCGATTGGGCAGAAGCCTGACACCGTGAGGCATAGGCCACAAATGCCGAATTGTCGGTCTGTCATGTCCAAATGGGCATAGCTCGGGAGGGGGTCACGCTGGCCGGTCCGCAACACGCTCGCTGGACCGTCGTGAGTGGCGATTCGGGTTCTGACCCGGTGTCTGAGTTCAGGACATGTCGGACAGTTGATGTTTCAGGACCTCACGGACACTGACCGGCTTGTCGGCGTGGTGACCAGGGCTTGTGTGGTGATCATGCGGCGATGGGCAGAGCAGGTTTTCCGATGGATCCTGAGTTCGTCGCCGCGATCGTCAGGTCGGCTGCGGGCGAGAAGATCAACGTGGCGCGGTTCTGTCGCGAGCACGGGGTTTCCCGTGACACCTTCTATCGGTATGTGGCTCGGTTCCGGAGCGAGGGGACCGTCGGGTTCGCCTGCCGCAGCACCGCTCCGCTGAGCCATCCGTCCGCGCTGGGTGAGGAGGTGGCCGAGGCGGTGCTGCGGGCCCGTAAAGAGCTCGAGGAGGAAGGCCTGGACAACGGGCCGATCTCGATTCGCTGGCGTCTGGAGGACGCCGGGATNGCGTTCGGTGGGCTCGGTACCGGCGCCCGTGCCCGCCTGAAGTACCTGAAGGCCCCGCTTCCCTCGGCTGAGCCGAGGGAAGCGGGCCTTCACGCGCGGCCGCTGTGCCTGCTGTGGTCGCTGGTGCACCTGAGACGAGAGCGGCGCCCCTGACGGTAGTGAAGGTCTCCTTCACTACCGTCAGGGTAGGCAAGGAGGCCTTCACGGACACATGATCAGCCCCAGCCGAATCCAGTAGGTAGGTACCTAAGACGCTCTTGGTCCTAACCCGAATCGCCACTCACGACCACGGTGACCCACGCGGCACCGTGCCCATTCACGCGTAGCCGTTGTGACTGGTGGTGCCCGTGGGGCGAAGGTGGCGATTGCCGAGTCCGTGAAGACCTCTCGGAACCAGGCCCGGGGTGGCGGTGTGTGGCTGAGTGGACGACGCGCGTGATCTGATGGACGACTCTATGAGTCGTACGTCCAAGCATCCCCTGGAACTTAACGCTGCGGTATGCCCGTAAAGGTATAGCTAGCGAGCAGATACGCATTTGTTCCGCATGGCGGGGCCGTTCAGAGTGAACGCCATGACGCAGTCAGTGCGGTGGATCCGCAACTTCGTGGACGGTGAGTTCGCCGCGCCGGACGGGCCGGGGTTCCCGGCGGTCGATCCGGCGACCGGCGCGGAGTTCGCCCGGGTGCACGAGGCCGACCGGGAGCTGGTGCACCGCGCGGTCACCGGTGCGCGCGCCGCGTTGCACAACGGCTGGGCGGACACTCCGGTCCGGGAGCGGGCCGCGTTGCTGCGCCGGGCCGCGGACCGGATCGAGGCCAGGTTCGAAGAGTTCGTCGCGGCCGAGGTCGCGGATACCGGAAAGCCGCTCACCCAGGCCCGCGAACTCGACGTGGCCCGTGCGGTGGCGAACTTCCGCACGTTCGCCGACGTGATCGCGGCCGCCGGCCAGGAATCGTTCGTCACCGATCTGCCCGGTGGGGCGCAGGCGCTGAACTACGCGGTGCGCAAGCCGCTAGGCGTGGTCGCGGTGATCGTGCCGTGGAACCTGCCGCTGCTGTTGCTGACCTGGAAGGTCGCGCCCGCCCTTGGCTGTGGCAACGCGGTCGTCGTGAAGCCAAGCGACCAGACTCCTTCGACCGCGACCCTGTTGGCCGAAGTGCTGGCCGAAGTCGGCTTGCCCGCGGGTGCCTACAACGTGGTGCACGGGTTCGGGGGCGACTCGGCGGGCCAGTTCCTGACCGAGCATCCCGGCATCGACGGGGTGACGTTCACCGGCTCGTCGGCCACGGGAACCCAGGTGATGCGCACGGTAGCGCCCCGAGTCCGGCCGGTCTCGTTCGAGCTTGGCGGGAAGAACGCCGCCATCGTGTTCGAGGACGCGGATCTCGACGAGACGCTCGCCGGGCTGACCCGGTCGGTGTTCGCGAACACCGGGCAGGTGTGCCTGTGCACCGAGCGGGTGTACGTGCAGCGTTCGGTGTTCGAGGACGTGGCGGCCGGGCTGGTGGAGCGGGCGCGCGAGCTGCGGCTCGGCGCCCCCCTGGCGGAACGGACCACCACCGGCCCGCTGATCTCGCCGGAGCACCGGCGCAAGGTGCTGGACTACCTCGCGCTGGCCGAGCAGTCCGGCGCCAAAACCCTGACCGGCGGCGGGATTCCCGAGCTAGGACCGGAACTCGACGGCGGCTCGTGGCTGGAGCCGACCCTGTGGACCGGCCTGACCAACAAGGACCGGCCGGTGCGGGAGGAGATCTTCGGCCCGGTGGCCGCGCTGATCCCCTTCGAAACCGAGGCCGAGGCGATCACGTTGGCCAACGACACCGAATACGGGCTGGCTTCCTCGGTGTGGACACAGGACCTGCGCCGGGGGCACCGGGTCGCGCAGGCCATGCATGTCGGCATGTCCTGGGTGAATACCTGGTTCCTGCGCGACCTGCGCTCGCCGTTCGGCGGAATGGGGCTTTCCGGTATCGGCCGGGAGGGCGGCGCGTCTTCGCTGCACTTCTACACCGAGCCGACGAATGTGTGCGTGCGGCTGTGAGCGCGCCGATCGAGGCGGCCGCCGCCCGGCTCACGACCGCGGCGAGCACCGCGACCCCGTGCCCGCCGGTGCGGAAATTCCTGGGCACGCAAGACGTCGACACCGCCTATGCGGTGCAGCGCAGACTGCGCGACGAGCGGGTCGCGGCCGGCGCCAGGGTGGCCGGGGCGAAGATCGGGCTGACGGCGCCTTCGGTGCAGCGGCAGTTCGGCGTGTACCAGCCGGACTTCGGCGTGCTCTTCGACGACATGCTGTACGCGCACACCGAACCCGTTCCGTGTCGGCGGTTCCTGCAACCCCGCGCCGAGGGCGAGATCGCGTTCGTACTCGGCCGCGATCTGGACATGCCGGGCGCCTCGGTCGTGGACGTGCTGCGGGCGACGGAGTTCGTGCTGCCCGCGATCGAGATCGTGGACTCCCGGATCGAGGCCTGGGATCTGTCCATCGTGGACACGGTGGCGGACAACGCGTCCAGTGGCGCGGTGGTGCTGGGATGCACCCCGGTCTCGTTGACCGGCCGGGATCTCGCCGCGATCGGGATGACGTTGGAGCTGGACGGTGAACCGGTGTCGTACGGCGCGGGCCACGCCTGCCTCGGCTCGCCGGTGGTCGCGGTCGCTTGGCTGGCTCGCGAGCTGGCCGTCCGCGAGCAGCCGTTGCGCGCGGGCGACGTGGTGATGTCCGGGGCGCTCGGCCCGATGGTGCCGGTCACGGGAGCGGGCCGGTTCCGGCTGCGGCTGGACGGGCTCGGCGAGGTCGACGCGGTGATCGAGGAGGAGACTCAGTGACAGCAACGGTTCCGGTCGCCGTCATCGGCTCCGGCAACATCGGCACCGATCTGATGATCAAGGTGCTGCGGTTGTCGAAGACGCTGCGGATGGCCGCGATGGCGGGTATCGACCCGGCTTCGGACGGGCTGGCCAGGGCCGCCAGGCTCAAGGTGGCCACCACCCACGGCGGTATCGACGGCCTCGCCGACCTGCCGGAGTTCGCCGACGTACGGGTGATCTTCGACGCGACCTCGGCGGGTGCGCACCGGCGGCACGCCGAGGTGGCCGAGGCGCGCGGCAAGCTGATGATCGACCTGACCCCGGCCGCGCTCGGCCCGTTCGTGGTGCCGCCGGTGAACCTCGACGAGCACCTCACCGCGCCGAACGTGAACATGGTGACCTGCGGCGGACAGGCCACGATCCCGATCGTGGCCGCTGTGTCCTCGGTCGCCCCGGTCGCGTACGCGGAGATCGTCGCGTCCATTTCGTCCCGCTCGGCAGGGCCGGGAACCAGGGCGAACATCGACGAGTTCACCGAGACCACCGCGGCCGCGATCCGCGAGGTCGGCGGTGCCGCGATGGGCAAGGCGATCATCGTGTTGAACCCGGCCGACCCGCCGATCGTCATGCGCGACACGGTGTACTGCCTGGTCGAGGGGGAGCCGGACCGGGAGAAGATCGCGGCGTCGGTCCGGCAGATGGCCGAGCAGGTGCGCGAGTACGTGCCCGGCTACACCCTGAAACAGGAAGTGCAGTTCGATCAGGTGCACCGGCAATGGGTGCCCGAGCTCGGCCGGGAGATCTCCGGGTTCAAGGTCTCGGTGTTCCTCGAAGTGCTCGGCGCGGCCCACTATCTGCCGGACTACGCGGGGAATCTCGACATCATGACCTCGGCGGCGCTGCGCACGGCCGAGCGGATCGCCGAACTGAGGGGGTGGCTCGCATGAAGGTCTACCTCCAGGACGTGACCTTGCGCGACGGCATGCACGCGATGGGGCACGCGTACACAGTGGACCAAGTCCGGCGGATCGTGTCCGCCGTGGACAAGGCCGGGGTGGCGGCGATCGAGGTCGCGCACGGTGACGGGATCGGCGGGTCCAGCGCGACGTACGGATTCGGCGCGCACACCGACGCGGAGTGGATCACCGCGGCCGCGGAAGTGATCGAGAACGCCACGCTGACCACGTTGCTGCTGCCCGGCATCGGCACCATCGGCCAGCTGCGCCGCGTCCGCGACCTCGGGGTGCGCAGCGTGCGGATCGCCACTCATTGCACCGAGGCCGACGTCGCCGCACAGCACATCGCCTGGGCCCGCGAGCAGGGCATGGACGTGTCCGGATTCCTGATGATGAGCCACCTTTCCACGCCGGCCGCGCTCGCCGAACAGGCCAGGCTGATGGAGTCCTACGGCGCGCACTGTGTGTACGTCACCGATTCCGGCGGGCGGTTGACGATGGACGGGGTCGCCGAGCGGATCGACGCGTACCGGCAGGTGCTCGGCCCGGAGACGGAGATCGGCATCCACGCGCACGAGAACCTTTCCCTCTCGGTGGCGAACAGCGTGACCGCGGTCGAGCACGGTGCCCACCGGGTGGACGTCGCGCTGGCCGGGCAGGGCGCGGGGGCGGGCAACTGCCCGGCCGAGCCGTTCGTCGCGGTCGCCGACCTGCTCGGCTGGGAGCACGGCGCGGACCTGTTCGCGTTGCAGGACGTGGCGGACGATCTGGTCCGCCCGCTGCGGGAACGGCCGGTCCAGGTGGACCGCGAGACGCTCACCCTCGGTTACGCCGGGGTGTACTCGAGCTTCCTGCTGCACGCCGAACGCGCGGCCGCGCGCTACGGACTGGACACCCGGCGGATTCTCACCGAGGTCGGCAGGCGGAAGCTGGTCGGCGGGCAGGAGGACATGATCGTGGACATCGCACTCGACCTGGTACGGAGCGGCACATGATGGCCACCGCGGAGATCTCGGCGCTCGCCGATCGGCTGGACACCGCGCAGACCACGTGCGCGGACACCCCGAGCCTCGCCGATGATCACGAGCTGGACATCGTCGACGCGTACGCGATCCAGGCCGAGCTGGTGGCCCGCCGGGAGGCGCGTGGCGAGCGGGTGCTCGGCGTCAAGCTGGGGCTGACCAGCAAGGCGAAGATGGCGCAGATGGGTGTGTCCGAGGTGATCGCCGGCAGGCTCACCGACGCGATGCGGGTCGCCGACGGCGGCGAGGTCTCGTTGGCGGGCTTCATTCATCCGAAGGTCGAGCCGGAGGTCGCGTATCGGCTGGCCCGCGACGTCGACTTCAACGACCCCTCGTTCGACGTGGAGTCCGCTGTGGACGCGATGGCCCCGGCGATCGAGATCATCGACTCCCGGTACCGGGACTTCCGGTTCACTTACACCGATGTGGTCGCGGACAACACTTCGGCCGCCGGATTCGTGCTCGGACCGTGGCGCGCGTTCGGCGAGGCAGCGAACCGGGCGGTACGGCTGCGGTCCGGGGAGCGTGAGGTGATCGGCTCGACGGCGGCGATCCTCGGCGATCCGGTGCGCGCGCTGCACGCGCTGGTCGAGCTGTGCCGGAAACGGGACATCCCGTTGCGGGCCGGGCAGGTGGTGCTGGCCGGGGCGGCGACCGAAGCGGTGCCGTTCACGCCCGGCGTCGCCGAGGCGGACATCGCCGGACTCGGCCGTGTTTCGGTACGGGGGCTGACATGAGCGGGCGGGTGATTTCGGGGCTGGCCAAGCCGAGGGGCCGGTTCCCGCATGTGAAGGTCGCGGGAGATCTGATCTTCGTGTCCGGTACCAGCTCCCGACGCCCGGACAACACGTTCGCCGGCGTCGAGGTGGACGAACTCGGCACCACGAACCTGGACATCCGGGCGCAGACCCGCGCGGTGATCGAGAACATCCGCGACATCCTGCACGAGGTCGGCGCCGACCTCGCCGACATCACGCAGATCACCACCTTCCTGGTTTCGATGAACGATTTCGGCGGCTACAACGAGGTTTACGGCGAATACTTCGACGAAACGGGCCCTGCCCGCACCACGGTCGCGGTGCACCAGCTGCCGCATCCGCATCTGCTGATCGAAATCCAGGCAATCGCCCATCTACCGAAGAACACGGAGGTCCCGCGATGACCCGCATTCCCGACGTCGTCAATTTCCAGGCCTGGATCGCCGAGCACGAGCATTTGCTCAAGCCGCCGGTGAACAACCGGACCATGGCGCTCGGCAACGATTTCATCGTGCAGATCGTCGGCGGGCCGAACCAGCGCACCGACTTCCACGTCGACCCCTATGAGGAATGGTTCTACCAGCTCAAGGGCAACATGCACGTGAACATCATGACCGACGAAGGCCAGAAGACCGTCCGCATCTCCGAAGGCGACACGTGGCTGCTGCCGGGCGATATCCCGCACTCGCCGCAGCGCCCGGAGGCCGACTCGATCGGCCTGGTCATCGAACGCGTTCGTGAGGAGGGCACGCTGGAGAAGTTCCAGTGGTACTGCCTCGAATGCGCCGCGCTGGTGCACGAGGTGGAACTCCAGGTGCGCGACATCGTCGAGGATCTGCCACCGGTCTTCACCGCCTTCTACGGTGACGAGCAGGCCCGCACCTGCGGCGGCTGCGGCGCCCTTCACCCCGGGAAGGGCTGAGATGACCGGCCTGATCGACATCCACACGCATTATGTGCCGAACGGCTGGCCGGATCTGCGCGCGGACGCCGGACCGGACGCGCCGTGGCTGCGCGCGGAGACCGAGTCCGAGGCGATGATCATGATGGGGGACAAAGAGTTCCGGCGGATCGCCGCGGACTGCTGGAACGCGGAGACCCGGCTGCTGGACATGGACGCCGACGGCGTGCGCACCCAGGTGGTCTCCCCGACGCCCGCGTTCTTCAACTACGGCCGGACCGGCGAGCAGGCGGGCCGGATCGCCCGGATCTTCAACGATCTGGCGCTGGAGATCGTCGCACCGGCGCCGGACCGGCTGATCCCGTTCTGCCAGGTTCCGTTGCAGGATCCCGACGCCGCGTGCCGCGAATTGGAACGCTGCCTGGCCGCGGGGCATCGCGGGGTGGAGATCGGCAACCACGTCGGCGACCAGGATCTGGACAGCGCCGGGGTGGAGACCTTCCTGCAGCACTGCGCGTCGCTCGGGGTTCCGGTGTTCGTGCACCCGTGGGACATGGCCGATTCGCCCCGGCTGGACCGGTGGATGGCCCGGTGGCTGACCGCGATGCCAGCCGAAACGCATCTGTCGATCCTGGCGCTGGTGCTCGGCGGGGTCTTCGACCGGATCGACGCGAGCTTGAAGATCTGTTTCGCCCACGGCGGCGGGTCGTTCGCGTTCTGGCTCGGCCGGATGGAGAACGCCTGGCATCGGCGGAACGACGTGATCGGCACTTCGGAGTTCCCGCCGTCGCACTACCTCGATCGGTTTCACGTCGACTCGGTGGTCTTCGACGAGCGGGCGCTGCGGCTGCTCGTGGACACGCTCGGCGCCGAGCGGGTGATGGTCGGCAGCGACTACCCGTACCCGCTCGGCGAACGTCCGGTCGGCGAGGTGGTGCGCAAGAGCGGCTTCTTGAGCGAGACCGAGCGTCAGCTGATCACCAGCGGGAACGCCGAACGCTTCCTGTCCCTGTCGTGATCGGACAGTCCTAATGCGACATGCCGGTGGCGACGTCGGTCAGGCTGCGGATCAGCGCGTCCACCGACGGGCTGAGCGTGCGCTGGGCGGGCAGGGTGAGTCCGACGCTGTGCCCGATGGGTTCCAGCGCCAGTGCGACCCTGGTGATCCTCGGGTCGTCCTTGGTGATCAGACTGGGCAGGGCGGCGATCACGTCGGTCTCCAGCAGCAGCTGCCGCACGGTGAGGAACGAGGTGGTCTCCACCCGGTTCGCGGGCAGAGGGAAGCCGTTGCGGGTGAACAGCTGCTCCAGCTCGCGGCGCAACGCCGTCTCCGAGCCGGGGAGGATCCACGGATACTCCGCGAGGTCGGCCAGCTCGACGCCGGTCGCGCCCGCCAGCGGATGCGCGGTGCGGACGACCAGATCCACCGACTCGTCGTACAGCTTGCGCCGCTCGATCCGCTCGTCCGAAGGCGCCGTCAGCCTGCCGATGATCAGGTCGACCCGGCCGGCCTCCAGCTCGACCAGCAGCGCTTCCGGAGAACCCTCCCGGACCACGATGGTCAGGTACGGCCGCTCGGTCTTGATCGCCGCGATCGCGCGCGGCAGCAGCATGTTCGATCCCGCGAGATGGGTGCCGACCACCACCGTGCCGCGTTCGGCGTCGGCCAGCTCGGCGACGTGCCGCCCGGCCTGCTCGAGCTGGGCGAGCACCGCGCGGGCATGCCCGGTGAACGCCTCGCCGAACACGGTCGGGGTGATACCGCGCGGGCCGCGTTCGAACAACCGCACGTCGAGGATCTCTTCGAGTTCGTGCAGACTTCGGGTCGCCACCGGCTGCGTCACGTGCAACTCGGCGGCGGCCCCGACCACGGTGCCCTGCCTGGCCAGCGCGTCGAGCAGGACGAGGTGGCGGAACTTCAGTCGGCCGTCCAGCAGGCGAGGCAAGATCACCAGCCGATCCTACCCGCGAGGTGCGTATGACCACGATTGTCCGAACAGGACCGATTCGCTATGCCACAGCGGCGCGGTTCGCGCTGCCGGTCGCCGTTTCGGAGCAGACGCCGTCCAGCGGGGAGATCAGTCCGCAACCGCCGTCCCGGCTGGACCGCGTGATGGGCCCGCCGCGCGATCGCCTGCCTCAGGGCGAGGACTGTCTCAACCTGACGATCAGCACCCCCGGCGTGGATGACGGACGCAGGCCGGTGCTGGTGTGGCTGCACGGTGGGGGATTCTCCAGCGGTGGCGGGTTGCTGGACTGGTACGACGGCGGCGCGCTGGCGGCCGAAGGTGACCTGGTGGTGGTCGGCGTCAACTACCGGCTCGGCGCGCTCGGCTACCTGTACCTGGACGGGGTCAGCCCCGGCAACCTCGGGCTGGCCGACCAGCTGGAGGCGCTGCGCTGGGTGCGGGCCAACATCACGGCCTACGGTGGGGACCCGGACAACGTGACGGTCGCCGGGCAGTCGGCGGGCGGCATCTCCATCCGGCTGCTGATGGATCTGCCCGAGGCACGCGGCCTGTTCCGGCGGGCGATCCTGCAGAGCGCGCCGCTCGGCCTCGGCGCCCGCCATCCCGAGGGGGCGGAGAAACTCGGCCAGGTGTTCGCCGACGCGCTCGGCACCGACCCGCGCACCGCCGGGATCTCGGAAATCCTTGCCGCGCAGAAGGAAACCGCGCTGACCAACCTGCGGCTCACCGGCGACCCGATGGAGCCCGCGTTCATTCCGGTGGACACGCTGGGCAAGGCGTCCTTCGCGGACAACGTGCGCGACCTCGACGTGCTGTACGGCTGGAACGCCGACGACATGACCGCGTTCCCCGGCGCCGCCGGCACCGACGAGATCTACGTCGAACCGCTGGCCGCTTTCGGCGACCGTCTGCGCTCAGCCGGAGCGGACGTCTTCTCGTATCGCCTGGACTGGCGCCCCGAGGGATCCGAGTTCGGCGCCACCCACTGCCTGGAACTGCCGCTGCTGCTCGGTACCCAGCGGGCCTGGGAGGACAGCCCGATGCTCGGCAAAGTCCCGTGGTCCGAGGTCGACGCCTTCGGCGCTGCCCTCCGTGCCGTCTGGGCGACCTTCGCCCGCACCGGCGCCCTCGACCCCACGCCGGTCGCAGGCCACCCCATCCGGTTCGGCTCGGAACTCGCGTGATCAGAGACGGAACTCGCGCATCGCGTGTGTTCCGGCTCCAGACACATCAAGAGGTCCTCTCGGGCCCGGCGAAAAGGGCCTGACAGTAGAGGTGGGAGCGCGCCCGGTCAAGACGTTGTGCTGACCGGGCGCGCGGTCCTATCGTGTCGATCGAAGCGCTTCGACAGTTCGGGTCACCGCGGATTCCGAGGGAGGCCACGATGGCCGGCGAGCATCACCGACTTCTCTGGAGGGAACCTCTGATGTCGAAGCGAGTACTGGCCGCCGCGATGGTCGCCATGCTGGCCATCGCGGGCTGCGGGTCCGGATCCGGCAGCGGCGACCCGAAGACCCTGAAGTTGTGGCACTACGAGCCGCCGGACAGCGCGATGGGCGTGGCCTGGGCCGAGGCGATCAAGCAGTTCGAAGCGAGCCATCCCGGCGTCAAGGTCGCCTTCGAGGAGAAGGGCTTCGAACAGATCCAGAAGACGGCGCCGATGGTGCTCAATTCGGGCGACGCGCCGGACGTCCTGGAATACAACAAGGGGAACGCCACCGCGGGACTGCTGTCCAAACAGGGACTGCTGACCGACATCAGCGAAGAGGTCGCCAAACGCGGCTGGGACAAGCAGCTCACCCCGGCACTCCAGACCACCGCCCGTTACGACGAGAACGGCGTGATGGGATCCGGGAAGTGGTACGGGATCCCGAACTACGCCGAGTACGTGAAGATCTTCTACAACAAGGACATGTTCGCGCGGCAGGGACTCGAACAGCCCCGGACGATCGAGCAGCTGACCGCGGCCATGGACAAGTTCGCCGGGGCCGGGATCACCCCGCTGGCCGTCGGCGGGTCGGAGTATCCGGCGCACCAGGTCCTGTATCAGCTGGCCCTGACCAAGGCCGACCGCGGCTGGGTGGACCGCTACCAGCGCTACACCGGCAAGGTGGACTTCCACGACGCCGCGTGGACCTACGGCGCGACGACCTTCGCCGACTGGGTGAAGAAGGGGTACATCAGCAAGGAATCGGCCGGGGTCGACGCCGAGGCCATGGGCATGTCGTTCATGCAGGGCAAGTACCCGATCATGATCAGTGGCAGCTGGTGGTACGGCAGGCTGGTCCAGAGCATCAAGGACTTCCAGTGGGGGTCGGTCCCCTGGCCGGGGATGACCGCGGGTTCCGCGGGCAACATGTGGGTCATCCCCAAGGGGTCGAAGAACCGCGACCTCGCGCTCGACTTCATCGCGATCACGATGTCCCAGCCCATCCAGGACAAGCTGCGTGAGGCCGGCGGCGTCCCGGTGGTGAACGGTCCCACGCCACCGGCCGAGCCGCGGCTGAAGGATCTGGTGGAGGACTTCACCGCTCTGTCCACACAGGACAAACTGGCGTTCTACCCCGACTGGCCCGCTCCCGGCTACTACGACGTCCATGTCTCGGCGACCCAGAAACTCATCACCTCGAGCGCCCAGCCGTCGCAGGTGCTCGACGAGCTCGCCAAGCCCTACGAAGAGAATCTGGCGAACGTCGGCAAATGACCAGGGGACGGGGAAACTACCTGCTCTTCCTGATCCCCGGCGCGCTGCTGCTGATCGCGGTGATCCTGGTGCCGTTCGCGATGAACATCGGCATCAGCTTCACCCAGTGGTCCGGTGCCGGCGATCCGAAGTGGACAGGGCTCGACAACTACCGGCGGTTGTTCGCGGACGACGTCTTCTGGGCGTCGTTCCGCCACAACCTCGGGCTCGTGGTGGCGATGGCCATCGTGCCGACGGTGGCAGGGCTGGTGATCGCGGCCGCGTTGTTCGATTTCGTGGCCAAACGGTTCGGGACGCGGGCGGCCAGCGTGCTTCGGGCCTGCGTCTACCTGCCGCAGGTGCTGCCGATCGCGGTCGCCGGCATCGTGTGGAGCTGGATACTGGCCCCTGAGGGCGCGGTGAACGAACTTCTCTCCGCCGTCGGGCTCGGCTCGCTCGCCCAGAACTGGCTGGGCGATCCGGATGTCGCGCTGTGGAGCGTGATGGGCGTGATGGTGTGGATCCAGGTCGGCTATCCGGTGGTGATCTTCATGGCCGGGATGCAGCGTGCCGATCCCTCACTGCACGAGGCGGCGGAACTGGACGGCGCGGCGTGGTGGGGCCGGTTCTGGCATGTGACCGTGCCGCAGCTGCGGCCCGAGGTCTTCGTGGTCCTGCTGACCTGCACCATCGCCGCGCTGAAGGTGTTCGGGCCGATCTACGTGCTGACCAGGGGAGGCCCCGGAGGGTCCACCAATGTGCCGTCGTACTACTCGTTCCAGAACTTCTTCGAGAAGACGCAGGTCGGCTACGGCGCGGCGATCGCGACCGTGCTCACCGTGCTGATCCTCGTGCTCACCACGGTGTTCCTCCGGATCCAGAGGCGGGGTGAGCACGCGTGAAACGGCACGTGACGCTCTGGTCGTTGATCGTTCTCGCGGTCGTGATGCTGGCGCCGTTCCTGGTCGTGGCGCTGAACGCGCTGAAGTCCCCGGCCGAATACGCGGCGGACGGCCCACTGTCCTTTCCGGACGGGGTGTACCTGCAGGGGCTGATCGATTTCTGGGTCCGGGTCGGGTTCGGGCAGAAACTGCTCAACAGCGTCGTGATCAGCGGGTCGGTCGCGGTGCTCGCGGTGGTGATCTCGGTGCTGAACGCCTACGCGCTGGGCATCGGCCGGATCCGCGGCCGGACGTGGATCCTGGTCGCGTTCCTCATCGCGAACACGCTGCCGCAGGAAGCGCTGGCGTACCCGCTGTACTTCCTCGCCAACGAGACCGGCCTTTACGACACCCAGCTCGGCGTGATCATCATCTTCACGATCATCCAGGCCGCGTTCGGCACCTATCTGTTGTCCTCGACGTTCGTGGGATTCCCGCACGAGCTGCTCGAAGCCGCCTATCTCGACGGCGCGAACAAATGGCAGACCCTGGTGCGGATCGTGGTACCGATCAGCAGGCCCACCCTCGGCGTGCTGTTCGTGTTCTTCTTCATCTGGACGTGGAACGAGTTCTTCCTGCCGCTGATCCTGCTGATCTCGAACGACACCCAGACCGTCCCGGTCGCGCTGGGTGTGCTGCAGGGCCAGCGGATGATGGACGCGACCATGACCAGTGCCTCGGCGTTGCTCGGGGTCATCCCGGCGATCGCCTTCTTCCTGATCTTCCAGCGGACGTTGACACGTGGCATCACGGCAGGGGCGGTCAAATGAAGTTCAGCAACGGCTATTGGCTGCTGCGCGACGGGGTACAGGCGGCGCATCCGGTGGAGGTGTACGACCTCACCGCGGGGGACGGCCGGATCGTGGTGCACGCGCCGACCCATCGCATCCGCCACCGCGGGGACCTGTTGAAGGGACCGGTGGCGACGGTCGGGTTCTCCTCGCCGATGCCGGACGTGATCGGGGTGAGCGTCACGCATTTCGAGGGCGGGCTGCCGCGAGAGCCCCGCTTCGAGCTGTCGGCCGTCGACGACGAGGCGAAAGTCTCCGAGGACGGGCACACGCTCACCGCGGGCGCGTTGTCGGTCCGGCTCCACCGCGGCGAAGGATGGAAGGTCGACTTCGTCGCGGACGGCAAGGTGCTCACCACCAGCGGGGCCAAGGGCATGGGCTTCATGAGCCTCGCCGGCGAGCACCATGTCCGTGACCAGCTGGACCTCTCGGTAGGAGCCCAGGTCTACGGGCTCGGCGAGCGATTCGGGCCTCTGGTGCGCAACGGGCAGGTCGTCGACATCTGGAACGCCGACGCCGGGACGAGCAGCGAACAGGCCTACAAGAACGTCCCGTTCTACCTGACCAACGCCGGCTACGGCGTGTTCGTCAACCATCCGGGGCACGTGTCCTTCGAGGTCGCCTCGGAAGCGGTGTCGCGGGTGCAGTTCAGCGTCGTGGGCCAGTCGCTGGAGTACTTCGTCATCTACGGCCCGAGCCCGAAGGAGATCCTGCGCAAGTACACGGCGCTGACCGGCAGACCGACGCTCCCGCCCGCGTGGTCCTTCGGGCTGTGGCTGTCGACGTCGTTCACCACGTCCTACGACGAGGAGACCGTCTCGGGATTCGTCGACGGCATGATCGAACGCGACCTGCCGCTGAGCGTGTTCCATTTCGACTGCTTCTGGATGCGCGAGTTCAACTGGTGCGACTTCGAATGGGATCCGCGAACGTTCCCGGACCCCGCCGGCATGCTGGAGCGGCTGAAAGCGCGGGACCTGCGTATCTCGGTGTGGATCAACCCGTATGTGGCGCAACGGTCACCGTTGTTCGCCGAGGGCGTCGCGGGCGGGTACCTGCTGCGGAAACCGAACGGCGACGTGTGGCAGTGGGATCTCTGGCAGCCGGGGATGGCGCTGGTCGATTTCACCAACCCCGCCGCGCGTGAGTGGTATGCGTCCAAACTGGACGCTCTGCTCGAACAAGGCGTGGACTGTTTCAAGACCGACTTCGGCGAGCGGGTGCCGACGGACGTCGTCTACTTCGACGGATCCGATCCCGAGCGGATGCACAACTACTACACCTATCTCTACAACCAGACGGTCTTCGACGTGCTCCGCAAACGGCGCGGGGAGGGCGAAGCCGTGGTGTTCGCGCGCTCGGCGACCGCGGGGTCTCAGCAGTTCCCGGTGCATTGGGGCGGCGACTGCGAGTCGACGTACGAGTCGATGGCCGAGAGCTTGCGCGGCGGTCTTTCCCTCGGTCTGTCCGGTTTCGGATACTGGAGCCACGACATCGGCGGCTTCGAGGGCACCCCGGACCCGGCGCTGTTCAAACGGTGGATCGCGTTCGGGATGTTGTCGTCGCACAGCAGGTTGCACGGCAGTTCGTCCTACCGGGTGCCGTGGCTGTTCGACGAGGAGGCCGTCGACGTCCTGCGGGTGTTCTCCAAGCTCAAGGCGCGGCTGATGCCGTACCTGTGGCAAGCGGCGGCACAGGCGGCGGCCGAGGGCACGCCGATGATGCGGGCGATGGCGCTGGAGTTCCCGGCGGATCCGGCGTGCGCCCATCTGGAGCGGCAGTACATGCTCGGCGACTCGCTCCTGGTGGCACCGGTGTTTTCGGACGAGGGCGAAGTGACCTACTACGTCCCGGACGGTGTGTGGACCGACTTCTTCACCGGCGACGAGATCCAGGGGCCGCGGTGGGTGACGACCGTCTGCGACATGCTCACCGTCCCGCTGCTCGTGCGTCCCAACACCGTTCTGCCGCTGGGTGCCGTCGACGACCGGCCGGACTACGACTACGCCGACGGCGTCACGCTGCGGCCGTACCGGCTGGAGGACGGCGCCGGGATCACCACCACCGTCGGCGGCTCGACGTTCCGCACGCGCCGGGAGGGCGACAGCGTCCACATCGACGTCGACGTCGCGCCCGATGGCTGGCAGGTGGCCTTTCCCGGGGGTGACGAGACGATCGTGGCGACGGGAAGCGCGCTGACGATTCGTGGCGCTTTCTCCTCGGAAGGCCGCGCTGGGTCACCTGGGGCACGGCCTGAGTGTCGCGAAAGCCACTTTCAGGACGTCTGACCTCGCGATAGTGGCTTTCGCGACACGACACCGGGCCTAGCAAGGCGGCCGGACGGTGCTGCTGATTACCCGGCCGTAAGGACGTTAGGGCCAAGGGGGTCTTCGGTACCTACGTGGCTTCCGGCTGCGGTTGAATCCTGGCCCGGGTCCGTGAAGCCCCCTTCCCTCGGCTCAGCCGAGGAAACTCGACCTTCATGTACTCGAGCGGGCAAGGAGCACTGGTACCGGGGCTTAGGAAGGCACCGCGCCGGTGCTGCCCCGTTCGGTCAGGCGAGGTGACAGCAGCCGGACCTCGGCCTGGCCTCCGTCATCGAGACGGCGCATCGCCATTTCGACGGCGAGGCTGCCGAGTTCGGCGGCCGGGATGGCGATCGACGTCAGCTGTACCGACTGCGCCTCGGCCATGTCCTCCGGGCAGACGGCCAGTACCGAGATGTCCTGGGGCACCTGCTTGCCGCGACGGTTCAGTTCGGACAGCAATGGGCCGAGGATGGCCTCGTTGTGCACGACCAGCCCGGTGACGCCGGGGTGCTTGGCGAACACGTCGTCGAGGCAGGCACGCAGCGCGTCGTAGGAAGGCGCGCACGGGAACGAACCGGCGCGCACCTTGCGCTTCGTGGCCGTCTGGCGGAAGCCGCGCAGGAAGCGTCCCGCGTAGCTCGTGCCGCGTTTGTAGACCGCGGGGGATGGGCCGATCAGCGCGACCTCGCGATGGCCGAGGTCGGCCAGATGCGTGACGCTCGCGGCGCCGGCGGCGGTGAAGTCGAGATCGACGCAGGTCAGGTCGCCGGGGTCGGCGGGAACTCCGATCAGCACCACCGGCCGGTGCAAGGATCTCAGCACCGGGAGACGCGGCTCGGAGGTTTCGACGTCCATCACGATCAGCGCGTCCGCGATGGCGGACGCCGCGATCCGGCGCAGGCCGTCCGGGCCTTCGTTCTTGGTCAGCAGGAGCACGTCGTGGTCGTAGGTGCGTGCCTCGGTGACGGTGGCCGCGACGAACTGCATGACCACCGGGACGTTCAGGTCCGTCCGCAGCGGGACGACGAGCGCGAGCACGTTGGTGCGGCTGCTGGCCAGCGCGCGGGCGCCCGCGTTCGGGTGGTAACCGAGTTCGCTGATGCTGTGCTGGACGCGGCGGCGGGTGTCCTCCGAGATCGAACGCCGTCCGGACAGCACGTAGGACACGGTGCTCGGGGAGACCCCGGCCGCCCGGGCGACGTCTGCGATGGTGACCATCAGCCGATGATAGTGCCCGTCGAATCGATTCGACGGGCTCAGCCCTTGCTCAGTTCGATCAACCGCGGCAACGCGTCAGTGGGCAGCGAGACACCCCGGTAGGCCATGAGTTTGGTGAACTGGCGCATCGGCATCGAAGCGACCATGCGCATCCAGTCCGCGCTGCTCTCAGCCCGATCGCTCTGGCCGGCGAGCAACTCGCCAAGCTCCGGACCCACGATCGGGTGACCGAACCACTCCTCGACCGTCGAGTCGATCGACAGGACCGGGATGATGACGTCGCCGGCCAGCGTGACGAGCGCTTCGGCGACGATATGCGCGGCGCTCCGGCCGATCTGGACGGTGTAGTCGCCCGGCGAGACCACCCAGCGGCTCAGTTCGACGTCGTACCAGGCGAAAGAGCGGCGATCGAGGGTGAGCTCGACGCGGCGGGTCTCGCCCGGTTCGAGCGAGATCTTGGCGAACGCGCGGAGCTCCCGCGCCGGGGTGCGAACGGGAGCGGCGTTGGTGGCGACGTAGACCTGGACGACGTGTTTACCGGCGCGGGTTCCGGTGTTGGTAACGGTCACCGCGACGGTGGCGGAGTCGTCGCCCGTCGCCGTGACCGTCAGGCCGGCGGTCTCGAAGGTGGTGTAGGACAGGCCGTGGCCGAAGGGGTACCGGACCGCGACCTCGGCGGTCTCGTAGTAGCGATAACCGACCATGACTCCCTCGCCGTACCGGACGTGGCCCGACTCGCCGGGGAAGTTGAGATAGCTGGGGTTGTCCTGCAAACGCAACGGAATGCTCTCGGCGAGATGACCTGACGGGTTGGTGACACCGAAGAGGAGGTCGGCGAGCGCCCTGCCGCCGGCCTGGCCGAGCAGCCAGCCGTCGAGAATGGAGTCGACGTCGTCGTGCCAACCCTCCAGTGACACCACGCCGCCGTGGGAGAGGACGACCACGGTGCGCGTGCTCGCTGCCGCGACCGCCTTGATGAGCTCGACCTGTGCCGCGGGAAGGCCGATGGTGTCCCGGTCGAACCCCTCGGATTCGTCCCTTTCGCTCAGACCCGCGAAGACCACCGCGACGTCGGCCTCACGGGCGACCTCGACGGCGTTGTCGGCCAGGCCGCTCGCGTAGGTCACGGATTCTCCGAGCTCCCGGATCGCGTCGAGCGCGGTATCGACCCTGGTGGGATTGACGTGGGAGCTGCCGCCGCCCTGGAAGCGGGGGTTCGCGGCGAACTCGCCGATGACCGCCACCGCGGATCGCGTGGTCAGGGGCAACGTGTCCCGGTCGTTCTTCAGCAGGACAGCGCAGCCGGCGGCGACTTCTTTCGCCACCCGGTGCTGCTCGTCGGGGTCCACGTCGCCACTCGGCGGCAACGCCCGGCCGGCGAGGGCGAGAACGCGGCGGACACTCCGGTCGACGACGGCTTCGTCCAGCTCCCCGCTCCGGACCGCCGCCACGATCTCGGCGTCGCCGCTGCCGCCGGTGCCCGGCATCTCGAGGTCGAGCCCCGCCGTGAGCGCGGGGACGCGGTCGTTCACCGCACCCCAGTCCGAGACGACCAGACCGTCGAAACCCCATTCGTCGCGCAGGACGTCGGTGAGCAGACGGCGGTTCTGGGAGGCGTAGACGCCGTTGACCCGGTTGTACGAGCACATCACCGTCGCCGGGTGCGCTTCGGTCACGACGCGTTCGAACGCCGGCAAGTAGATCTCGTGCAGGGTCCGTTCGTCGACCTCCACGCTGACCCGCATCCGGTCGGTCTCCTGGTTGTTGGCCGCGAAATGCTTCACCGAGGCTCCCGCGCCTTCGGCCTGCATGGCCCGCACGTAGGCGACGGCGAGCGCCCCGCTGAGCAACGGGTCCTCCGAGTAGTACTCGAAATTGCGGCCGCACAACGGGGACCGCTTGATGTTCACACCGGGGCCGAGCACCACCGAGACCCCGGCCGCGCGGGCTTCCCTGCCGATGGCCGCGCCGACCCGCGCGGCGACCTCGGGATCCCAGCTGGAACCCACCGCGACCGACGGCGGGAAACAGGTGGCGGACACGCTGTCGTGCACGCCGAGATTGTCGGCCGCGTTGTCCTGCCGTCGCAGGCCGTGCGGGCCGTCGGAGAGCAGGATGGACGGGATCCCCGCGACCTCGATCGCCTCGGTGTGCCAGAAGTCGCGGCCGGACAGCAGCGACGCCTTCTGCTCGAGCGAGAGGCCGGTGGGTTCGATCGAGGTCAACGGGATTCCTTCCGGCCGGCAACTGTCCACTGTGTTCGAGAGTGCCAGACGGACACACCGCTGGCACGACGCGGCCGAGAGCATTGTCTCGTCGTGTCCTGTCCGCTAACATCGCCGTAACGCGACTGTCGAATCGATTCGACAATCGAATCTCTCGCTCGATCGCCACACGGTCACCACCGCTCGAAACTCGCCGAATATCGCCGCCCGTTTCGTCGAAGCGCTTCGATTACTCGCGATGGAGTCTTCATGAGCAGAGCAACTCTCCTCGCCCGCCTACGCCGGATGGGCATGTTCACCACGACGATCGCCCTGGTGCTGGGCCTCGCGTCACCCGCGGTCGCGGACGAGCTGAACGCTCTTCCGTTCCGTGATCCTGGCCTTCCGCTGACCACTCGGGTGGACGATCTGGTGCGGCGGCTGACCCTGGCGGAGAAGGTGTCGTTGCTGCACCAATTCCAGCCGGCGATCCCGCGGCTGGGCATCCCCGAATTCAAGACGGGAACCGAGGCCCTCCACGGTCTCGGCTGGACGACGGAACGCACGAACGGCGCCGTCGTGACCGCGAGCGCCACGGTCTTCCCTCAGGCGATCGGGCTCGCTTCGACGTGGGACCCCGCGTTGATCGAACAGGTCGGGGCGGTCGTCGGTGACGAGGCGCGGGGCTACCACTCGCAGGACCCCGGGTTCTGGGGACTCCAGCTGTGGGCACCGGTGGTGAACCTGCTGCGTGATCCGCGATGGGGGCGCAACGAGGAGGGCTACTCGGAAGATCCTCTGCTGACCGGGGCGATCTCGACGGCGTACGGCAAGGGGATGACCGGCGACCATCCCCAGTACCTCAAGACCGCTCCGGTGCTGAAGCACTACCTGGCCAACAACAACGAGATCCGCCGCGACACCACGTCGTCCAACCTGCGCCCGCGAGTGCTGCGCGAATACGACGAGCAGGCGTTCAAACCGGCTATCGCGGCCGACGCGGCGACCGGCGTGATGGGGTCGTACAACCTCGTCAACGGACGGCCCGCGACGGTCAACCCCGACCTTGACGACGTCGTGCGGACGTGGACCGACAAGACGCTCTACAACGTCAGCGACGCGTCCGCCCCGTACAACCTGACAGGCTCCGAGAAGTACTACGGAACCAACGAGGAAGGGTTCGCGGCCACCCTCAAAGCCGGTCTGGACGGCTTCACCGTCGACAACCAGAACCCCGGCCCCACCATCAAGATCATCACGTCCGCGCTGGCCAAGGGGTTGCTCGCCGAGGCCGACATCGACAAGGCGGTGAAGCACGTCCTGAGCGTCCGCTTCCGGCTCGGCGACTTCGATCCGGACGGCGGCCCGTACGCCAAGATCGGCAAGGACGTGGTCAACAGTCCGGCGCACCGGCAGCTCGCCCGCAAGGCGGCGGGCGAGGCCATGGTGCTGCTGAAGAACGACCGCGGCGCGCTGCCGCTGGACCCGAAGCGCGGAGTCGCGGTCATCGGGCCGTTGGAGAAGACCCTGTACACCGACTGGTACTCCGGCGGACTGCCGTACAAGGTGACCCCGGTGGACGGGATCCGCGCGCGGCTCGGCGGCGGGGCACAGATCACCGACACCGAGGCCGTCGACAGGATCGCCTTGCGCGACGCCGCCACCGGCAGGTACCTCAGCGGCGGCGCGGGTGAGGCGGGCGCGGTGCTCAAGACCGGCGCCACCAGTGCCGGGGCCACGGAGCAGTTCGACGCCTTCGAGTGGGGCGATGGTGTGCTGACGTTGCGCAGTGTCGCGAACGGGAAATACGTCGAGCGGCAGAACCTCGCCGATGCCACCAGCCCGTTCCTCAACCAGGCGCCGCAGCCGCGGGACTGGTTCGTCCACCAGCAGTTCAAACTGGAGGACGCGGGTGACGGCACGGTCGTGATCAGGTACGCCGGTTACGAGCTTCCGAACGACTGGGACGGGCCGAACAACTATCTCACCGTAGCCGCCGACGGCACACTGACCCTGGGCTCGCCGAACGCGGCGGGAGCGACCAAGTTCCGCAAGGAGCAGATCACCTCGGGAATCGACAGCGCGGTGAAGGCGGCACGATCGGCCGAAACGGCGGTCGTGGTCGTGGGCAGCATGCCGTTCATCAACGGCCGGGAAGACCACGACCGCACCACGACGGCGCTGGCCCAGAGCCAGAGCGAACTGATCAAGGCCGTGCGCAAGGCGAATCCGAACACCGTCGTGGTGGTCGAGAACAGCTATCCCACGACCTTGAACTGGGAGCAGGAGAACATCCCGGCGATCGTGTGGACCTCGCACGCCGGCCAGGAGACCGGCAACGCGCTCGCCGACGTGCTGTACGGCGACGTGAACCCGGCGGGCCGGCTCACCCAGACCTGGTACCGCTCGGACGCCGATCTTCCGGACATCCTCGACTACGACATCATGAAACGCGGCAGCACCTACCAGTACTTCACCGGTGATCCGCTTTACGCCTTCGGTCACGGTCTGTCCTACACGAACTTCCGCTACAGCGACCTGCGTCTCGGCAATCCGGGTCCACAAGGGACGTTCGAAGCGACGGTGAAGGTGACCAACACCGGGAAACGTGCCGGTGACGAGGTGGTGCAGCTCTACACCCATCAACTCGTGTCCCGCGACAAGCAGCCGAATCAGCGGCTCCGCGACTTCGAACGGGTGCACCTGGAACCAGGGCAGACCAAGACGGTGCGCCTGTCGGTGCCCGACCTCCGGCATTGGGACGTCACCCGGGGCAAATGGGTGCTGGAATCGTCCGTCCACGAGGTGATGGTCGGTGCGTCCGCCGCCGACATCCGGCTGCGCTCGGCGATCCCCGTTCGTGGCGAGCAGATCCCGCCGCGCGACCTGACGCGGAACACCAGGGCGATCGACTTCGACGACTACTCGGGCGTCGAACTAACCGACGAAAGCAAGGTCCGTGGCGACGCCGTCGGAGTCGGCGCGGGAGACTGGCTGTGCTTCAGCGACGTGGACTTCCGTTCCGGGGCACGGACGTTCACCGCCAGAACGGCTCGCGCCGAACCAGGAACGTCCACGGTGGAAATCCGGCTCGGCGGCCCGCGCGGCAGGCTGGCCGGAACCGCGCAGATCGCCAGTACCGGCGACAAGTACACGTACTCGACGACCACCGCGACGTTGTCCGGGCTGAACGGGCGACACGACGTCTACCTCGTCTTCACCGCCGATTCGAGAATCAGCACGTTTTCTCTGCGGTAGCGGTCCATTTGGTGAAAAGACACGGAAGGAACCCGGCTATGCGTAGGCAAGCACGATCCTTGTTGAGCAGTGTCGTCATGGCGTTGGTCGCCACCCTGACGATAGGAGGGACGGCGCAGGCCGCCACCTGGAGCTCTTCGGACAAGTGGGGGAGCTGGTCGAACGGCGGCTACACCGTCCGCAACAACGTCTGGGGCGGAGGCGCCGGCCCGCAGTCGATCTGGGCGAACTCCTACAGCAACTTCGGCGTCTGGGCGAACCACCCGAACACCGGCGGAGTGAAGTCGTATCCGCATTCGGCGAAGAACGTCGGCCGCCAGTTGAGCGGTCTGCGGAGCCTTTCCAGCAGTTTCGACGTCTCCAGGCCGGGCGGCGGCGCCTACGCGACGGCGTACGACATCTGGGCGAACAACAACGCCTACGAGATCATGCTGTGGATGAACAAGCAGGGTGCCGTGGGCGCGATCGGTTCGAAGGAGACCACGGTGGCGGTCGGCGGCCACACCTGGGACGTCTACCGGGGGAGCAACGGCGCCAACGCGGTGTTCTCCTTCCTGCGCACCTCCAACACGAACGCGGGTTCGGTCGACGTGCTCGCCGTGCTGAACTGGATCAAGAATCGCGGCTGGTACGGCGACGTGACGGTCGGTGAAGTGCAGTTCGGCTTCGAGATCACGTCGTCCAGCGGCGGCATGAACTTCTCGTCGAACAGTTATTCCGTCTCGTCGTCCTGATCGGTAGCCACTTTCGCGACACACACGACCCCGCCTGGATCAGGTCCGCACCGGCGGAGATGCCCGACCGTACCGCTCCGACTTGCGGGTCCGGTGCCGTCGTGTCACCAATGGACATGTTCTGAGTGGCGCGAACGGCGAGAGGACATGTACAGCCGGTGAACCTGACTCTCGTCGCCGTGCTCGGCGTCGTCCTCATCGTGGTGGTGGCCGCGTTCTCCGAACGGCTGAACCTGGCTGCTCCGCTGAGCCTCGTGGTGGCCGGGATCGGGCTGAGCTTTCTGCCGGGCGTCCCGCATCCGGAGGTCGAACCCGAGCTGATCCTCGCCGGGGTGCTCCCTCCGCTGCTGTATTCGGCGGCGGTGAACATGCCGATGGTCGACTTCCGACGGAACATCCGGCCGATCACCGGCCTCGCGGTCCTTCTCGTGGTGGGGACGACACTGGGCGCCGGCTGGCTGTTCCACTGGCTGGTGCCGGGGATCGGGTGGCCCGCCGCGTTCGCGCTCGGCGCGGTCATCAGCCCCACCGACGCCGTCGCGGCGACGTCCGTGGGGCGGCGACTCGGTCTGCCACCCCGGCTGCTGACCGTGCTCGAAGGCGAAGGGCTGGTCAACGACGCCTCAGCGCTCGTGCTGCTGCGGTCCGCCGTCGCCGCGGTCGCCGGGTCGGTGTCCGTCTGGGGCGTGGTGGGCGAGTTCGTCTTCTCGGTCGTCGTGGCGGTCGGGATCGGGATCCTGGTCGGGGTCGTCAACGTGCGGGCGCGCGCCTTGCTGGGCAACGCCGTGCTCAACACGGCCATCTCGTTCGTGGTCCCGTTCATCGCCTTCCTTCCCGCGGAAGAGGCCGGCGCCTCGGGCGTGCTCGCCGTCGTCGTCGCCGGCCTGGTAACCGGTCATCTCGCCCCGCGGCACCTGCGCGCGACGGACCGCCTCGCCGAGACCGTCAACTGGCGCACCGCGGCGTTCCTGCTGGAGAGCGGGATGTTCCTGCTCATGGGACTCAGCGTGAAGACCCTCGTCGACGAGGTGCACGAGGACGGTTCGAGCGTCTGGCGCGCGCTCGCCATCGGCCTGGCCGCGTCGGCGCTCGTCATCGTCGCGCGCGTCGTCTTCGTCGGACCGCTGGTCGCCGGCCTGTACCGCGAGCAGCGAAAAGCCGCGCGATTCAAACCGCGACTGGAGACCACGCAGGCGGTGCTGCGGGGCGACGAGTCGAATCCCGCCGTCACCGAGCGGCTGGACAAAGCGTCACCGAGACGGGTGGCGCATTTCCGGAAACGGCTCGATCGCGCCGCCGCGGACGTGGAGTTCCGGCTCACCGAGACTCTGGGCTGGCGCGGCGGTGTGGTGCTCGGCTGGGCGGGGATGCGCGGCGCCATCACCCTCGCGGCGGCGCAGACCCTTCCGCAGGACACCCCGGACCGCGCCCTGCTGGTCCTGATCGCCTACGTGGTGGCGACCACGACGCTGCTGGTCCAGGGGATGACCCTCCCGGCGGTCATCCGTGCGGCGCGTGTGCCCGAGGAGGATCCGGACCGGGCGCGCCAGGAGTACGTCCGGCTCATGACCGAGCTCGCCGACGCGGCGAAGTCCGTTTTGGACGATCCGGCCGACGGGCCGTTCAGCGAGGCGGTCCTGGACCGGGTGCGCTCGGACGTGCGCGTCCCGGGCAAAGCGACTGCGGGCCGTCCGGCGCCGGAACAGGTCGAGAGCGTGCAGCAATATCTGCGGTTGCGCTTGCGTGTCCTCACCGAACAGTCCGAACGCCTTCAGCGAGCCCGGTCGAGCGGCGGATACAGTTCCGAGACGGTGAGCCGGGCGCAAACAGCCCTCGACGTGGAGATGGCCCGCCTCGAGCAGCTGGCGGATAAACCGGCGTCGTGACCGACCGCTGGAGCCGACAAGGCGGCGATAGTGATCTAGGACACAATGTCTCCGGCATTTGCCCCGAACCGTCCGCATCGGCAAAGTCAACGATGCTTACATGCGCGGTATGAACGGATACGACTGGGCTCCGCCCACGGCTGCGGAAATGGCCGTTTGGGAGGCCAAGGCCGCGGAATTCGAACGCCTCGCCGCCGAACAGGCCGAAGAACGTTTTACCGGTCATTCGGATAGCGGCCTCGTCGAGGCCGAAGTGGACGGCAACGGACGGCTGACGGACCTCGACGTGAGCGCCGAGGCGCTGCGTCAGGCCTACCCGCAGAACATCGGCCCGGACACCATCGAAGCCATCGTCGCAGCCCGGGCCGCGGCCGGCGCGGCAGGCCGCGAGAAGGCCGCAGGAATCCTCCCGGGGGTGCGCGCTTGAGCCGCAGGCGCAGGCTGGAGAACCTGGTCAGCGAGATCGAGGAGCGCGACGCCGCGCTCACGACAGCGCTCGCGAACGCCAGGGAGCAGGCCATCGAGGTCGACATCCCCGGCGAGCTCGGCGTCGTCGAGGTCTCCGGTGCCGGCCAGCTGCAACGCATCGAAATCGACCTCGAAAACCTCCCCTACACCACGGCCCAGGCGTTGAGCGAGAGCCTGCTGGAGGCGATCGTCGCCGCCGAGGAGCACGCGCAGGCACTCAGGCAGCAGGCCCTCACCGCCTCGCGCCCCCGCTGATCACCGAACGGAGAACGACTTTGGCTCGAATCGAAGGCACCGGTTACTACGTCGTACCGGACGCCCTCCGCAAGAACACCGAGGCGTGGGTCACCACCGGGGACGCCTGGCGGGAGTTCGTCGACCGCGGCAGCGACTACGCGGCCATGGCCCCCGCCGACATGGGGCTGCTCGGTATGAAGACCGGTTTCCCCACGGACTACAACGTCGCCCGCGAGACCATCCTGAAGACCGCTCGGATCGGCATCGAGCAGATCGACGAGGTCCGCGGCAACCTGGACAAGGTTGCCAAGGAGTACGAAAACCGCGACGCCGAGTACTACGAGAAGTTCGGATACATGGGTGGCGACGACGACGCTGCGGACAGCCGCTTCTAGGCCCCGGCACACACTCGAAACTTAAGGAACAGAACAGAGCATGGCGACACGCCAGAAGGCCGAGTGGCCTGAGAACGCGGCCAAGAAAGTCCAGGAGAAGGCCGAAGAGCACGAGCACAAGGGTGCCCTCGACACCTTGTTCATGATCCGGGATCTCCTCTTCGGCAACGCCGATCGGATGGAAGAACTGGCCGTGTGGTGGGGCCAGGCCTGGTACATGGTCGACTCGGAGACCGCGATCGACGACTCGCGCAACAACCTCGCCGCGTACTGGCAGGGCGGCGGGTACGACTCGTACAACACCTACGCGATCAACGCCACCAAGCGCATCTCCCGCAACGAAGGTGTGTTCAACGAGATCGCCGGCACGATGGAGAGCTGCATCGACATCGTCTACGAGACCTACGGCGACGCGATCGCTTTCATCAGCGAGTGCGCCAACCAGATCGCCGAGGCTTCGGCGAACTTCCTCGAAGACCTCATCAACCCCTTCGGTGAGGCCGCGAACGTCATCCGCCTGCTCAACGGTTTCGTCCAGAACGTCAGCGATCTGGTCGAGGCCTCCGTCCGCAAAATGGGCGACCTGCGCCAGATGGGCGTGTTCCTCGCCCGGCAGGCGAACGACTTCAGTGACGTCAAGGAGATGGCCGAGGCGGCCGGGAACCCCGAACTCTGGGGGGTCAAGCCGGTGCCGAAGGAACCCGCGGCCGCGCAGTGACGGACGAACCGACGAAAGAGCCCGACGGCGAACGACTGCTCGAGAACCCGTGGGATCCGGAGACACTCGCCGCCAAACGCAAGAAGGCGGGCAAGCCGAAGGCCAGGATCAGGGGGGCGGGCAAGCCCGCCGAGGAGGATCCTGAGTTCCGGCTCAAGTTCGGGAAGGCCTGGTAGTGACCCCGGCGGGTCCCCATAGGACGAAATGTCCTATGGGGACCCCTCGTGACACGCTCGCGCGCAAAGGACCTCAGCCGATGGACGGGATGCGCGCCGTGGGCGGCACGACCGGCGTTCATGACGCAGTTGGTGCTGCGACGCCGTGCCGCGTGGAAACGCGTGGTCGTCGTGGAGCTGGGTTGGACAAGTGCTACGGGGTGTGGCCGTGGACTGCGTGCCGGACCTCGACCACGCGGGGGTCATCGGCGCGAAGGCGACCCGGTCACGTCAGCCGGTATTCCATCGCGTACCGACCGGCAGCCACGGATTTTCTGGGCCGTTAGAGGGGGCGTTTGAAGCTCGCACATGTGCCTAGACGTGGTCTCAAAACTTAAGGGTGTGTCACTGCGTAACCTGCCGGTCCTGGTCGTCGATCGTGGGCAGTCGTGGCGAAGACGACGCAGCAGCGGCGGGTCGAAGACCGGCTCTGGGAGCTGATCGAACCCCTGATCCCGTCCCGACCAGCGCCGCGCGGTCCGGGTGGGCGGCCCCGGATCGATGACCGTGCCGCGCTAGAGGGGATCTTGTTCGTGCTCGACACCGGCTGCCGCTGGCGAGAACTACCCGAGCAGCTCGGATGCGGGTCCGGGCACAGCACCATCGACGGGGATGAACGAGCACTCTCGTCGGGAAGTGATCAGCCATCGGTGGGGCCGCCTCTTCAGAGGCGTTCGATGCGGTCGGCCTGCGGGCCCCGGTCGCTGTGACGCACCGTGTACCGGACCCGGTCACCCTTCTGCAGCGGCTCCGACCCCATGATCACGGACACGTGGGCGAAGAGATCGTCGCCGCCTGCGTCCGGGGTGATGAAGCCGAAGCCGCGGTCGTCGTCGTAGCGTGCGACGACGCCCTCGCCGCCTCGTACGGGCACGTCCCGCGCCGCCGGCCCCGCGGCCGCGGCAGGTGCCGGCCGCTGCGGCGCCGTCTGGGGCTCGGCGCCCCGGACCAGGTGCACGTCGCGGGCCTGCGGGCCTTTGTCTCCACTAGCTACCTCGTAGGCGACGCGGTCGCCCTCCGCGAGCCACGTCAGCCCCTCGGCCAGGGCCCGGGCGTGAACGAAGACGTCCCCGGCGCCGGAGTCGGGGTTGATGAAGCCGAAGCCCTTGTCCTCGTCGTACCAGGCCACGGTGCCGTCGGCACCGTCCGCGATACCAGCCGCAGCGGGTGAGCCGGCCCCTGCTCCCAGCGGGATCACGTGCCCGGCCTGCGGGCCGCGCTCGCCTTCGACGATCAGGAAGGCCACCCGCTGCCCCTCGGTGACCACGCCGCCGGTCACGATGGCGGAGCTGTGCACGAAGATGTCGGCGCCGCCGCCGTCCGGCGACGCGAAGCCGTACCCCTTGCCCGGCTCGTACCAGTTGACGGTGCCGAGCAGGCCCACGGCGCTGCCGGTGGCCGCATCGGCGGTGACGCGAACGCGCAGCGCCTGGGGCCCGCGGTCGTTCTCGCCGACCTCGAACACGACGGCCTGACCCTCGCGGAGCACTTTCGCGCCGCCGTCCCCGACGATCTCGGAGGCGTGCACGAACACGTCCGGCGAGCCGTCGTCGGGCGCGAGGAAGCCGAAACCCCGTTCGGCGTCGAACCAACGAACGGTCCCTTGCGGCATCAAAGACTCCAAGTCGAGAGGGCGGGCACTGGCCCCCAGTCTCTCTGACAGACCTCCGGTCCGTCAGGCCGGGCCCACAGGCGGGCGGTGCGGAGCCAGGGGCGGGCCGTTGGTTCACCTAGCGACACGCCGAGTTTTGAGACCAGGTCTTAGTCAGGCTTCCGGTGAGCCTTGTGTCGAACACGTAGCCCTTGAATCTGCCTTGAGGCGTGCCGCCTCCCTCGATTAGGGCCGGTAGTGCGTCGCGGAGCAACCGCCGCAGGCACGCATCCAACCCTGCTGAGGTGTGTCTGCCCCCCGACTTCACCAGCCCTTCCTGACTTACCCGCCGAGGTGAAGTCCTCGTCGGAGGCCGTCTCCGGCCTGATTGGCCATTCCTCGGACGTGCTCGACAGGCATCTCCTCAGCTTGGGTGCCAGCGGAGGCCTCTTCGACTGGGCTTCTGGACGGTCCGCGCCTTCCGGACCGTCCTCGTCCAGTGACGAGGACGAGGACGAGGACGATAAGCTGGTCGAGCAGCAACCCGACCGCGTCAAAGCCTTCTTCCGCAAGGCATCCGTCCACTATGCTGCAGACTAACACGCCATAATTGCCTTACGGATCAATAATCACCTTGCCACTCACAAGGGACGATCGGATCAGACCACGGCTTGGAAAAAATAGTCCCACGGGTAGGCGTCGACTACGTCGCCGTCGCTGATCTGCTCGAGTTTGTAGCTGATGGTCGTCCCCTCCGGGAAGTTGTAGTTACACTCCTCCGTCCCGTTCTCCGAACCGTTGTAGTCCCTGCAGAACCCCGAGGTCTTGCCGTGCTCGTTCGGCCTCGAGCTGTTCCAACGCAGTCGCGCGCCGTTACCGTCCCAGGTCTGGTCACTAATCTTCATGCGGTCTCCGTAGCTGATCACGCAGCCCCAGTCGTCATTGAGGTAGATCTTCGTACCGGAGCAGGAGGCCCGATCCTCGGTCTGCGCCTGTCCTCCGTCCGCCGCGCTCGCGGCGGTAAACCCCATCGTGGCTACGGAACTGATCGCCAATGCCGCCACAGCTGCAGTTCGCTTCATCTTGCGCACTTTGTTCCCCCTCATTCTTTTCGTCAGTGCCGCGTTCGCGGCGTTCCCGGGCGTGGAATTCAGCCCTGCGGCAGATTCCGCCACCCGAACGCGGTCCGAGCCGCGACGGACTCCATCGTCAGCAGCCAGACGATCGGAGGCAAGGCGGTCGGCGGAGATTGGGACGCTGGGACGAAACAGTGGCCCTCACCAGCGGGAACGCGCCGTCCCGGGACGAATCGGCCCGCCATCCGTGCCGAACCCCGCCTGTGTCCGCCCGAGGCGCCTGTGCCATCCCGGTTGACGGCCAAAAGATGATGCTCGGAGGATGGATGCGGACGAGGTAGACATCGACCCACTTGCAAGTAAACTACTCTCAGTCATCAGTAGCGGGGTATTGCCTGGTCATAAGGCAGGGAGTACGCGAAGCATGAAGTCGCAGGGAAAATATCTACAAAGACTGAATACTTCTGCGCACACGACTTTGTTCAGGATGCGTCGTTTAAGTGGTAGATAATGTTGTACGGCTTGCAGAGCGTCGACTCGTACTGCAAACAATTTCGTCGTTCGGCTTGAAGCGTCCACTATGGACCGTCTCGTCCGGTCCTGGGCCGTTTCACGATCGATCGCAGTGGCACCTACCCGCCTTGGGTGGTCGCAACTGGGAGATCTGACCCTCGGGCTGCCGGGAGTTGGGTGCAGGTGCCCGATGTCTCTCGGTGGCTCTACCGGCACATGGCCAGGCAGGATCTCTGGGTCAGGTTGGAGGTCAATGTCGCCCCATGCTGGCGACGTCTGCGCTGGTCAGGTGGTTCTTGGTCCAGGATGAGATGCGTCTCAAGTTGTGCTAAGCCAACCTGCAGGCCGGGCGTCTCCGGTTGGAAGCCGGTCGGTGTTTCACCGTGCGAGGCACTGTCCGATTCGTCTGCGGCCTGCCGTTACCGGTGGTCCCGAACGACGTTCGGAACCACCGGCTTCATCTACCTACATATAGAAGTCAGCCGTGCTGGCTGGCCCACCATTTCTGGCCGGCCTCGGGCAGGGTGGAGATAGGGTCGTAGTAGGGGTAGCGGCGCTGCAAGGCTTCGGGGTCCTCGTGTTCGATCCCGGTCCGGTAGTTCTTGGTCCAGTAGGAGATCCCCAGCTCGCGGTCGTACTCGGCCAACTGGTGCACCCACCGCTTCCCGACGTAGGGCACGTCGCAGACGATGCGGGGAGTCGCGTAGCCGGGCAGGTAGCCCATGATCGCGTGCTGCAGTTCCTGTGCCTCGTGCACGGAAACCCGCCAGTGCTCGGCGTTCGGGATCATGTCGCACATGTAGAAGTAGTACGGCAGGATGTTCGCCTCGCCTTGCAGCGCGAAGCACAGGTCCAGCAGGTCGGCCGGGGTCGCGTTGACGCCCTTCATCAGCACGCCCTGGTTGCGCACGTCGCGGACGCCGACGTCGAGGGCGGTCCTGGCGGCTTCGGCGACCAGCGGGGTCACCGACTGGGCGTGGTTGACGTGGGTGTGGATCGCGAGGTTGACGCCGCGCCGCTGCGCGGTGCCGGCGACGCGTTCGAGCCCTTCGACGACCTTCGGCTGGATCCAGTGCTGCGGGAGGGCGGCGAGCGCCTTGGTCGCGAGCCGGATGTCGCGGACGGTGTCGATGTCCATCAGCCGCATGAGGAACGACTCCAGCTGCGGCCAGGGCACGTTGGCGACGTCGCCGCCGGAGACCACGACGTCACGCACGCCCGGGGTCTTCTTCAGGTACTCGATCATCGCGTCCTGGCGGTCGACCGGTTTGAGCGAGAGCTTGTGCTTCTCGACTTGCTCGGTGGAGTTGCCGACCAGGTCCATCCGGGTGCAGTGCCCGCAGTACTGGGGACAGGTGGAGATCATCTCGGCGAGGACCTTGGTGGGGTAGCGATGGGTCAGCCCCTCCACCACCCACATCTCGGCCTCGTGCAGTGAGTCCCGTTCGGAGTGCGGGTGACTCGGCCATTCGGTGTCGCGGTCGCTGCGCACCGGAAGCATGTAGCGGCGGATCGGGTCGGCGTACCAGGCCTCGGTCACCTTCGCCGGGTCGGTGCCCGCGTTGGGCGCCATCGTGTTGATCATCTGCGGCGGCAGCAGCATCGACATCGTGGCCATCTCTCGCTGGTCGGCGAGCATGTCCTCGTAGAAGCGCTCCTCGAGCAGGTCGCCCATGAGGGCGCGCAGTTGCTTGGCGTTGCGGATGCAGTGCACTCGCTGCCACTGCGCGTCACGCCACTCTGCCTCGGTCACGTCGTGCCAGCCGGGGAAGCGGCGCCAGTCGGGTTCGATCAGCTCGACACGGGTGTAGTCGTAGGGCTGATCGTAGGCGGCCACCGGCGAGGTCGGTTCCTGGATCGCAGTCACTTGTACTCCTCGTCGTCGGAAACGCGTGAAAATATCCTGTCACATCGTTCGGAAGACGTAAATATTCCTGTCTTGCGTGGTGTGTCGAAATGTCACCGACCCGCCGGTCACGTGGTCGTCCCCACGCTGCAAACTCGGGAGCGTGACGAACGCGCGAACCACGCTCCTGCTCGGCGGGCGTATCTACAGCCCCTCGGCCCCCGACGCCACCGCCATGGCGATCACCGACGGCACCGTCGTCTGGGTGGGACAGGACGGCCCGGCCAGGGCCCTGCATCCCGACGCCGAACTGGTCGACCTCGACGGCGCCTTCGTCGCCCCCGCCTTCGTCGACGCGCATGTCCACGCCACCGCGACAGGCCTGCATCTCACCGGGCTGAACCTCGCGAACATCCGCAGCGCCGGCGAGCTCCTCGCCGCGGTCCGCGATGCCGCCCGCCCCGGCCAGGTGCTCGTCGCGCACGGATGGGACGAATCCCGCTGGAGCGACAGCAGGCTGCCCAGCCGCGCGGAGATCGACGAGGCCTCGAACGGCACCCCGGTGTACCTGAGCCGGGTCGACGTCCACTCGGCGCTCGTCTCCAGCGCCCTCGTCGCGCTCGCCGCAGGGGTGCACGAGGCGCCGGGCTGGTCGGCCGACGGACCGCTGACCCGTGACGCCCACCACCTCGTGCGCGCCGCGATGCGCGAGGCGATCACGCCGCAGCAGCGCCGCGAAGCCCAGCGCGCGTTCCTCGCCGAAGCCGCCGCGCGCGGAGTCGTGAGCGTCCACGAATGCGCGGGTCCGGACATCTCCGGCGCCGAAGACCTCACGGATCTGCTCGCGCTCGCCTCCGAACCCGGACTGCCGGAAGTCGTCGGCTACTGGGGCGAACGCGGTGGTGTCGACACCGCCCGCGCGCTCGGCGCCAGGGGAGTCGCGGGCGACCTGTTCGTCGACGGCGCGCTCGGCTCCCGCACCGCCGCCCTGCACGAGCCGTACGCCGACGCCCACGGCACCTCCGGAACGCTCTACCTCGACGCCGCCGCCATCGCCGAGCACGTCGGCGCCTGCACCGAGGCCGAACTGCAGGCCGGCTTCCACGTCATCGGCGACGCCGCCGTCGCCGAGGTCGTCGAAGGATTCCGGCTCGCGGAGAAGACCGTCGGCCGTCGAGCGCTGGCCGCCAGGCACCACCGGCTCGAGCACGTGGAGATGATCGACGCGGACCAGGCGAAGGCGCTCGCCGGCTGGGGCGTGGTCGCGTCGGTCCAGCCGCAGTTCGACGCGGAATGGGGCGGCACGCACGGCATGTACGTCGACCGCCTCGGCGGCGAACGGGCCGCGAAGCTCAACCCCTTCGCCGCCATGGCCGCTGAAGGGCTTCTGCTCGCTTTCGGCTCCGACGCTCCCGTCACGCCGGTCGACCCGTGGGCCACCGTCCGCGCCGGGACCTACCACCGCACGCCGGGCTCGGGACTGTCCGCTCGCGCGTCCTTCACCGCCCACACCCGCGCTGGACACCGCGCCGCCGGCGTGAACGACGGTGTCACCGGCAGCCTGGTCCCGGGCGCTCCCGCGCACTACGCGATCTGGGACGCCGAAGATCTCGTCGTCGCGACACCGGACTCGCGGGTGCAACGCTGGTCGACCGACCCGCGCGCGGGGGTGCCCCCGCTGCCGAACCTGACCGAGGGGGCGACGCCGCCCCGGTGCCTGCGCACGGTCCGCGGCGGACAGGTCATCCACGATCTGTTCACCCGGACGGCCTAGGGTTCAGGAGTGTCCACGACCGTGACCGATCCGGGCCCCGAAGCGGCGCCCCGGAAGCGCTTCTCACGCGCCTGGCTGGTGCGTTTCCTCGTCGCCGCAGCGTCGGGATTCACGCTGTACCTCAGTTTCGCTCCGCGTCCGCTGTGGTGGCTCGCGCCGCTGGCGTTCACCGGTTTCGCCCTGGTGGTGCACGGGCGGAGGTTCCGGGGCGCGTTCGGTTACGCGTTCGTGTTCGGGATGGGGTTCTTCCTGCCGCTGCTGACGTGGCTGCTGGATTTCCTCGGCCCGGGCTTCGGGCCGTGGCCGTGGCTCGGGCTGGCGATGGCGCTGTCGGTGTATCTCGGTTTCGGCGGGGCTTTCGCCACCGTGGTGTGGAGGCTGCCGCTCGGGCCGCTGTGGGCCGCACTGGTGATCATCGCGCTGGAGACCCCGCGCACCTGGTTTCCTTTTGGTGGCTTCCCGTGGGGCCGCGTCGCGTTCAGCCAGCCCGAGGGCGCCTTCGTCTCGCTGGCCTCGATCGGCGGCGCTCCGCTGGTCGGCCTCGCCGTCGTGGCGACCGGTTTCGGGCTCGCGGCGTTGTGCCTGCGCCTGAAGGGCGCAGATCCGCGCCGTTCTCTGGTGGCGGCGTCAGCGCTGACGCTGGTTCCAGTGGTGGCGGGGCTCGCGGTGTGGCCGACGATCGGCACCGAAGCCCAGGACGGCGAGCTCACCGTCGCCACGGTGCAGGGCAACGCCCCGGACATCGGCCTGGCGCTGGAAGGCCGCCGCGATGAACTCCGGAGCAACCACCTCGCCGAGAGTGCCCGGCTGCTGGAAAAGCTCAAGGCGAGCAACACGAAAGTCGATCTGCTCGTGTGGCCCGAGACCGCGATGGCCATGCGCACCGGCGACTCCGGCGTCGATCAGATGGTCCGCGACTACGGCGCGCAGGCGATCATCGGCGCGCTGGTCCGGCTGCCCGACGGAAGCGCGCAGAACTCCGCGCTCGTCTGGGATCCGGTCACCGGCCCGGGCCAGCGCTACGCCAAACAGCAGCTCGTCCCGTTCGGCGAGTACGTCCCGGCCCGTGAACTCGCGAAGCTGGTGACACCGTTCGTCGACAGCGTGGCGAACATGACACCGGGCGACGGAGCCAACGCCGCCCTGTCGGTCGCGGGTACCAAGGTCGGCGTCTTCATCTGCTACGAGACGGCGTTCGACTACCCGGCGCGGGAGTCGGTGGCCGATGGGGCGGAACTGCTCGTCGTACCCACCAACAACGCCTGGTACGGACCGGGGGAGATGAGCTATCAGCAGCTGGCGATGTCGCGGTTGCGAGCGGTCGAGCATGGGCGCGCCGTGATCGTTTCCGCCACCAGCGGGGTCAGCGCGATCGTCGCGCCGGATGGTTCGATCACGGCCTCCACCAGCTTGTTCACCGCAGATTCCCTGGTGGGGCGCGTACCGCTGAGGCAGCAGACTACGCTGTCGGATCTACTCGGTGTGACGACGGAGTACGGGCTGCTCGCCCTGGCGATCGCCGGGGTTACCGGCGGGTACGTGCTGCGTTTCCGCACCCGGCGCGCGAGCGTCGCCAAGGCAACGAGGGAAGCGGCGGGCTGACCCGCCGGAACACGGAGGAAAAGCGGATGGCGCAGGCGCCACGGGGGGCCCAGGGAATCGACCCGGTGCTGGTGGTGGTCCCGACGTACAACGAGCGGGAGAACATCGGCCCGATCCTGGAACGCCTGCTCGAAGCACTCCCGGAGGTCAACGCCCTCGTCGTGGACGACGGCAGCCCGGACGGGACCGGCGACGTCGCCGACGAGCTCGCGAAGGCCGACGAGCGGATCCACGTCATGCACCGGACCGAGAAGGCCGGTCTGGGCGCCGCGTACGTCGCGGGTTTCCGCTGGGGACTCGCTCGTGACTACGTCACCATCGTCGAGATGGACGCCGACGGCTCACATGCGCCGGAGGATCTGCCGCGGGTACTGGCGGCTCTCGAGGACGCGGATCTGTCCATCGGCTCCCGGTACGTTCCCGGTGGCAGCACGGTGAACTGGCCGTTCCAGCGCAAGGCGCTGTCCTGGGTGGCGAACCTCTACGCGAGGATCGCACTCGGCACGAAGATCAAGGACATCACGGCGGGTTTCCGCGCGTATCGCCGCACGGTGCTGGAGAAGCTCCCGCTCGACGAGATCGCCTCGCGGGGCTACTGCTTCCAGATCGACCTGGCGTTCCGCACGGCGCTCGCCGGATTCGAGGTGGTCGAGGTGCCGATCACCTTCACCGAACGCGAGGTCGGTCAGTCGAAGATGAGCGGTTCGGTCGTGCGCGAGGCGATCGTCCTGGTCGGTCTGTGGGGGCTCAAGCGTCGCTGGCAGCAGCTTCGCGGGCTGGCCAAGAAGGGCTGACCCCCAGCACGCTCACCCCGAGCTTTCCCAGTTCCTTCACCGTCGGCTCGTCCGGCGCCGCGTCGGTGATCACGCCCGCCACGTCGGACAGGGGGAGCACGGTGAACGGCGAGGCCGCGCCGATCTTCTCCGAACTGGCCAGCACGTAGGTGTCGGCGGCCCGTTTGGCGAGGGTGCGTTTCATCGCGGCCTCGTCGGAGTCGCCGGTGGTGAGCCCGGTCTCGGGATGCACGCCGGTGACGCCGAGGAAGAACAGATCGGCGTTGATGCCCTCGGCCGCCTCGGCCGCGGCCGCCCCGCAGGTGACGGCGGAGTGCTTGAAGAGCCGTCCGCCGATGAGGAACACCTCGACCTTCGGATGCGTGACGAGCGCGGCCGCGACCGTGGGGCTGTGCGTGACGATCGTCGCTTCGAGGTCGACGGGGAGTGCCTTCGCCAGCGCGAGCGCGGTCGTGCCGCCGTCGAGGATGACCGTCGATCCCAGCCGGATCAACGCTGCTGCACGTTTCGCGATCCGTTCCTTGCCTGCGACGCTGACCGCCATGCGCGTCGCGTAGTCCGCGGTGGCCGGGGAGACCGGCAGGGCTCCACCGTAGACCCGCTGACAGAGTCCGGCGTCCGCGAGTTCTCGCAGGTCACGGCGGATGCTGTCTTCCGATACGCCGAGTTCGGCGGCGAGGTCCTTCGCCACGATGCGGCCTTCGGTTTTGAGTCGTTCCATCAGCAGGTCTCGTCGCTGCGCAGCCAACATGTGCACATTCCTCCTTGTTCCTGCCGATTGTTGCACATTATGCTCCGGCTCATGAGCAAACCTCTGATGATCCTCATCGCCGGTCCGTTCCGCTCCGGAACCGGCGACGACCCCGAACTCCTCGCCCGTAATCTCGCCCGGCTCGAAGAGGCCGCGTGGCCGATCTTCCGCAGCGGGCACGTGCCGATGATCGGCGAGTGGGTCGCGCTCCCGGTGCTGCGCGGAGCGGGCGGGAAGACCGTCGCCGACCCGATCGCCAAGGAGGTCATGTATCCGACGGCCGACAGGCTGCTGCATCACTGCGACGCCGTCTTGCGGCTGCCGGGCGATTCCGCCGGGGCCGACCAGGACGTCGCCATCGCGCTCTCCCGCGGCCTGGCGGTGTATCACCGTGTCGAGGACATCCCGGGGTACCAGGCCGCATAATGCGTAACTCGACCGAGCGTGACGTTTTCGGGGGAGGTGAGCCGTGACCGGTCAGGTCTGCGGGATATGCGAAGGACCGCTGCCATCGAAGACGGGGTCGCGCGGGCGTACGGCCGTCTACTGTTCGGCCGCGTGCCGCCAGCGGGCCTACCGGTCACGGCGTGACCCCGCCCCCGACGTCGAAGCCCTCATCGCCGAGGTCGGCCGCGTCGCGAACAGGTTGGCACCTCAGCCACCGGAGGCGTTCCTCACCGATCTCACCTCACTCACCTCCGACGTGGGCAGGCTGCGACGCATCGCCCAACTGGCGCTGCGGCCGACAGGCGAAAACGTCACACCGGCGCCCGTGACGGAAACCCTGGACGAGGTCACCTTCGCCGGGAGGATCGAGCAGCACCAGCGAGAGCTGCGCGTGCACTGCTACCGCATGGTCGGGTCCTACGACGACGCGGAGGACCTGGTCCAGGAGACCTTCCTCCGAGCCTGGCGCGGCCGCGAAGGCTTCGAAGGCCGCGCGAGCTTCCGTGCCTGGCTCTACCGGATCGCCACCAACACCTGCCTCGATTTCTTGCGGCGCAACAAAAGGGGGCCCCGCCCCTACGACCCGTTGCCCGGCGTCGACCAGCAGGGCGAACCGCCCCAGTTCATGCCCTGGCTACAGCCGTACCCGGACAGCCAGCTCGTCTCCGCGGAGGCCGAACCCGATGAGATCGCGGAGACCAGGGAAACGATGGAGCTGGTCTTCCTTGCCGCCATCCAGCACCTCCCGCCGAAACAGCGGGCCGTGGTGATCCTCAACGACGTCCTCGGCTGGAAGGCCGCGGAGACCGCCGACCTGCTGGAAACCTCTGTCGCGTCGGTCACCAGCGCACTCCAGCGCGCCCGTCCCACCCTGCGCGAACGCCTGCCGGAACGCCGCGCCGACTGGGCACGGACGGCCCAGCCGACCGAGGAGGAGCAAACGATCCTGCGGCGCTACATGGCCGCCGCCACCGGCAGCGGCGACAGCCGGGTCATGGCCGAGCTGCTGCGGGAGGACGTGCTGGTCACGATGCCACCGAACCCGCTGTGGTTCTCCGGTCGCGACGTTTTCCTCGACTTCGTCGCCGAGTCCTTCGACCCCGCGTCACCGACGTACTTCGGCGAATGGAAACACCTTCCGACCAGTGCAAACCGGCTCCCCGCGGCGGCCGGGTACGTCCGGCGGCCGGGTACCCGGATCTATCGCGCACAGGTGCTCGACGTGCTGCGGATCGAGGACGGGAAGGTCGCGGAGATCACCGCTTTCGAACCGCACTTGTTCCCCGCGTTCGGCTTGCCGCTGACGATCACCTGAGGACCGATGAGTTCCGGGCGCCTTCCGCGTCTCAACGGTCGAACCCAAACACGCGGAAGGAACACGCTCATGAGCCTCGAGAACAAGAACGCGGTCATCTACGGCGCCGGCGGATCGATCGGCAGCGGTGCCGCCAAGGAGTTCGCCGCGCGCGGCGCCCGCGTCTTCCTCACCGGCCGCCACGAACCGGCGCTGACGAAACTCGCCGACGAGATCAAGGAGACCGGGGGACTGGCCGAAGTCGCCGTCGTCGACGGCCTGGACGAGGCCGCGGTCGACGCGCACGCGGCGTCCGTCGTGGCCGAGGCAGGCAGCCTCGACATTTCCCTCAACCTCGTCCCGCGCGGCGACATCCAGGGCATCCCACTCGTGGAGATGTCGGTCGAGGACTACGTCCGCCCGATCACCATCGGCATCACGACCAACTTCATCACCGCCCGCGCGGCCGCCCGGCACATGATCACGCAGGGCTCCGGTGTCATCCTCGCCCTCGACAGCGGCTCCGCCCAGGGCAGCCCGATGATGGGCGCGACCGGCTCGATCGACGCCGCGCTGGACACCTACATCCGCAACCTCGCCGTCGAGATCGGCCCGCACGGCGTCCGCGCCCTCGGCATCTGGGTCGCGGGTATCCCGGAGACCTTCACCCCCGAGAAGCTCTCCGCGGTCAACAACCAGCTGCCCGCGAGCCCGGAGATGGTGGAGAACGTCCTCAACGGCCTCAAGGAGGCCCGGATGACCAAGCGTTCACCGCGGCTCGCCGAGGTCGCGCGCACGCTGGCGTTCCTCGCCTCCGACGACGCCATGGGAATCACCGGCACCTTCGTCAACGTGACCAGCATGTTCCCCAGCTGACCGGGTCGCCCGGAGTTCCGCCAGTACCGCGCGGATCGCCGGACTGGCTTCGGCGCTGCGGCGCCACGCCGCGTGCACCTCGCGCGTCGGCGGGCGCCGCAGCGGACGGGCGACGAGCCCCGCGCTCAAGGGCGGACGCGCCAGCCGCGGGATCAACGCGAGGACCTCACCCGAGGCGACCAGCGACAGCTGCGTGGAGAAGTCGTCGACCAGATGCCGCACGTCGGGCTCCTCCGGCGAGTCCGCGAACAGGCGCCGGAACCACTGATGGCAGACCGTGCCCGGCGGGCTGGTCACCCACGCGTACCCGGCCAGGTCCGAACCGGCCAGCGGCGGCTCGACTCGCGCCAGCGGGTGGGTCTCGGCCATCACGACGTCGCCGAGGTCGGTGTGCACCAGACGCCGGGACAAGGCAGGGGACAGCGGGACAGGCAGTCCGTCGGCGTCGTGGAGGAGCGCGAGGTCCGCCGTTCCGGCATCGACACTGTGCAAGGCCTGGTCGGGGTCCTGCTCGGTGATCCGCAGGCGGAGGTCGGGATAGCGCGTCAGCAACCGCGGATGAACTGGGGCGAGCAGCCCGCGGATACCCGTCGAGAACGCGACCACTCGCAAAACGCCGCGAGGCGCGCCCTCCGCGACCGACTGAGCGGCCTCGGCACAGCGCTCGAGCGCCTGGAACACCTCGAGCGAGGAGTCGACGACGGCCTGTCCAGCCGGAGTGAGCACGACTCCGCGTCCAGCCGGAGCGAGCACGGGCATCCCGATCTGGCGCTCCAGCCGCTTGATCTGCTGCGACACCGCCGAGGCGGTGAACCCCAGCTCGTCCGCCGCGCGCGCCAACGTCCCCAGAGCGGCCACCGAACGCAACGCCCGCAGGGCTCCGACCTCAATCATGAAGCCAGGCTACGCAATACCTGCCAAAAACCATCGCTGGACCGCAGGTATCGACGCCGACAGGATCGACCGTATGACCGAGACCCTCTTCGGCTCCAACCTCGTCGCCATGGTCACCCCGATGGAACCCGGCGGCGCACTCAGCGAACCCGGCCTCACCGGCCTGGTCGACCACCTACTGACCACCGGATGCGACGGCATCGTCGTCGGCGGGACCACCGGCGAGTCACCGACCCTGACCGACACCGAAGCCGCCCGGCTCATCCGCACCGTGGCGAGCCACACCGGGAACCGGGCACGCGTGATCGCCGGCGTCGGCACCTACGACACCGCCGCCTGCCTCCGTCGCGCGAAGGAAGCCGAAGCGGCCGGGGCAGACGCGCTCCTGGTCGTCTGCCCCTACTACTCCAAGCCGACGCAGGCCGGAATCATGGCGCACTGCCAGGCGGTGGCCGACGCCACCGAACTGCCTGTGATGCTCTACGACGTCCCAGCCCGCACCGGAACGGCCCTGGAAGCGGCCACGCTGATCGAACTCGCCCGCCACCCCCGGATCCGGGCCGTGAAGGACGCCAAGGGCGACCTGTTCGAAGCGATGTCCCTCATGGCGCGCACCCCGCTGGCCTACTACTGCGGCATCGACGAACTCAACCTGCCCTACCTCGCCGCCGGCGCCACCGGCCTGGTCAGCGTTGTGGGCAACGCCTACGCCAACCGAAACGCCGAACTCATCGCCGCCGTACGCGGGGGAGACCTCGATACCGCGCGGACCCTCAACGCCGCACTGCTTCCCCTGGCCGACGCGGTCATGCGCACCTCTCAGGGGGCGATCATGGCCAAGGCCGCGTTGGCCGATCTCGGGATCATCCCGCACGCGACGGTGCGACTCCCACTGCTCGAATCGCCACCCGAGCACCTGCGACGGCTCAGGCACGCCATGGCGCTCTCGGCACCGGCGCCCTCGTGAGTGGGTGAGGCCAAGGGTGTCTTGGCCACCTACGTGATTCCGGCTGCGGTCGACTCCCGCGCCTTCATGTACTTGGACGGGCAGGGTCGAAGACACGGCGAAGCCCCCGCGGAGGGAGGTCGCGGGGGCTTCGCCGATTCGTGGTGGGGCTAGCTACTTGTGCCGTGCGTCAGGCGGACCGGGTGGTCCTGCGTCCCTTCAGCTCGGCGAGACGTTCGTTGAGCAGATCTTCGAGCTCCGGGATCGAACGACGCTCCAGGAGCATGTCCCAGTGCGTCCTCGGGGGCTTGACCTTCTTCTGCTCCGGCTGCCCGCCGTCCACGATCTCGGACTCGCTGCCGTGCAGCCTGCACTCCCACACCGAGGGGATCTCGGCGTCGTCGGAGAAGGGCACCTCGAACTCGTGGTTCTTGGGGCAGGCGTAGCGCACGGTGCGCCGAGGCGCGAGGTCGTGGTTGCGGTCGGTCTCGTAGCTGACCGCTCCCAGCCGGCTTCCACGGAGAACACGGTCGGCCATGATGGGGGTCCTTTCAGTCAGCTCCGGGTGGAGCCAGGGTGATGCTCACCCTATGCAACGACAATGAGGGCCAGAGGATTCCCTGGACAGCATGTCCTTGCTCACGATGAGCTGTGTCACCCGGTGGCAACAGCTTCTCCTAGTAGGAGTGGTTTCGCGCTCTGGCGTGACGTCAATACGGCCATCTTGGTGCGGATATCCCCCAGATGGGCTAGTAGTACGCCTGTCACGTCAACCGTAACTGACCGTGTTGGGCCGAGGTGGGCCCCAGGTCGCCCAGTCGAAAGTGGCGTCGGCACAATACCTGATAACGGACCGTATTCGGCTCGCCCTCAGAACGTGATGCCGATGAAGTTTCAACGACCATCTGTTCGGTATCCGCCACCACCACGGTGTCCCCGGCCCGCAGCACTTCGCCGTCGGACACCCGCGCGTTGAACCGCCCCGTCTGCCCGCACCAGCACAGCACCTCGACCTGAACCGGCTGCAACTCGTCCGCCAGCTCGAACAACCGCGCCGCACCCGGGAACAACACACTCCGGAAATCCGTCGCGATCCCGAAGCAGTACACGTCGATCTGAACGTCATCCGCCAGTTCGGCCAGCTGATCCACCTGATCGGGCGACAAGAACTGCGCCTCGTCGACGATCAGGTAATCCACATGCCGCCCGGCCGCCCACTGCTCACGCACCAGCAACCGCAGATCGGTCTCGTTCCCCACCTCGATCGCCTTGCGCGTCAATCCGATCCGGCTCGTGATCTGCGGCTCCCCGGACCGGTCATGCCGCACCAGCACCATCCCACGACGACCCTGCCGCGCGTGGTTGTGGTCGATCTGCAAAGCCAGCGTCGACTTCCCGCAGTCCATCGGCCCGTAACAGAACTTCAGCTTCCCGACGACCGGCACACCCCGCCGTGAACCCGCCACCGGCACCGACGACAACGCGTCCGTGGGATCCGGGCCACTCTCCTTCAGTACGGTCACGACGCCCGACCCTATCGGCACGCTCCGCCCTCACAGCACCGCCGGTGGTCGGTTGCCCGCCGCCTCGATCGCCCGGCGCACCGGCACCAGCCACACGAACACGAAACCGAGCACGAAGAAGATCACCAGAGCGATGATCGCGTACCGGAACGAGCCGGTGATCTGCCCGACCGCCGCGAACAACAGCGGACCGAGCCACGACGTCCCCCGCTCACCGACCACGTACAGCGAGAAGTACTGCGCGTCCTTCCCTTCCGGGATCATCTGCCCGAACAACGACCGCGACAACGCGTTCGTTCCGCCCAGCACCAGCCCGATCCCGACCGCCACCGCGTAGAACTGCAGCGGTTGGCCGGACTGGATGAAGAACGCGAAGCACAGCACAGCCACCCAGGCCACCAAACTGCCCAGAATCGTCTTCTTCGCCCCGATCCGCGCCGCGATCGCCCCGTGGATCATCGCCCCGGCGTACGCCAGGAACTGGATCACCAGGATCGTGACGATGAGCACCTGGGTGCTGTACTTCAGCTCGTCCTTGCCGTACTGCGCCGACACCGCCACCACCGTCGTGATCCCGTCGGTGAAGACCAGATAGCTGCCGAGGAACGCCAGCGTCAGGGGATAGGCCCGCGCGTCCTTGATCGTCCGCTTCAGCTCCTTGAACCCGGCCGTCAACACCGACAGGCCCCGCTCACCCGACTTCGGTACGTGAGTCTGGGGGAGCGCCCGCACCGCCGGGATCGTGAACACCGCCCACCAGATCCCCGACGTCAGGAAGCAGATCCGGACGGCGAGCGACTCGCTCACCCCGAAAGCCTCGTGCCCGAGGAAGAAGCCGAGCTGCAGCGCCAGCGCCAGACCACCGCCGAGATACCCGAAGGCCCAACCCTTCGACGACACCGCGTCCCGCTCGTCAGGCTCCGCGATGTCCACCAGGAACGAGTAGTAGACGACCAGCGCACCGCCGTAACCGATGTTGGCCAGGATGAACGTCCAGACCCCGACCTCCCAGTTCGTCCCCGCGATGAAGAACATAAGCGCCGACGCCACCGCGCCCAGGAACGCGAACCCACCGAGGATCCGCCGCTTGTGCCTGCTTCGGTCCGCGATCGCGCCGGCGATCGGCAGCACCAGCACCTGCGTCACCGTCGCGATCGACAGCAGATACCCCCACAACGAACCCGCGGGGAACTCGAGCCCGAACAACGAGACGTCGCAGTTCTGCAGCGTGCTCGAAGCTCCACTCGAATCGGTGCACGCCCTGTCCCCGTTAAGGGTGAAATTCGCCTTCGCGTCCGCGGACGCGACTTCACTCAAATAGAGCGCTCCGAAGACGGTGATCACCGACGAATAGAACGGCGAATTGGCCCAGTCGTAGAGGTACCAAGCCCGCCACACCCGCTTGCGTTCACGGGTCACGGCCACCGTCATGCACTGCTCCTGAAGTCGAGAACGTCGAGGTCAGCGGGAGACTACTGGTGATCACACCCGCCTGTCCGGCGCGAGTCCGGACCGTGTTCGTTTCGACGCGGGACGAACCCTTCCCGGCCATCGTCGGCGTGTCGCTGCCACGATCCCCGTGTGTTTCATGTGAGGCTGGTGAGCGATCTGTGACTCTTGTGAAGCACGGGACTGATACTTACTGTTCCGCTCATGAGGACCCATCGCCTTCGCACAGCACACCGCGTAGTGGCGAGAACGCTCCTGCTCGCCCTCGCCGTGACGGGCCTGCAGATCGCCACCACCGGATCCGCCGCCGCGGATCCCCACGGCTCCCACTGGGCCAAGCTCCGCATGTGTGAATCGAGCGGGCGCTACAACATCAACACCGGCAACGGCTACTACGGCGCCTACCAGTTCGACCTGCCCACCTGGCGCAGCGTCGGCGGCCAAGGGCGACCCGACCAGGCCACCCCCCGCGAGCAGGACTACCGGGCCCTCTACCTCTACCGCATGCGCGGCTGGCAACCCTGGGAATGCGCCGGCAAACTCGGCTTCCGCAACGACAGCGACGGCCGCAGCAAACGCGTCCCGTCCTATGCCGACTCCGCCTACATCGGCGGGGGAGGACAACCCGCCCCGCCGCCTGCGCCCAAACCGAAGCCCACCCCGCCCGCACCGCCCGGCGGACCCAAACCCGCCTGGCCCGGCGTCGTCTACGCCTACGGCGACTGCGCGCCACCACTGAAGCAGTTCCAGCTGCGGATGAACGCCTTCGGCTACGGCTTCACCGGCACAGGCTGCTACTACGACAAAACCCGCGAAGCCGTCCTCGCCCTCCAGCGAGCCAACGGCATCAACGACTCAGGACGGCTCGGCCCCAAGACCTGGGACGCCGCCTGGAACGGAAAAGCACCCCGATGACGCCCCGCGTTTAGTCCTCTAAATGCGCTTACAACGCATTTAGAGGACTAAACGCGGATCAGGAAGGCCAAACGCCGCGTTCCCGAAGAACGTCACGCAGCAGATCCGGCCGGTCCGTCACGATCCCGTGCACCCCGAGATCCAGCAACAGCCGCATCTCCGCCGGATCGTCCACCGTCCACGTGTGGACCTCGAAACCCCCACGCGTCGCCTGCCGCAGGAACGCCCGGTCCACCACCTTCAACCGCCCCTGCCGCACCGGCACCTGCGCCATCGCACCCCGTGACAAGGCACGCAACGACACCAGCGGCAAGAACCCGTTCGCCCACATCACCGCCACCGAACGCGGCCCCATCGCGGTGACCAGCTTCGGTCCCGCCAGCTTCCGGATCCGCGCCAGCCGCGCGTCGGAGAACGACGCCGCCGCGACCCGGTCGTATGCCCCGGTCCGCTCGATCGCCCGCACGAAGGGCCCCACCGCCTCGTTCGACTTCACATCGATGTTGAACCGCGCCTCCGGCAGCTCCTCGAGGACGTCCTCCAGCCGCGACAACGGCGCACGGCCACCGACCTTGACCGTTCGCAACTGGGCCCACGTCTGCCGGGAGATCAACCCCGCGCCGTCCGTCGTCCGGTCCAACGACGCGTCGTGATGAACGACCACCACACCATCCGACGTCGCGTGCACATCCGTCTCCAGGTAGCGATAACCCTCCGTCACCGCCTGCTGGAAGGCAGGCAACGAGTTCTCCAGTCCTTCCAGGTCACCGAGGTGCCAGCCCCGATGGGCGAAGGCACGCGGGAGCGGGTCGGCGAGGTATGGAAACGGTTTCGGCACCCCACTAGTGTGCACTTTGGTCGTGGCCTCGGCATGATCGTCGGATGGCCAGCTAGGGTCTGATCCGTGAGGGAAGTGGCCGAACACCCGAAGACATCCGCCGAAGAGGTGTCCGAGCTCCGCCGCGCGGGGGTACCCAAACACTGCGGATGGTGCGGGCGGCGGCTCGAACAAGGCGGCAACGTCGGCAGGCGCCGCCGCTACTGTGGACAATCCTGCCGCCAGCGCGCTTACGAACGCCGCACCGCCCTCCAACGCAGCGGCCTCCCCGAAGACGCCGTCGTCGCCTCGGCATGATCGTCGGATGGCCAGCTAGGGTCTGATCCGTGAGGGAAGTGGCCGAACACCCGAAGACATCCGCCGAAGAGGTGTCCGAGCTCCGCCGCGCGGGGGTACCCAAACACTGCGGATGGTGCGGGCGGCGGCTCGAACAAGGCGGCAACGTCGGCAGGCGCCGCCGCTACTGTGGACAATCCTGCCGCCAGCGCGCTTACGAACGCCGCACCGCCCTCCAACGCAGCGGCCTCCCCGAAGACGCCGTCGTCCTCTCCGACACCGAGATCGCCACCCTGCAGGACAGGCTCTTCCAACTCCGCTGCGCCGCCGAAGACGTCGTCACCGCGGCCGACGACGGCGCTTCCGTCGCCGAACTCCGTGGCCTCGCCGGCGAGATCGCCCAAGCCGCCAAGGACCTCGAACAACTCCGCTGAGCTACACGATCCCGTCCAGCGCCCGGTACGTCCGGTTGCTCGCGGCCGCCGCACGCTGCTCACGTCCGGTCGCCTCGATGTAGTTCTGGCTGGTCGCGAGGCTCGCGTGCCCCAGCAAAGCCATGATCTCGGACGCCGTCGCGCCGTCCTCCGCCAGCCTTGTCGCGAAGGTGTGCCGCAACGCGTGGAGGTTCGCCCCGACCGGCACGCGGTCGTGCAGGCCTGCCCACCGATAGCAGGATTTGACGAGGTACTCGAGCGCGCCGCGGCCGATCGGCTCGCCCGCACGATCCCGGAGGAGGGGAGTGGAGGGCCCGAACCGTTGCTGCGGGAACCGCCGACGACAGGAGGCCAGGTACTCCTCGATGATCTTCTCCATGATCGGCTGCACCGGGATCGACCGGTCGCGGCTTCCCTTGCCATGGACGTGCAGCCGCATCTCGCCCTGACGGCCGACCAGCGATCGCGCCGTCAGGGCCCGCATCTCGGCGGCACGCAGCCCGGCGACCAGCCCCAGCGCGATCACCAAGACGTCCCGCTCCGGCCATGGATCTCGCGTCCGGCGCGAGCCGTCGGCGGCGGCGGCGAGCAGCTGCTCCGGGGTTTCCTCACCGCGCAACGGTTTCGGCGTCAGCGGAGGCGCCTTCGGCCGGGCGACCGCGCCCATCGGATTGCCCGCGAGCAACCCGTCGGACACGCAGAAGGTGAGGAACTGATTCCAGGTCGACCAGGCACGGAGCACCGAACTCTTCGCGTGGGTGTCCGCGAAGGCACCGAAGGCGTTGCGGAGCGCCTGGGCGGTGAGCATCTCGACAGTGAGTTCGTCAGGGGAGCGGTCCAGCTCGCGGAGTAGAAGTGCGGTGATGCCGGCGAGGTCGCGGCGGTAGGCGTCGGTGGTGTGAGGAGAATCCTTACGGGGACGACGTGCGGCGAAAAAGGCTTGCTGTGCCTCGGAAACCCTCATGAACATCTTGTACCGCATGGCACCGACAGTCTTACACTCGGTTATATTCTATTTCATGCATAATAGTGATTATGCATGAAACGGAGTGATGGGTCCGGAGACCCCTCGCGGGGGATCCCGGTTCGCCCGCCGCTCTCCGGGGTGTCATGAAAGGGTTATTCAGGATGAAAAACGTCAGGAACGACCCTTTTATGACACGTGGGCCACCTGGGCGGCGCTTGGGTCCGAGTCGTCGCCAGACTGGACGACTCGACAAGATCCAACCGTGCCTGACGCCTCCATTGATCATCAACGGCTCCGTGAGACCCGCATCGATTCGTCACTGTGACGTATTGGGGCTGGGTGATCGGACCTCCGTTTCGCGTCGCCGGGGGTGCCATGGGTCGCCTCAGGAGATCTGTGGCGACCCGGTTCAGGGCGAGCCAAAGGGAGCCATGCCCGCATCAGGCGCGGCGAAGGGCGCTTTCGCTGCATGACATGCGACGAAGGACCCCTTCGCGCCTGCATCGAGGCCCCTCTCGACCATCGTTATCCAGGTCAGCAAAAGTGCCGATAATGTACATTATGTCAAGTAAGCGCTCGGAACCCTTGCGCGGCCGCTCGGACTGCCGGCGCAGCTGACTGATGCACGATTTGAGCCGTTCTAGGGCTCGCGTGAGCTGACGAGCCGGATCCTGACCTGATGATTATGGTCGGCATGGCCCATGACCTCGCCGACGACAGTGTCTCCGGCAGCCGGCAGTGACGCTTCACGCGGCATCGACGTCACCTCGGCCAAGCCGACCGCGTCGGGCACACCATCGATCCGCACGAACACACCGAAAGGCTGGCGTCCGATCACCTCGCCTGCGACCGACGTCCCGAGAGGCAATGCCTCGATCGTTGCCGTCCACGCCTCACGGGCCCGCTCCGCGAGACGTTCACCATCTGCAGGCCAGCAGTACTTGGTCTCGAGAATCAGTCGGCATGTCCAACACGATGGGCCGTGGTTCGATGCCCTGGTGATTCCACCCGAAGCCGACCTTGCAGACGCGTTGACCACGGCCACTCGTGCAGCCGTCGCCGACCTGTTCCGCGACAACCCCGGCCACACGTTCTACTACATCACGCTGACCACGCCCGGCGAAGCGTTCGGCCCGGCGTTGTCGGCGTGGTCGCACGAGGCGCTGGTACAGCGACCAGACGCCGAGGATGTCCGCTACTTCTACGCCGATTCACCGTTTTCGATTGTTGGCGAGGAACATCTGAAGCCGGTCCGCGAGCTGTTCGCCGCCCGGCCGGAGGTGTTCGACATCGCCGATGACGATGCCTCCGACGCGGAGTTCGATCTTCGGCTTCGTGTGGTGGAGACGGCGCTGCGCAGGCTCTCTGACGAGGGGCTGTTCGGTGTCGGCGAAGCTCGCGAGAACGTGCTGGTTCTGGCCGAGGTCGTTCCTGACGACGAGGAGAACGTCGCCCGCGCTCGTCGGCTCAACCCGCCCGGGCCGGCGTTGAACGCTTGGCTGGCCTACTGGGCCTGAATCCTGCGTCGAATACCCGCCACAGCAGGCGATGGAGTTCTACCGGCAGGTGCTCGGCGGCAAGCTGGAGATCGGCACTATCGCGGACTTCGGTTCACCGGACTCCCCCAACGCCGACAAGGTCATACACGCCCAACTCGACACCCCGCACGGATACACGCTGATGGCTTGCGACGTTGACGGCCAGGTCGAGGACGTGCCGCACTCCCCTGGCAACAACGTCGCGGTCTACCTCGGTGGCGACGGCGAACTCCGCGGCCATTTCGAGAAGTTGTCCGTCGGCGGCGCGGTGACCATGCCTCTGGAGAAGCAGGTGTGGGGCGACGAGGCCGGCGCGCTGGTGGACAAGTTCGGGATCACTTGGATGGTCAACATCGCCAACGCTACTTCGCGTCGGGCGGGACCAGACGCCGGGTGATCCGGTCGAACAGTCCCACTAGTGGCTCACTGCGTCCCTGCCGAACTTTGTCAGCGGTCGTTCGCCGATTGGGCCGCGAGGGACGTCGCCGCGTTCCGCTGAGGGGCTCGCGCTAGGGTCGTCCTCCGGAAGCGAACCTGGGGGTTGCCGAAATGTCCGAGAGCGCGGCTGTGCGTGTCGATCCGTCGAACGAGCGGATGTTGATGGCGTGGGACGGTGACGACGGCGCTCTTTGGGCGAAGCGCGCGCAGCGTTTCAACGACGGCGTCGCTGCTTATCGCGACACGTTCTTCGCCGCGGCCGGCATCAGGCCGACCGACCACGTCCTCGATGTCGGTTGCGGTGCGGGTCAGACGACGCGGGACGCGGCGCGGTTCGCCAGTGACGGTTCCGCGCTGGGTGTCGACCTCTCCGGTGAGATGCTGGTTCTCGCTCGTCGGCTCGCCGAGGAGGAAGGCGTTCCCAACGTCTCTTTCGCACAGGTGGACGCGCAGATCCATCCGTTCGCCGAGGCGCGGTTCGATGTGGTGATCAGCAGGCATGGATCGATGTTCTTCGGTACTCCCCTGGCCGCGTTCTCCAACTTGGCCAGGGCGACCCGGCCTGGTGGCCGTGTGGTCCTGCTGACGTGGCAGCCGTTGCGGCTCAACGAGTGGATCACCACGTTCCGGACGATCTTCGCGGCGGGTCGTGCGGTGCCGTCGTCGGATCTCGCGCTGAGCGACCCGGCCGAGACCGAGAGATTGCTGGTGTCGGCCGGGTACTCCGACGTCCGGTGTACCGCGGTGAACAAGCCGATGTACTTCGGCCGCGACGTGGATGATGCGGCCGAGTTCATCGTCGAGCAGCATGGTGGCCGGTTGAGCGACCTGGATGAGGCCGCTCGCGCCGCGGCTGTGGATGCCTTGCGAGCCGATCTCGCCGAGCACCAGACCGACCGAGGCGTTTTCTACGGCTCGGCGGCCTGGCTCGTCGAGGCTCGGCGTCCTTGAGCTACTGCTTGCGGGCGATCAAGTAGGCCTGTGGCGTGCTTTCGAATTCCTCGGACGGCTCACGGACGAGGGTGGAGAGCACGCTGAACTTCGCCTCCCCCAGCTGTTCGGTGATCTTCTCGGGTGGCAGGCGGTAGGCGTCGCAGGTGATGTCGTGCCCGTACGCGTGTTCGATGTGGCGTATTTCGTCGCCGACCTGGAAGGCCACGAGCAGGTGGCCGCCCGGGGCGAGGATCCGGTGGAAGTCGGCGAAGATCTCCGGTAGCCGCTCTCGCGGTGTGTGGATGATGGAGTACCACGCGACGACGCCGGCCAATGCACCGTCCTCAATGGACAAGCCGGGCATCTCCCCGACCTGGAAGTCCAGGTGCGGATACGATTTGCGGGCGACGGCGACCATCTCCGGCGAGAGGTCGACGCCATGGATGTCGAGGCCCAGCTGGTGGAGGTACTCGGTGATGCGGCCGGGTCCGCAGCCGATTTCGGCGACGCGGCCGCCGCCGGCGGCCTGGACGAGTTCGGCGTAGGCACCGAGCACGGCCCGGTCCCAGGTGGAGCCGGCGAGGTGGTCGCGGAGGAGTTCGGCGTAGTCGGCCGCGACCGTGTCGTAGGCGGTGCGGGTGGTTTGGAGGTAGTCGGTCACGGCGGCGACCCTAGACCCGAGCACCGACAACAATCGTCGCGTACAGCGCTTCGTCGGTGACCACTTCGGGGATCAATCCGTTGTGTGCCATGGCTTCCGCGGTGCTCACGGCCTGGCTTTCGCCGGTTTCGATCAGCAGGTGCCCGCCTGGTGCGAGCCATTGTGGGGCTTCGGCGGCGACGCGGCGGTGGACGTCGACCCCGTCGTGCCCGCCGTCGAGGGCGACGCGGGGTTCGTGGTCGCGTGCTTCGGGCGGCATCATCGCGATGGCGTCGGTGGGGACGTACGGGGCGTTGACGACCAGGATGTCGACGCGGCCCCGTAGCGTCGAGGGTAGTGGTGTGTAGAGGTCGCCTTCGAAGACCTCTCCCCTGGCTTGGGCGACGTTGATGCGGGCGCAGCGGACTGCGGCGGGCTCGATGTCGGCCGCGTAGAGCCGGATGTCGCCGAGTTCGGCGGCGATGGCGGCGCCGAGCGCGCCGGTGCCGCAGCAGAGGTCGAGGACGACCGCTTCTGGTCCGGCGAGGGTGACGGCGTGGCGGACGAGGAGTTCTGATCGTTGCCGTGGCACGAAGACGCCGGGTTCGACGGTGATGCGCAGTCCGTGGAATTCCGCCCAGCCGAGGATGACTTCGAGCGGTTCGCCGTCGATGCGGCGCTGGACCATGGTGTCGAGTTCGTCGGGGGTGCGGGCTTCGGTGGTGATCAGGCGGGCTTCGTCTTCGGCGAAGACGCATCCTGCGGCTCGGAGCCTTTCGACGACGGTCACTGGTCTCGCAGTCTGGCGAGGATTCCGTCGAGGGCCTGGCGGACGGTGTCGGGGACGCCGTTGGTGCGCAGGTCGGTGAGGAACTGTTCGTTGAGCCCGCCGGGGGTCATGTGTTTGCCGGTGAGGGTTTCGAGGGAGCCGCTCTGCTGGACGAGGGAGTGTCCGAGCTGGCCGAAGATGTGGCTGGTGAAGGCGGTCGCCGTGGTGTCCTCGATGCCTTGGTCGGTCATCCAGGCGGCGATGGTGCCGAGGTAGTCGAGGTGGGCGGCGAAGGTGGCCGTGGCGCCACTGAAGACGTCGAGGTCCGTCTCGTCGGCGGGGACGACGCTGCCGCCGATGCTGTCGAAGAGGGCTCGGGCTTCGGGGTTGTCGGGGTACATCGCGGTGAGGCTTTGGCGGCGCGCGGCCGGGGGCAGGGGAATGCTCCGGACGACTTCGCGGGCGGGGGCGGCCCAGTCGCGCAGCCGGTCGAGAGGGACGCCGGCGAGGGCGCTGATCAGGACGTGGTCGGGCCGGAAGGTGAGGTCTCGAAGGACTTCTTCGGCGATCGGCGGGCGGACGGCGAGAACGATGGTCGTGGCGCTGTCGAGGACGGCTTGGTTGCTGTCGCGGACTTCGACGTTGGCGAAGCGTGCCGAGAGTTCTTGGCCGACGCTGCGGCTGCGGGGTGAGAGGAAGACCGAGGGCGGGTCGGTGATGTCCTTGCTGAGGCCTTCGACGATGGCGGCGGTGATCTCGCCCGCGCCGACGAATCCGTATTCCATGGTCAGGCTCCCGTGTGGCCGTCGACGCGTTCGCGGATGAGGTCGGCGTGGCCGTTGTGGCGGGCGTATTCGCCGATCATGTGGAGGTAGAGCATGCGCAGCGAGAACGGGTTCCCGCCGAGGTCGAAGGTGTCGTCGAGGGATCCTTCGGCGGCGGCTTCGTCGGCGAGCCGGATCTCGTCCAGGAGGATGTCGTACGCCTCTTCGGCTTTGGCGGAGTCGAGGGCTTCGAAGTCGTGGTCCTTGCCGAGGGCGGGGTCGTAGAGGGGTTCGATGTCCTGTGCGGCGTAGCGCAGGCGGAACCAGAAGCGTTCGACCTTGGCGAGGTGCCGGACGAGGCCGAGCAGGGTCATGTTCGACGGCGGGACCGATGCCGTGGCGAGCTGTTCTCCGGTGAGGCCGGCGAGTTTGTGGAGGAAGGTGCTGCGGTGCCAGGCCAGCAGGGAGGGCAGGAGGGTCCGCTCGTCGGCGGCGGTGTCGCCGGACGGCCGGGTCACCTCGGGGGCGGTCCATGTCATAGCGGCGATCATGCCATCGGGTGACGTGGGGTTCGTGGTGCGCCCGCTGGGGTGAGCGGGGTCACGTGACGGCTGCTGAATCCTTTCGCGAGGGTCGCGGCTCTTGTAGGGGCCGGGACAAGCTCGGCGCAGGAGGAGGTTGTCGTGGAGGCCGAGTGGCCGAGGGAATCGTTGATCGTGGCGGCGCAGGGCGGGGACGCGTCCGCCATCGCCGCCCTGGTCTCGGGTTCCCATCCGCATGTGCAGCGGTTCGCGCGGTCGCTGTGTGCTTCGCCGGAGGACGCGGAGGATTCGGCGCAGGAGGCGCTGATCATCCTGTACCGGAAGATCGGCACGCTGCGTGCCACGGGTGCGCTCGCGTCGTGGATGTTCCGGATCGTGCGCAACGAATGCCTGCGGCGGGCCCGCCGGGTGGTACGTGGTGCGGGTCCGGCGGATTCCGTCGCGGTGGTTTCGGCCGAGGAAGACGCGTTGGATCGGCTGGAGGCGCAGCGGGTGGCCGCGGCGATCGCCGAGTTGCCCGCCGACCAGCGTCGCGTCTTGATCATGCGTGACATCCAGGGGCATTCGGGCCGGGCGGTCGCCGACGCGCTCGGTCTGAGCACGGCCGCGATGAAGTCCCGGCTGCACCGTGCGCGGGCGACGGTCCGTGTCTTTCTCGACGACCCCGCTTCCTGACCTTCTTTTGAGGAGTTTTCATGCTCGAAATCGGTTCCACGGTCCCTGATGTCGCGCTGGAGGACACGACCGGGCAGGTCGTGCGGCTTTCGGAGTTCCGCGGTACGGCAAGCGTGCTGATCTATTTCATGCGCTCGACCACCTGTCCTGTGTGCACCGGCCATGTGAAGGACCTGGCGGCGCGGTCCGAGGAGCTGGCGGCGGCCGGTGTGCGGGTGTTGGTGGCGGTTCCCGAAGGCCGGGCGGAGGCCAAGGCGTGGCGAGCGAAGCGCGGGTTGTCGCTCCGGGTGGTCTCGGGCCGGGACGGCACGCCGCATGAGGCGTTCGGGCTGGCGAAGAAGATGCTGCAGCAGTCGGGCAGTGTGCTGATCGACCGGGACGGGGTGGTCCGGCATGCCCATGCGGCGACCATGCCGACCAGTGCTTACGACAGGAAGGGCATCGCCAAGGCAGTGGAAGGGCTCGCCGGGGTGCGTTGACTGAAGGTGTGAATCAGTGCTTCACTTCTTGGGTGCCGTATCGCCGTACACCGAAGGTCCAGGAGCGCCTGGACGCCCAGCGTGACGCCGTCCTCGCCGCCGCCGTGGAGCAATTGGCCGAGCGCGGGTACGCGGGTTGCTCGGTGTCGGCGGTGGCCGAACGGGCGGGCGTGGCGGTCGGGAGCGTGTACCGCCACTACCCCACCAAGGCCGCCCTGGTCGTGGAGTTGTTCCGCAAGGTCGTCACGCGTGAGGTCGAGGCGGTGCGCGAGGTGTCGGAGCGGCCTGGCACGCCGGCCGAGCGGGTCGTAGCGGTCTTCGACACCTTCGCGAGCCGGGCGCTGAAGACCCCGCGAATGGCGTACGCGCTGCTCGCCGAGCCCGTCGACGCGCCGATCGAGGCCGAGCGGCTGGTGTTCCGGCGGGCCTTTCGTGACGTCGTGGCCCAGCTCGTGGCCGACGGCGTCCGGTCCGGGGTGCTGCCCGCCCAGGACGCGGACGTCACCGCGGCGGCGCTCGTCGGGGCGGCCGCCGAGGTGCTGATCGGCCCGTTGACCACCGGCAGCGCGGACGAGGTGTCCGGGCTGCGCACTTTCGTCCTGCGTTCCTTGGGAGGTTCCGATGCCGAGCACTCATGAGGTCACCAATCAGGTCCCGCCGCTGGCGGAGTACGACGTCGCCGCCGATCCGGCCTTGCTGGAAGGGCTGGAACGGGCGGGCGCGGGCTGGGCGGTGGCCGAGGTCCACGCCCTCGGCAGGCTGGCCGGGAGCGAGCAGGTTCAGGATTGGGGCAGGCTGGTCAACGAGAACGAGCCGGTGCTGCGGACGCACGACCGGGTCGGGAACCGGATCGACGAGGTCGAGTTCCACCCGCACTGGCACGATCTGATGGACGTCGCGGTGTCCTATGGGCTGCATGCGGCAGCGTGGCGGGATTCCCGGCCGGGCGCGCACGCGGCACGGGCGGCGAAGATGTACGTCTGGGGCCAGGTCGACGCGGGGCACACGTGCCCGATTTCGATGACGTACGCGGCGGTTCCGGCGTTGCGGTTCAACCCCGAGCTGTCCGCGCGGTACGAGCCGTTGCTGGCGGCGACGGAGTACGACTTCGGGTTGCGTGAGCCAAGTTCGAAGCGTGGGCTCATCGCCGGGATGTCGATGACGGAGAAACAGGGCGGTTCCGACGTCCGGGCGAACACGACCACGGCGCGTCCGCTCGGGGACGGCAGCTATGTGATCGTCGGGCACAAGTGGTTCACCTCGGCGCCGATGTCGGACATGTTCCTGACGCTGGCGCAGGCGCCGGGCGGGCTGTCGTGCTTCCTGCTCCCCCGGGTCCTGCCGGATGGCACGCGCAACGGGATCCGGTTGCAGCGGCTGAAGGACAAGCTGGGCAACCGGTCCAACGCGTCGTCGGAGATCGAGTACGACGAGGCGATCGGCTGGCTGATCGGCGAGGAAGGCCGCGGGGTGCGCACCATCATCGAGATGGTGAACAACACCCGGCTGGACTGCGCGGTCGGGAGCGCGGCGGGCATGCGGTACGGCGCCGTGCGGGCGGTCCACCACGCGCGGCATCGGCAGGCGTTCGGGGCGAATCTGGTGGATCAGCCGTTGATGGGCAACGTGCTCGCGGACCTCGTCGTGGAGTCCGAGGCGGCGACGACGGTCGGGATGCGGCTCGCGTCGGCGACCGACCGGCCGGAGGACGAGCAGGAGCAGGCGTTCCGGCGGCTGGGGCTGGCGGTGACGAAGTACTGGGTGTGCAAACGCGGTCCGTCGCATGCGGTGGAGGCGCTGGAATGCCTTGGCGGGAACGGGTACGTCGAAGAGTCGGGGATGCCGCGGCTCTACCGTGAGGCTCCGCTGATGTCGATCTGGGAGGGCTCGGGCAATGTCGCGGCGCTGGACGCGCTGCGGGCGATGGCGAAGCAGCCGGAGTCGGTGGCGGCGTATTTCGCGGAGGTCGAGCGGGCGTCCGGTGCCGACACGCGGCTGGACGACGCGGTGGGCAGGCTGCGCAAGGAACTGTCGGATCTGTCGGACATCGAGTACCGGGCGCGGCGGCTGGTCGAGTCGATGGCGCTCGTGCTGCAGGGTTCGTTGCTGGTGCGGCACGGGACGCCGGCGGTGGCCGACGCGTTCTGCGCGTCGCGGCTGGGCGGCGACTGGGGCGTCGCGTTCGGGACGCTTCCGTCCGGAGTGGACACGCGGGCGATCATCGCCCGTGCGGAGGTCTGAGCGGCCGGGAGGGTCGGCCTCCCGATGACAGCTCGTCCGTGAAGGCCTCCTTGCCTACCCTGAAGGTAGGCAAGGNGTCCGTGAAGGCCTCCTTGCCTACCCTGAAGGTAGGCAAGGAGGCCTTCACTCCTCGCTGAGTTCCTTGGGTGGCGGCCCTGCCGAGGTATGTCGAGGTGTCGCGCAGGTAAGTGAGTCCTTTTCGCGCGTTCCGGACTCTCGGTGCCCGCATGACCACGTGCTGCGCCGGTCCGGCCGACTCCCCCGGTCGGACCGGCGCCGAGCACTGCGAACAGCCGCACGATTGCGGAATTCGGGTGCATGCAAGGGCTCGCGCTTCGGCTACGTTCGTCGGTCATGGTCGATCGCCGAAGATGCCTGGTCCTGGTCCCCCTGGCGCTGTTCGCCGCCGGCTGCGCGACAGCGACTCCGACGCCGATCTTCGCCGCGGCGAGTTCGAGGCCTTCCGCGGGAAGTGTGCTGATGGAGGCGGCGGCCCCGTCCGGCGCGCCGTTCGTCGCGGCGGACGGACGGAACCTGAAGGCCTGCTCCGATGGGGAGTGCGAGGTGCTGGTCCGGACCGGCGACCAGGTCCCCAACGACGGCGGCGCCGGACCGCTCGCGGTCACGGTCCAGGCCGGGAAGGTAGGTCTCGCCCCGGCTTCCGGCGGGATGGGCGGGGCGGTGTCGGGTCCGCCGGGGATGGTGCACCAGATCAACCGGCAGGTGATCGCCGTCGTCGCGGTGCAGGGCGACGAGGGGATCGTCCGGCTCAACAGGAAATAGCCGGTCAGTTCAGGCCCGCGACGAATTCGCTGAGCAGGCGGTTCGCCGTCGCGGAGGTGAACAGGCGCTCGAAGTCGGCACGCGCCACCATGTGCCTGAACTCCCCTCGGTACGAGGGATCGCCGGCGTCGTGGACGGTGTCGGTGAGCCATGTCGCGAAGGCCTGGTAGTTCCACACCTCGCGCAGGCGCGTGTCGGAATAGGCATCGAGCAGGGCCGGATCACCGTCCTCGTAGTAGTGGATCAGGGCGTCGGCGAAGACGTCGGCGTCGTGCAGCGCGAGGTTCATGCCCTTCGCGCTCATCGGCGGGACGATGTGCGCGGCGTCGCCGAGCAGGTGGAGCCTGCCGTGGCTCATCGGGCTTATCACCTCGCCGCGCAGCGGCACCAGTTGCTTCTCGACGATCGCGCCCTTCGCGGTGAGCGGTTCACCGAAGCGCGTCTCAAGCTCACTCCAGATGCGCTCGTCCGGCCACTCCTCGGTGGTGTCGTCGAGCGGGCACTGGAGATAGAACCGGCTCGCCCGCGGTCCCCGGCCGAACTGGGCCGCGAATCCGCGCCGGTGGATCGCCATCACCGTCTGGTGAGTGGCGGGCACCTCGGCGAGGACCACCAGCCACGCGTAGCCGTGCCCCGGTTGCCGTCGCATCCGGCGACGAAGTCGCCTTCGACGATGGTTCCGTCGCCGAGCCGGACGCGGGGGCGTTCGGTGATGAGGTTCCGCACGAGGACCTGCTGAGGGCAGAGCCTGCCTTCTCGATGTTCTTCCACGGTGAGCGCCAGCGGCCTAGGCTGCCCGTCGACGCGGAAGCCGAGGCTCGGTTCGACGGGTACCCCGCCGAGGACGCGGTCTTCGAGTCCTCGTTTCCGGAAGACGCGGTTCGCTCTGGTGTCGATGACTCCGGCGCGCTGCCGTCGCTCGACGTACTCGCGGCTGCGCCGCTCGAACACGACGCAGCCGATGCCCTCGCGGAGAAGGAAGTTGCCGAGCGCGAGCCCGGAGACGCCTGCTCCGACGATCAGGACGGGTCTGTTCAAGTTTCGGCGGCGAGCCGTTACCAGGTCAGTCAGGTCGAGCGCGCTCTCTGTACCTACTAGTATGTACGAAATGCATGCGATGCAGTACGAGATCACCCTCCCCGCCGACTACGACATGGGCATCATCCGCGAACGCGTCGCCACGCGCGGGCATCTGCTCGACGACTTCGGCGGTCTGGGGCTGAAGGTCTACGGGGTCCGCGAGCGCGGCGTCGACGGCTCGACGCTGAACCAGTACTCGCCCTTTTACCTGTGGCACGACGAGGCCGGGATGAACGCCTTCCTGTTCGGCGGTCCGTTCAGCGGCATCGTCGAGTCCTTCGGGCGTCCCGCCGTGCGGCACTGGACCGTGCTCGGGTTCGAGGAAGGACCCGCTTTCGGCTCGACCCCGGTCGCGGCGGGAAAGCACGTCGTGCGGATCCCCGACGAGACCGACCCGGTCGCCTTCCTCGGCGAAGCACTCGACGGACTTCGCGAGCATCTGCGCCAGGACGGCGCGCATTCGGGCGCGCTCGCCGTCGATCCGCGGACCTGGCAGGTCGTCCGCTACAGCCTGTGGGCGGGCCAGGCGCCGGAGTCGGACGAGGTTCGTTACCGGATCCTCCACCTGTCCTCGCCGCACCTGGATCAGCTGCGGCGAGGACGGCAGTGGGATCAGCCGAGCAAGGCGGCGAACAGCGCACCGGGATCGGCTTCGGGCGGGCCGGCGGGCCACTGATCCCGGTACGGGTACCAGAGACCGTCCTTGCCCAGCCGCACCTGCACCCCGGTTCCGTGGACGGTGCAGTGGTTGCGTTCGACGTCCAGCCCCTGGCCGGGGTCGTCCACGACCTCGGCGAACGCGGCCCGTGCCCGGCCCATCGCCTGCGACGGCGGGGTCCACGTGGTCTCCAGGACGTCGAGACCGGCCCGGCCACCGTACCGCCAGGCGAGCACCGCACGGTCGAAGTCCTCAGCGCTCTCGGCCGGGCGCAGCCTGTCGGCGGTCTCCGGATGAGTCGCAGCGAGGCGGACGGCGTCCTGCTTACGGGTGAGCTTCGGCCGCGACGTCAGCAGCGCACCTGCCATCTGGCTCGCGTTGGCGACCAGCAGGGCGAAGGTCTCGGCCGGGATGCCGGGCGCACCCGGCACGGTCGGGCCTCCGGTGGGAGCGAATCCGGCGAGATCCGGCAACGAACCCGGCTCGTCGGCGTACGCGCGCTCGGCCGGGACTTCGTCGTCGCCGGTGCGCACGAACCGAGGAGCGTTGCGTCGCTGCAATTCGGCGAGCAGCTCCCGCTCCCCCTTGCCGCGCATCAGCAACAGCACGAACGGATCCGCGTCGAGCAGCCACGAGGCCTGGAACGACAGCGCCGCGGCGTGACGACACGGCAGCTCCCAGCCGGGGCAGTCGCAGTCCGGGTCGAGGTCACCGATCCCGGGCAGCAGATGCACCCCGGCGTCGTCGGCGGCCTCGACGAGGTCGTGCGGCATGTCCCGGTCCAGCAACGCGGCGAGATGCCCGGCGCGCGAGGCGACCCGGTCGAGGAACCGGTCCCACTCGTCGCCGGTCAGCTCCGCGAGACGGACCTCGGTGCGGTACTGGCCCTCCTGGTCGTCGACCACGGCGGCGATCCGCCCAGGGCTGACCGTGATCGGACCGACCCGGCCCGCCGCGGCGTACTTGCGGCCCTGTTTGAGCTGACGGAGATCCAGCGCGGTGTCCTCCATCGCGCTGATCCACGCGCGGCCCCACCACGAGCGGGCGAACTGGCCGCGTCCGCCTTGGGCGCCGAAGGCGGGGAAACCGCGGACGCGGTCGTCTGGCGTGCTCATCGGCGGCTCCTCAACTCGACCAGATCGGCCAGCTCGGCGTCGGTCAGTTCGGTCAGCGCGGCCTCGCCTCCGGCGAGCACCGCGTCGGCGAGCGCACGCTTCTCCCGCAGCATCGCCGCGATCCGGTCCTCGACCGTGCCCTCGGCGATGAGCCGGTGCACCTGCACCGGTCTGGTCTGCCCGATCCGGTACGCGCGGTCGGTCGCCTGGTCCTCCACCGCGGGGTTCCACCAGCGGTCGTAGTGCACGACGTGATCGGCGCGGGTCAGGTTGAGCCCGGTCCCCGCCGCCTTGAGCGACAACAGGAACACCGGCACCTCACCGGCCTGGAACCGGCGCACGAGCTCCTCGCGTTTGGGCACCGGTGTGCCGCCATGCAGCAGCTGCGTGCCGATCCCGCGCTGCGCGAGATGGCGTTCCAGCAGCCGCGCCATGGCGACGTACTGGGTGAACACCAGCACCGATCCGTCCTCGGCGAGGATCGTGCCCAGAAGTTCGTCGAGCAGCTCGAGCTTGCCCGACCGCCCGTCCAGCACCGCTTCCGACGGCTCCTTGAGGTACTGCGCGGGGTGGTTGCAGATCTGCTTGAGTCCGGTGAGCAGCTTGACGATCCGGCCGCGGCGCGCGATCCCCTCACTCCCGGCGATCTCGGCCATCAGTTCGCGCACGGTCGCCTCGTAGAGGGCCGCTTGCTCGGCGGTGAGCGTCACCGGCCGGTCGGTCTCGGTCTTGGGCGGCAGCTCCGGCGCGATCCCCGGATCGGATTTGCGGCGGCGCAGCAGGAACGGCCGGACCAGCCGGGACAGGCGCTCCGCGGCCTCGGGGTCCTTCCCGGACTCGACCGGTTTCGCCCACTCCCGGCGGAAGTCGGCCATGGTGCCGAGCAGGCCCGGTGTCGTCCAGTCCAGGATCGCCCACAGCTCGGCGAGGTTGTTCTCCACCGGGGTGCCCGTCAGCGCCACCCGCGCCGACGACGTCAGCGTCCGCAACGCCTTCGCCGTGCCGGAGCGGTGATTCTTGACGTGCTGGGCCTCGTCGGCGACCAGCAAACCCCAATGGACACTCGCCGGCGGTTCCGGGTCGGCGCGCAGCGTGCCGTAGGTGGTGAGCACGAAGCCGCCGTCGAGATCCTCGAGCGAGCGTTCGGTGCCGTGGAACCGGCGCACCGGGACACCAGGGGCGAACCGGGTGATCTCGCGTTCCCAGTTCCCCAGCAGTGAAGCCGGGCAGACGACCAGCGTCGGTCCGTCCGCACGATGCAGGTGCAGTGAGATCAGCGTGATCGTCTTGCCGAGACCCATGTCGTCGGCGAGGCAGCCACCGAGCCCGATCGACGTCATGGCGGTGAGCCACTGCAGGCCGCGCATCTGGTAGTCGCGCAAGGTCGCGGCCAGCCCGCGCGGCGGTGCCTGCGGCTCAGGTGGCGCGAGCAGCCGTTCCCGCAACGCGGCGAGCCAGCCGTCGGTGAGGACGTCGACGCGTTCACCGTCGACCTCGGCCGTCCCGCTCAGGGCGGCGCCGAGCGCGTCGATCGGCGTGAGCGGCTTCAGCGCGCGATCCCGCGCCTTCGCCGCCAGCGCCGGGTCGACGAGCACCCACTGATCGCGCAGCCGCACGACAGGGCGGTGCGCCTCGGCCAGCGCGTCCATCTCGGCCGCGGTGAGCGGTGCGCCGCCGAGCGCGAGCTGCCAGTCGAACCGCAGCAGGGTGCCGCCGGCGAAGAACGACGGAAGGTCGGCAGGCGGCGCGGCACCGCCGACGACGACGGCCTTCGCGCTCAGGTCACGGACGAGATCGGCGGGCCAGTGCACGTCGATACCCGCCGTGGCCAGCAGGGGCGCCGCCGTGGTGAGCAGTTCGGTGATGTCGGCGTCGCCGAGCCCGACCTCGTCGGGCACCGCGGCGCTGAGCAGGGGTTCCAGCGGTGGCCACAGTTGGGCCGCGCGGCGCAGGGCCAGCATGACGTCGATCCGCGCTCGTGGGCCGAACCGGTCGTCGCCCGACCAGAGCGCGGCGGCGTCGATCAGGACGCCGGGATCGGCGAGGCTGTGCACCTGGACGACCCCACTGAAGCGGCCGCTCGTGAAGTCGTCACCCGGTGCCTCGATCCGCACCGAGACCCGGACACCCGAATCCAGCCCCGCCGCGACCTCGGCCGCCCAGTCCCGCAACTGCGGGACACGATGTGCGGGCACGGCGGCGAAGGCCTTGACGCCCGCCGCCTGCGCGGCCGCCGGCGTGCGGGGAAGGGTGTCGGCCACGGCGTCGAGGAACGCACGCAGCAACGGATACCGCGCGGGGAGCAGGTTTCCCTCGCCCGGGATCGCTCGTGCCCGAGCCGGCATGGCCTCGGACAACTCGCGCAGCCAAGCGGCGTCGGCGGGTTCCAGCGGACCCGCGCGCCAGGCGTCCACATCGGACTCCGTGAGCCCGGGCAGCAGCCTGCCCGCCTCGGCGAGCTTCAACGCCGCCGTGGCCGCGGTGCTCCAGAAACGCGCGGAGGGATCGTCGCTCTCACGAAGCCGCAGCAGCGCGGGGAGCGCCTCGGCCATCGGGAGCCGCACGCACGGCACCGTGGTGACCTCGGGGAGAGCGACGGTCACCTCCCCGGTCCCCGGCGTGTTCCCCTCGGCGTTCCAGAAGACGAATCCGCTGGTCCGAGGGGGATTTTTCGGTTCGAAAACAACACTGCCGAAACCGTCGTGAGACGCCACTCAACCCCAATCTCTGTACGGTGTACAGTTCAGGATAACACAACTCTGTACACCGTAGAGAGAACGTGATGACGGACGCGGACCACACCGGCACGGGCGATCCACGGCGGACCATCGAACTGCTCTGGAATGTGCGCGAGAAACCCCGCCGCGGCCCCAAACCGAAGCTCACCGTCGAGGAGATCGTCACCGCCTCGATCGAGCTGGCCGACACCGAGGGCATCACCGCGCTGTCGGTGCGCCGGGGCGCGGAGAAACTCGGCGTCTCCCCCATGACGATCTACACCTACATCCCCGGCCGCGCCGAACTGCTCGACCTGATGATCGACCGGGTCCACGGCGAACTGACCGATCCACCGGAGAGCCACGACTGGCGGGTCACGATGACGATCCTCGCCGAGGACGCGTGGGAGATGTACCACCGGCATCCGTGGATGCTCCAGCTCACCACCGGCCGTCTCCCCCTCGGCCCGCACACCTTCGCCAAACACGAACGCGAACTGAGGGCCGTCGACGCGATCGGGCTCACCGACCTGGAAATGGACGCCGTGGTCGCGATGGTCAACGGGTTCGTCCAGGGCATCGCGCGCGGCTCGGTCGAATCGGCGAGTCTCGTCCGGAGATCCGGGCTGACGGAAATGGAGTGGTGGACGGCCAGCGCGCCCGTGCTCGCGGAGATCCCCGAAGCCGACGCCGGGCTGTTCCCGCTCGCGGCGCGGATCGGGCAGGCGGCCGGCGAGACGCACGGTGCGGCGAGCGCGCCGCTGCACACCTTCCGGTTCGGGCTGGCGCGGATCCTGGACGGCGTCGAGCAGCTGGTGAACGGCGACTCCGGTACCTCGGGTGCTGAACTTCCCTCGTGAGCGCGACAGGAGTGGGCCGCCGGCACGCTTTGACCGTCCACAAGGGACGCCAGCCAGGCAACGGAGTCCCTTGTGAGCACTTTGCGAGGGGGTCGTGAGTGGCAAAGAGGGTTAGAACGCTCATTACCACTCACGACCCCCTCGCAAAACCGTGCATACAGTCACGAACCAGACATTTCATCGCGCGAAAGTGTCCTTTGTGGAGGCTCGCGGTACAGCAGGCGCCCGTCAACGAGTACGGAGCCGCTCAGGTCACTTGCCGCGTCGCCGCAGTGAGCGGTAGAGCAGCCACAACGCCAGCGCGACCGGGGCCAGCACCGCCGTGAACAGGATCCCCGCGAACATCCCGTAGCCGTGCGGATCGAAGGACAGGCCGGTCGCGCTGAGCACCGCGCGGCCGACGAGCAGCACGATCACCGCGGCGACGCAGACGAACGCGCCCAGCACGATGCGTCGGAACACTGTCCGCGATGTACTTTCCGGCGTGTCCATGAGCCGTCACTCCGGGTCGGGAGTGCAGACGGTCAGGAACGACTTCCGGTTCTCACGCTGCACGGCCGCCGCGTCCATCCACCCGCTCCGGCCGAACAGGTAGCTGCCGGACGGATGCCGGGCCGACTCGCGCAGCACCTGGGCGACGTTGGCCTTCGCGCCGTTCGCTTTCGGTCCGTCGACGGCGACGCTGACCGAGCCCGCCTTGGTCCAGTCGTAGTCCGCGGGCAGCGGTGTCCGCACCTGGAGCGGGCCACCGGTGTCCGGAAAGGACACCCCGAGCAGGTCAAGGTGCTCGACCCGCACTCCCGGCCGCGGCGCGGTCCACACCTGTTCCGTGCTCGCCTGGGTGCCGGAGTCGAACGTCAACCTCAGGCCGGTGACGCCCTCGCACGGGGTGCCCGTCCACAGTTTCAGGACGCCGTCGTCGACACGGAACCCGGCCTCCGGTGGCAGCGACGGCGCGAACTGCGCCTTGGTCTCGCACGCCGCGGTCACCGCCACCACGAGCAAGGCGGCGCAGGCGACGCGCGAACCCCTAGTGATATCCGCCATCGGTCAGTCCCGCGTCTTCCTCGGTTTCGTTGCCGCCGGTGACCTGCTCCCACGCGTAGGAGGCGAGGAAGCCGGCATAGCCTTCGCGCGCCCATTGCTGGGAGTGGCGCTCCTCGTGATGCAGCAACCGGTCCAGGTCGAGCGAACCCTGGGACGCGCCGTTGTCGCCCTCGTACCAGGCGTGGCCCGACTTCACGACCTCTCGGAGTTGCTGCGCCGGGTCCTTCGGGTCGTCGATGTTCAGCATGAACGTGTCGCCCCAGGCGGTTCCGCCTTGCTGGCTGAACTGGTCCTGGATGAGGTTCCCGCCCAGGCCCATCATCATGCCGTTCGGGGTGGTCACCAGCCGCCCGCCGTTGCCGTGCACGAAGCCCACGTCGTCGTCGTAGCTCCAGGAGTTCTCCCGTTGCCGGTCGGTGATCCGCCGCAGCTCGTCGGATCCGTACGGCGTCGGCGCGAAGTCGGTCTTCTCGCCTTCGGTCCCGTAGTCGGTGCCCGCGTTCATGATGTAGGTCATCCGGACCGCCTTGGCGGCGTCGTCCCCGCTGATGTCGGTCGGCATCAGGAAGTACGACTTGAACGTCCCGTCGCCGTCCTCGTCCTCGCGGATCTCTTCCATGCCGTCGAGGACCTTGAAGTCCTCCGGTGTGATGTCGTGGTCGCCGGCGATCTTCTTGATGGTGTCGATCGATACGCCCCGGCGTACGGCGTTCTCGAGCCACTGCCGGTAGTGGCCGGACGCGGGCGGCCCGGTCAGCAGCCCCGCCTCGCGCAGGGACTGCTCCATCTCGATCACCTTGGCGTTGATCTCCCCGCTCTTCTTGGCTCCTGCGAGGGTGGTCGCTCCGTCGTCGCTGATCTGGGCATCCTGCGCGAGCCGCATCACCCGGGCGAGGGCGGCGTCGATGTTGTTCGCCGCGGTGAGGATCGCCTTGGTCTCCTGCTCCAGCTGCTTCCTGATGGTTTCGCGATGCCGTCGGGACTCGGCGTACTCCTCGGCCTCGAACCGCGATTTCGGCGGTGGGTCGGCGGGCTTGTCGTCCACGATCGCGCCGTCGGCGGCGACGCGGAACTGGTAGGTGCCGGCGAGCGAGTCGTTGTTGGCGACCCTGGTCTTCAGCGCGGACACCTCGTCCGACGCGTTCTGCAGGGCGGTTTCGACGGCGGACAGTTCCGCGATCAGGAGCTCGGCCTTGTTCCGCGTGTCACCCAGCGAACCGCGTGCGCGCTCGCCCGCGGGGCCGCGCCAATCAGGCAGTTTCCTGGCGTCGTCGAGTTCGTCCTGCAACCCGATGAGCTTGTCCCGCCGCCCGCCCAGGTTGGTGGCCGTCGTTTCGAGCGCCTCAGCGTCCCATTTGCGGACGTCGTCGTAGCCGATCGTCATCCCCCGAAAGCCTCCTCCGCGGAGTTCTCGTTTTCGGAGTACGCGTTCGCGGCCTTCGTGATCGATTCGCTCCAGCCGTCGATCTCGCCGGCCCAGCCCTTCGCGCGCTCGGTGAACGTCGACGCCAGCGTCGGCGCGCTCTTCGCGGCCTCACCACCGGGCAACGCCGTCGCGATGGCGTCCACGCCGGTGCCCGGTTCCACGGCTCTGGCCTGGTCCGCGGCGGATCCCGCCGCCTTGGCCGCGTTCCGCAGCTGACCGATTTCGACCTCGTACCCGCTCACAGCCGGTGGACTCTACTTCAGCTCGGACGCCTCCACAGGCGATTCGGGCGATTCTTCGACGACCGGAGGACGGGCGAGTTCGGCCAGCTGCCGGACGACGTCGTCGTACCGCGCCTGATCCGCGGCGGCACGGGCCTGCGCGCGCTCCAGTTCCTCGGCCAGGGCCGTCGCCCGGGCTTCGGCGAGGCTCCTGGCTGTGTGCTCCTGAGCGAGTTCGGCTCGGACACGGTCCAGATCTCCACGCAGAGCGGCCGACTCCGCCCGCGCGGCGGCACAGTCCTTTTCGGACACCGTCGCCCTGGCCTTAGCCTCCTCGAGCCGGTCCAGCAGCGCCTCGAGTTCCGCGACCGCCCTGGCCAGAGCCGTGTCGCGCTCACCCAGCTCCGCTGCCAGCCGGGTCTTTTCCTTCCTGACGGCCGCGAAGTCCTCGCGCAGCGTCCGGAGATCGGAGACCAGGGCGTCGCGGGCGCGTTCGGCCGCCACGGTCGCGGCTTCCGCGGCGCCACGGGCCCGTTCGTGGGCGGCGACTTCGGCCCACGAACGCTGGCGGGTCTCCTCCGCGTCCTTGAAGGCCTGTTCGGCGGCGCGTTCCGCTTTGGCCTTGGCCATCTTGTCGTCGCGGGACGCGGCCAGCGCGGTCGCGCGCGCGGTGTCGGCCTTCGCCGCCGCCTGCTGCGCGTCCTCGGCCTCGCGCCTGGCCGCGGCCGCGTCGGTTTCGGCTTCGGTGACCCGGCCCAGAGCCGCCTCGGCGGCGTCGTCGAATCGCGAGCGCATGGCGTCCAGCAGTTCCACGAGCGACGCCGCCGTCGGGGTGAACTCGTCGGCGATCCGCCGGACCTCCAGCAGCGGATCGGCCACGCTCGCCACGGCGGCCGCCCGCCGGGCGCGTGACGCGGCGTCGGCGTGGGTCTTGCCGCAGTAGGCCGAAGGCCTGCCGCCCTTGCGTTTCCCGTCGGCGTCCACCGCGGGCGGGGGCAAGGGATTCTCGCAGCCTTCCAGCGCGCACAGCCGGACCTCGTCGGCGTCCGTATCGATCACCGCAGCAGGGTAGCGCTGCCCGCTCGCGCGAAAAGCGAGGCAACGCCGGGAAGACCGCCGATAGGGTCGATTCCATGCGTGTCCTGTTCACCTTCGCCGGCGGTAACGGCCACTTCCGGCCGCTGCTCCCCCTCGCCCGCGCGCTCGCCGACGCGGGCCACGCGATCGCGTTCACCGGCGAGCCGCTCATGGTCCCGATCGTCGAGGCGACGGGGTTCGCCGCGTTCTCGTCAGGGCCGAATCTCGGCAGCGACGGCGCACGCCGCCCTTTGCTTCCCGTCGACAGGGACCGCGAGGACGCCGACCTCCGCGACGGGTTCGTCCGCCGAACCGCACCCCTGCGCGCGAAAGACGTCCTGGCGCTCTGCGAAGACTGGACACCGGATCTGCTCGTCTGTGACGAAGCCGATCACGGCGCGATGATCGCGGCCGAAAAGCTCGGTCTCCCCCACGTGACCGTCCTGGTCATGGCGGCGGGTGTCCTCATCCGTCCCGAACTGGTCGACGACGCGCTCAACGAGGTCCGTGCCGCCCACGGGCTCTCGCCGCAGCGGAACCTCGAAATGGCCTACCGCCATCTCGTGCTCTCACCGTTCCCCGCGAGTCTCCGCGATCCCCGGTTCCCGTTGCCGCCGACCACACAGCCGTTCCACAGTCCCGTTCCCGGTCCTGGACCGGCGCCGGACTGGCACGTCGAGGGCCGCCCGACGGTCTATTTCACCCTCGGCACGATCTTCAACACCGAATCCGGCGACCTGTTCGCCCGGGCACTGGCCGGGCTGAAGGACCTCGACGCGACGTGCGTGGTGACCGTCGGGAACCTCATCGACCCCGCCGAGTTCGGCCCCCAACCGGAGCACATCCATCTCACGAGGTACCTGCCGCAGGACGACGTCCTCCCGTACTGCGACGCGGCCCTCACCCACGGCGGTTCGGGCAGCCTGCTGGGCGCGATCGCCCACGGGCTGCCGATGGTGCTGCTGCCGATGGGCGCCGACCAGCCCCACAACGGCGACCGGGTCACCGAACTCGGGCTCGGCACCGTCCTCGACGTCGTCGACGCGAAACCGCGGGACATCCGCGACGCCGTGTCCTTGGTGCTGAGGGAACCGTCCTACCGGGAGGCGGCCGCGCGGTTGCGCGACGAGGTCACCGCGTACCCGCCTCCGGAGAAGACCGTCCCGCTCCTGGAAGGGCTGCTCCGGTGACCACCGACCTCGACGCCGCGATCACCCGAGCGTTCCGCGAGGAGTCCGGGCAGGTGATCGCCACCCTGATCCGGGTCACCGGCGATTGGGATCTGGCCGAGGAATGCCTCCAGGAGGCGTTCGCGCTCGCGTTGCGCACCTGGCCCCGCGACGGTGTCCCGGCGAAACCCGGCGCGTGGCTGACGACGGCGGCACGTAACCGGGCCACCGACCGGATCCGGCGGGAGGCGGTAGGCGCGGCGAAACTCCGAGAGGCGGCCGAGCTGAACGTCCCCGCCGAGCCGGAGCGGGACGAGAGCGGCGTCCACGACGACAGGCTCCGGCTGATCTTCACCTGCTGCCACCCCGCACTGCCGCTGGAAGGCCAAGTCGCGCTCGCGCTGCGGACCTTGGCCGGGCTCACCACCGCCGAGATCGCCCGCGCCTTCCTCGTCTCCGAGGCCACGATGTCGCAACGTCTGGTCCGGGTGAAACGGAAGATCCGCACCGCGGGCATCCCGTACCGGGTCCCGCCCGCGGAACTACTGCCCGAACGCACATCCGCGGTGCTGGGGATGCTGTACCTGCTGTTCAACGAAGGCTACTCGGCAAGTGTCGGCACCGATCTCCTCCGGCCCGACCTCTCCACGGAAGCCATCCGGCTCGCCCGGATCCTCGCGGACCTGATGCCCGGCGAACCGGAGGTCCTCGGGCTGCTGGCCCTGTTGCTCCTGCACGACGCCCGCCGTTCCACAAGGGTTGACGGTGACGGCACCCTCGTCTCGCTCGAGGACCAGGACCGCGGCCGCTGGAACACCGCCGAGATCGCCGAAGGCACCGAACTGCTGGAGTCCGCGCTCCGCCGCGGTGTCCCCGGGCCGTACCAGATCCAAGCCGCCATCGCCGCCTGCCACGCGACGGCGGCCCACGCCGCCGAGACCGACTGGGCGCAGATCGCAGCCCTCTACGGGGAACTGCTGCGTTTCGTGCCCTCGCCGGTCGTCGAGCTGAACCGCGCGGTCGCCGTCGCCATGGCCGACGGCGCCGAAGCCGGGCTCGTACTGGTCGACAAGCTCACCGGCAGTCTTCCGGGCTACCACCTGCTTCCCGCGACCCGCGCGGACCTGCTGCGGCGTCTCGGTCGTCTCGAGGAGGCCGCCGGCTCCTACCGCGAGGCGCTCGCGCTCGCCGGCACCGACGCCGAGCGCGCCTACCTGTCGGGAAAACTCGCCGAAATCTGCTGACGCCGGGTGTCTGTCCTCGGCGACGCCGTTCGTCGGTGGGACGACAAGTCCCGAAAGGAAGGGGTCATCGCATGGCCGTTCTCGACGTTCCCGGCGCCCGGCTGCACCACACCGTCACCGGCAGCGGTCCCGCGCTGCTGTGCATCCCCGGTGGTGCGGCCGATTCCGGCATGTTCGCGCCGATCGCGGGCCTGCTCGCGGCGCACTACACGGTGATCACCTACGACCCGCGCGGGATCTCCCGCAGCACCCTCGACGATCCCGACGAGGACCAGCGGATCGAGGTCCACGCCGCCGACGCGCTCCGCCTGCTCGACAGCGTGAGCGAGGAACCCGCGGTGATCTTCGCGTCCAGCGGTGGCTGTATGCAGGCTTTCGAGCTCGTCGCCCGCCATCCCGGGCGGGTGCGGACGCTCGTGGCGCACGAACCGCCGCTGACGAGCCTGCTGGACGAGCAGCCCGACATCGATCCCGACGAGTTGCTGCACATCCACCGCGAGCACGGCGTCGAGGCGGCGATGGCGAAGTTCATGGCCGATGCCGGTTTCGAGGCGGGCGAGGGTGATCTCCCGCCGGAGATGAGGAAGAACTTCGCGTTCTTCATCGTCCACCTGATGGCGATGATCGGGAACTTCACCCCGGATTACGCGGCTCTGAAGGCGTCGGGGACCCGGATCGTCGTCGGTGTCGGCAAGGAATCGGCCGGGCAGCCCGCACACGAGGCGGCGGTGCTCGCCGCCGGCCGTCTCGGGGTGGATCCGACCTACTTCCCCGGTGAACACGGTGGTTTCGCCGCCGAAGCCGCCGCGTTCGCTCCGCTGCTCCGGGAGGTACTCGACGCCTGACCGGAGGTCAGCCGCGGACGTGCACGATCAGCCCGCCCACCAGAGCGCCGAAGCCACCGATCGCGGCCAAGGTCCGGACCAGGTTCCACCGCTCCCAGACCCCCTCGAATTTCGTCCGCAGCGCCTCGAAGTCGGTGTTGTCCCCGTCGAAACCGGCTTCGAGCGCGTTGTTCAACGGCACGTTGAGTGCCATGGTCACGATCAGCATCACCAGCAGCAGGACGAACCCCGCGATGATCCACGGCAGCGCGGACCGCAGTTCCGACCGGAAATGCAGCGCCGCCGCCACCGCGGCGAGCAACGGCGCGCCGCCGAAGCCGATCGCGAACCAGCCGTTGAGGATGGCGATGTTGATCTCCCGCATCCCGGTCACGTACGTCCGGGCGTCGGCCCTGCCCAGCCCCGGCATGACCGAGCACGTGTAGGCGTAGAACAAGCCCGCGATCAACCCCGCCGTGATGACTGCCGCGATCAGGACGATCTCGCTCAGCGTCGCCATTCCTGTCGCCTCCCTTCCGATTCCCGCTCGTTTCACTGATTCCAGACCCCGGTGGCCGCGGCCTTCGCGGCGTACACGGAGAAGTCCCGCGCCGGCCTGCCCAGCACCTTCTCGACGTCACCGGTGAGGGATTCGTTCCGGCCGTCGAGGACCCGGGTGAACAGGTCGGTCAGGCCTTCGATCTCTTCCTCCGGAACGCCTTGTTCGGCCGCTCCTGCGGCGAACTCCGCTGCGGAAACCGGAACGTACTGGATCTCTCGCCCCGAAGCCTTGCCGATTTCCGCCGCCGCGTCCGCGAAACTCAGCAACCGGGGCCCGGTCACCTCGTACACCTCGCCGTCGTGCCCGTCGGTGGTCAGCGCCGTCACCACGACGTCGGCGATGTCCTCGACGTCGATGAACGGTTCGGTCACCTGCCCGGCGGGCAGCACGATCTCCCCGGCGAGCACCGGCTCCAGCAGGAAGTGCTCGCTGAAGTTCTGTGCGAACCAGCTGGCCCGCACGACCGTCCACTCGGCACCGGAGTCCCGCACCCCCTGTTCGCTGACCACGGCCTCCTCCTCGCCGCGGCCGGACAGCAGGACCAGCCGCCGGACGCCGTGTTCCACGGCCAGCTTCGAGAAGTCGCGGATCGCTTCGGCGGCACCGGGAAAGGCGAGGTCGGGGTAGTAGGTCACGTAAGCCGCGCTGATCCCGGTGACCGCCGCCATCCAGGTCGACCGGTCGTTCCAGTCGAACCCGGGACGCGACGCCTTGCGGACCTCGATGCCCTGCTCGGTCAGGCGCCGCGCCACCCGGCTCCCCGTCTTACCTGTGGCGCCGAGGACCAGGACCGTCTCGTTGTTCTTCGTCTCTGTCATGCCCCTAGTCAAGCGCCTCCAAATGAGACGGAACATAGCTCAAAGACTCGATTCCATGTTTTATCGTCTACACTGCTCGGCATGGATCCCCTCGCCGGTCTGCTCGACGGACCACGCGCCCGCGGCGCGTTCCTGCTGAAGTCGGTCATGACCCCGCCGTGGTCGCTGCGGATCGAGGACGAGGCACCGCTGACGGTGATGGCGCAGGTTCGCGGGGAGTCCTGGGTCGTGCCCGATCACGGGGAGGCGGTCCGCCTCGGCACCGGCGACATCGCCATCGCGCGCGGTCCGGACCCGTATCTCGTCGCGGACGACCCGGCCACGCCACCGCAGGCGATGATCCTGCCGGGACAGGAATGCCTGACCCCGGACGGACAGCACCTCACCGAGCTGTCCGATCTGGGCGTCCGCACCTGGGGCAGCGATCCGGACGGCCCCGTCGTCCTGCTCACCGGCACCTATCCCCTGGAAGGCGAGATCAGCAAACGGCTCCTCAACGCGCTGCCGTCACTGCTGGTCGTGCGGGACGAGGAGTGGGAGAACCCGCTCGTGGCGCTGCTGGCCGGTGAGATCGTCAAGGACACGCCCGGTCAGGAAGCCGTCCTGGACCGCGTGCTCGACCTGCTCCTGGTCGCCGCGCTGCGGACCTGGTTCGACCGGCCCGGCGCCGAACCGCCCGCCTGGTATCGCGCGCACAGCGACCCGGTCGTCGGGCGAGCGCTGAAACTGTTGCAGCACAAGCCTTCCGAACCATGGACCGTGGCGAGCCTCGCGGCCGACACCGGAGTTTCCCGCGCCGCGTTCGCCCGCCGGTTCACCGCCGCCGTGGGCGAACCGCCGATGGCCTACCTCGCGAGCTGGCGTATCGCGCTCGCCGCGGATCTCCTGCGTCAGCATCCCGATGTCACGATCGGCGCGGTCGCCCGCCAGGTCGGCTACGGCAGTTCGTTCGCGCTCAGCACCGCGTTCAAACGCGAGCACGGCGTCAGCCCGCAGGGTTACCGCGCCGGCGTCGCGTAACGCTCGACCAGTTCCGCGCCGATCCGCGCGAGTTCCGCCTGGACCGACGGCGGCCCCAGCACTTCGATCATCGAGCCCCAGCCCGCGAGCTGCTGGGCGATCATCCATGCCACCGGCGCCGACACCGTCACCCGCACGCGTCCATCGCCGAGCTTCTCCTCCACAGTGGACTGCCGTCCGAAGTGGTCCTGGAGGATCGGCAGATGCCGCTCGGCGATGAGCACGGTCGCGTCCAGCCCGGAACGGCGTTCCTCGACCCGGTCGACGACCCGTTCCCACGCTCTCGACAGCTCGAAGTCGTCCGGGCGACCGGCGGGCAGGTCGCTGACCTCGGCGTCGGACATGCGGTCGACCCGGAAGGTGCGCTGGCCCTTCTCGGTGCCCGCGATGAGGTACCAGATGTCGTCCTTGTCCACGAGTCCCCACGGATCCACGATCCGCTCGACCGGTTCCGCGCCCTTTTTCGCGTAGCCGAAGCGGACTTTGCGGCGGCGGACGATCCCGGCCTGCAGCACGGTGAGCAGTTCGGGCCGTTCCTTCTCGCGCTCGCCCCACCGGGACGGGTCGATGACGACGGCGTCCGCGGCGGCCTGCGCGTCGGCGCGGAAGGTGTCGGGCAGGGCCCGGACCAGCTTCCGCAGCGCGGATTTGACCTCGGGTGAGATCGACGCGGCCGGGCCCGCGAGCAGGAACAACGCCTGAGCTTCCGGCGCCGACAGTCCACTGAGGTCGGTCCGCGCACCGCCGACCAGCGACCATCCACCGCCACGGCCGGGCTGCGGGTACACCGGCACGCCCGCGGCGGACAACGCCTCCAGGTCACGCCGGGCGGTGGCGACCGAGGTCTCGAGCTCCTCGGCCAGTTCGGCAGCCGTGACGCGGCCACGAGCCTGCATCAGCAGGAGGGTGGCCACCAGGCGATCGGCACGCATGCGCCCAGTCTCGCAGCCAAACCGCTCACCCGATGCACACTTTGCTCTCCCGCGTTTCGTCCTCCGAATGCGGTGGTTCGCGATGCCAACCACCGCATTCAGAGGACGAAACGCGGGGGGGTTACCAGCGCGCGGGGTGCGCGAGCGACTCCGGCAGCTTCGTCGTCGCGTCACCCTTCGCCGCGTCCAGCTGGGACTGGATGAGGAAGAGCGCGTCACGGAAGTCCGCGCCGCGGATATCGGCGTCACGCAGATCCGCTCCGGTGACGTCGGCCTGCCGGAGATCGGCTCCCCTCAGGTCCGCGCCGATCAGGTACGCCCCGCGCAGCAGCGCGCCGCGCAGGTTCGCCCCCTTCAGCTTCGCGCCGATGAGGTCGGCGCCGCGCCGGTCCTTCTTCTTGCCGGGCACGACGGCGCGGGCGAGTTCGCTCGCGCGCACCAGCAGCCCGTTCACCGCCGCCCGATGCGTGGGGACGTCGAGCTTCCTCAACACGCCGGGCGTGTCCAGTGTCATCCGCTCGGTCCGGTCGATCATCTCGGCCAGGTCGTCGCGGATGGGCGCGGACGTCGGCAGCGCCGCCGCCTCGGTGAGGTAGTAGAGCAGTTCCTGCAGATCCCGCATGACCGGGAAGACCGCGAACATCGACTTGGCCGTCTTCGGCGCCTTCCGCCAGTCCTCGCCGTCGAAGGTGACCTGGGAGACCTTCTGGCCCGCGCCGAAGCAGTCATAGACCGTGCAGCCGGTGAAACCCTTCTTGCGGAGCTTGTCGTGGATGCCGCACCGGGAATCCTCGCGCAGGTTCGGGCACGCCTGACCGGCCGGTTTGGTGATCGCGAAATCGGCCGACGCCGCGAAGGCCGGGACGACACAGCACAGGCCGAAGCAGTTCTCGCAGTCGGCCCGCAGGCTGGAAAGGGCTGGCACGGTGGTTCGGACTCCAGATTTCGGCACGGTGTTCCAGCCACAGGGTACGGAGCGCACTTTCCGTGCAGGGCACCCGCCGCCAATGGCCGCCAGACGAAGGTCGGGTGCTGCCCCGTTCAGTCGATATCGGACATCTCGGCCGCTCAATAGCCTCGATCTTCGTGGGATTCGGCAGGTGCCGCCCCATGCGGTCGTGCCGGACCGCTTTCCGCCGCTGTGGTCCTGACCGGCCGGTCCCCTGCGAACGACAGGACGAACACATGCGAGAGACGAGACAAGCGCGTTGGCTGTCGCGTGCCGGAATGGTGAGCGCGGTCGCGGTGGCGGTCAGCGTGACCGCCGCTCCGGCCCAAGCCGCCGAAGGACGGATCCTCGCCGCGGGATCCGCCGAAGCGATCCCGAACAGCTACATCGTCACGCTGAAGGACGGCGGCATCGTCGACGCGCTGGCGAACCGCTTCGGCGCGAAGGTCGAGCAGGTCTACAGCAGCTCGCTCAAGGGCTTCTCCGCGACACTGTCGGAGCGGCAGGCCAAGCGGCTCGCCGCCGACCCCTCGGTGGCGTCCGTCGAACAGAACCAGCTCGTCCACGCGGACGCGACCCAGACCAACCCGCCGTCCTGGGGTCTCGACCGCGTCGACCAGCGCAACCTCCCGCTCGACAAGAAATACACCAGCACCAGCACCGGCGCCGGCGTGAACGTCTACGTCATCGACACCGGCGTGCGGATCAGCCACCAGACTTTCGGCGGCCGCGCCCGCAACGGCTACGACTTCGTCGACAACGACGCGGTCGCCCAGGACGGCAACGGCCATGGCACCCACGTCGCAGGCACCATCGCCGGATCGCAGTACGGAATCGCCAAGGGCGCCACCGTCTACGGCGTCCGCGTCCTCAACAACTCCGGCAGCGGCACCACCGCCGGGGTCATCGCGGGCATCGACTGGGTAACCAAGAACCACGTCAAACCGGCCGCGGCCAACATGAGCCTCGGCGGCGGCGCCTCCAGCACGCTCGATGACGCCGTCCGCCGGTCGATCGCCGCGGGCGTCACCTACGGCGTGGCCGCCGGGAATTCCAACTCGAACGCCTCGGGATTCTCCCCCGCCCGCGTGACACAGGCGATCACCGTCGGCTCGGCCATCGAAACCGACGCGCGTTCCAGCTTCTCCAACTACGGCAGCGTCGTGGACATCTTCGCGCCGGGCACGAACATCACGTCGTCGTGGAACACCAACGACACCGCGACGAACACCATCAGCGGCACCTCGATGGCGACCCCGCACGTGGTCGGTGTCGCGGCCCGCTTCCTGCAGAACAACAAGACCGCCACACCCGCGCAGGTGGCCACCGCGCTGATCAACGCGGCCACCCCCGGCAAGGTGACCAACCCGGGCTCCGGTTCCCCGAACCGGCTCCTGTACTGGGCGCCGTCCGCCTGAACACCTCGTGAGTGTAAGACGGTTCTGGCGGACCGGCGCTAGGCCGGGGCTTGTCCCGTGTCCATGAAGGATTGGGGACGACGAGTGTCCCCAATCCTTCATGGACAACCCCGTGCACCCCCTTGGCCTTACCGCTCACTAGCCCGCTACAGCACCTTCCGGATACTCGGCACCACGGCGGCGAGACCGGCGGCGTTCGGGTGCAGCGGAGCGAAGCTGTTGTTCACCACCGACGGGATGAGCCCCTCGATCCACTTGACGCCGATCGGCTGACAGGCGTCGTGCCCGATGCTCGGCGTCCGGATGTCGACGTACTTTGCGCCGTGCGCGGCGGACTGCTCGGCCATCCGCGCGTTGAGCCGGTCGATGTTGGCCTGGATGTAGTCGGCGTCCTGCGGCAGGACCGGGACGAGCGGCCAGCATCCGCCCGGCTTGATCCCGGTCGGGTAGCCCACCATGACGACCTCGGCGCGCGGGGCGCGCTGGCGGATCTGCTCGATGACCGTGCCGTAGGTCGCGGCGAAGGCGTCGATCTTGGTGGCGTACTTGTCCACCCCGCCCGTGGTGTTGGCCGCCTTGCAGGAGGCACCCACCGGCAGCAGGTTCACGCACGACGTCGCAAGCCCGACCAGGCCGACGTCGTTGCCGCCGATCCCGACGGTCACCAGTGTCGTGTCGGCCGAGAGCGCGTCGTACTGCGGCGGGTTGGTTCCGGAGACGATGCCCTTCTGCGGGTTGCCGAAATGGGACGTCGTCGCCGCGCCGCAGGTGACGTCGCGCAGTTCGTCGACGTCGAGCTGCTTCGCCAGCAGGCCGGCGTAGTTGATCGCCGACCGGGCGCAGGTGAGCAGATCGGACTGCGGCAGGACCACCGAGCCTGCCGAGAACGAGTCACCCATCGCGACGTACACCTGGCGTTCCGCCGTGGCGAGGGCCGGTGTCCCGATTCCGGCGAGGGTCAGTGCGGTGCCCGCCACCGCGGCGATCCGGGCGAGTCTTCCCCAGCGCGTACGTGTCACTGCCGCCTCCTGCATGCGTCGTCGAATGCCGCGATCAGCGTCCGCCGACCCGCGGAGAACCACTAGAACGGAGGCGCGCGTTCTTGATCGGGGTTTTGTAGGTTCCCTCTATGACGAAGGCGCCGGCACGGCCCTGGCGCAGGCTGGACGCTTCAGTGCTGACACGGCTGGAGCCGGACACCGCCGCGATCGCGTCCGCCGCGATGGACCAGGTCCGCGCCGGGCTCCGGACCCCGCTGGACGACCGGACGGCGGCGAACCTCCAGGTCACCCTCGACGTCGCCTTGCACGCCTTCTTCAGCGAGATCGGGCATCCCGACATCACGACCGACCGGGAGGTCTACCGGGCGCAGGGCCGGGCCCAGCACACCGCCGGCCGCAGCCTCGAGGAGATGCTCGGCTTTTACCAATCGGCGGCGCTGGGCGTCTGGCGGCAGCTCACCTCGGCGGCGCCCGCGGTGGATCTGCCGACCCAGGCGATCGTCGAACTCGGTGAAGCACTGTTCGCCTTCATCGCGGAACTCTCGGCCGCGGCCGCCGACGGGTACGCCGAAGCGCGATCACAGGCGGCGCGAGCCGGGCAAGCACGGCGCGACCGGCTCCTCGGCCTCCTGCTCGCCGAACCGGCCGCCACCCGCGACCAGCTCGACGACGTCGCGAACCAAGCCGCATGGGTGCTGCCCGGTCGGCTCGTCATCGCCGTCACCAGCGCCGATATGGCACCGCAGCTGCTGGACCGGATGCCGGGACGGGTGCTGGTCGGCCGTCACCATGATCTGACCGCGATCGTCATGCCCGCCGACCGGCTCGAGTGGTACCTCGGCCGGTTGCGGGACCTGCTCGGCGACGACCAGGCCGGCGTCGGCCCGGTCGTACCGCTTCGCTCGGCCGCGCTCAGCGCCCGCCGGGCGAGCGCGCTGTGGCGGCTGACGCGCACCGGCGCGCTCGGCGACAGCCCGCTGGTCCACACCGTCGACCACCGCATCGATCTGCTGCTGACCGCCGATCCCGAACTCGCCGCCGAGTTCGCGAAGGACGTCCTCGCGCCGCTGGCCGGTCTGCCCGAACCGGCGAGGCAACGGCTCACCACGACCCTCGCGGCGTGGCTCGCCCGGCCGGACCAGCCACAGGCGATCGGCGTCGAACTGCACGTCCACGTCCAGACCGTCCGGTACCGGATCCGGCAGTTGCGGACGCTCTTCGGCGGCACGATCGACGATCCGGCCGGGCGCTTCGCGCTGGCGATCGCGCTGAGAATCGATCCGCTGGTATCGAGGGAACCTACAAACCGCTCAGAGCGGGGCGTCCATCCGCTGCGTCCCGACGACGGACAGCAGGCGTAAGGCGTTCTCCGACGGCGTTCCGGGGTCGGCGGTGTAGATCACGACCTGCTGATCGCGGTCGGAAATGTCGAGGACGTCGCAGTTCACGCTGACCGGGCCGACCACCGGATGCCGGAAGATCTTGCACAGGGTGGGCGCGGCGCACACGTCGTGCGCTGCCCACAGCCGGGCGAATTCCTCGCTGCCGTCGAGGAGTTCCCGGATCAGCCCGGTGACCTCGGGGTCGTCGGGATAACGACCCGCGGTGGCCCGGAGGTTGCGGACCGCGCTCGCGGAGAACTCGTCCACATCGGACACACCGTAGAGCCGCCGCCCGTCCGGCCGCGGCGCGAGGAACGCGCGGCGCACGAGGTTACGGTCCCGCCGCGGCAGTGCGGAGAAGTCCTCCATCAACGCGGCGGCGAGGTCGTTCCAGGCGAGCACCTCGTAGGTCGCCGACAGTACGATCGCCGCCGCCTGCGGAAGACGGTGCAACAGCGCGAGAAGGCTCGGCCGGACCTCCCGGGACGGGCCGGGCGGTGGTCCCGGCGGCGCGCCGGCGAGGTGATGCAGGTGATCGCGTTCCACGTCCGACAACCGAAGGGCCCTACTCAGCCCGGCCAGCACCTCACGAGAGGGCCGTGGACCACGGGCCTGCTCCAGCCGGGTGTAGTACTCGGTCGAGATGAACGCCAGCTGCGCCACTTCCTCACGCCGCAGCCCGGGAGTACGGCGGCGGCGCCCGGCGGGGAGGCCGACGTCCGAGGGAGTGATCCGCTCGCGCCTGGTGCGCAGGAAGTCCGCGAGTTGTCGTCTGTCCACCACTCCAGTGTGGACGATGGCGGTACGTCAGCCAGGTACCGCCGGTGCCTGGATACGCGCCGACGGCGGAGGAACTCTCGGTGCCATGACCAACACAACGACTGTTCCAGGCCTGCTCGACGGCAAGGTCGCCTTCATCACCGGCGCCGGCCGCGGTATCGGCGCCGCCGCCGCGCGGCTGTTCGCCAGGGAAGGCGCCCGCGTCGTGCTCGCCGCCCGCACCGAGTCTCAGCTGAAAGCCGTGGCCGAGGAGATCCGCGCGGAGGGCGGCGTCGCGGACCACGTGGTGTGCGACCTCGGCGACGCGTCGAGCATCCGCGCGGCCGTCGGCCGTGCCGTGGAACTGCACGGCAGGCTCGACGTCGCGTTCAACAACGGCGCGACGAACGTGCCGCCCGGCCCGATGGACCAGGTGACCGATGCCGATTTCGACCACATCTACGCGGTGAACCTCAAGGGCCCGTGGCTGGCGATGGTCGCCGAGATCGAGGCGATCCGGGCCACCGCGAAAACGGGGGCCATCGTCAACAACACCAGCGTCGGCAGCCTGATGGCCAACCCGGAGCTCCCCGCGTACGGGGCCATGAAACGTGGCGTCAACAGCCTCACCGCCTCGGCGGCCACCACCTACGGCCCGGAGGGGATCCGCGTCAACGCCGTCGCCCCCGGCACGACGTTGACCGAGATGTTCGACGAGTGGGTCAAGAGCTCGCCGGACATCCTCGACCGGCTCAACGCGCGCACGCCGCTGGGCCGGGTGGCCGAACCCGAGGAGATCGCCGAGGCCGCCGCGTGGCTGCTGAGCGACCGCGCCTCCTATGTGACCGGGACGGTCCTGCGGGTGGACGGCGGCATGCTGTCCTGACCCTGGGGCGGGGTGGGTGATGCGGGGGAACCGGTGCCGTCCTTCCGGCGTCTGAACGCGACCCACCCTGCCCACGGGTTGCCCGAGGAGAAGCCGATGCCGTTCCTGGATCCCGAACCGCTCTACGCCAAGCTCACGTCGGGGGACGCGGCGGGCATCGCCGAGGTCGGCGCCACCATCGCCGACGCCAAGACGTCGTTGCAGACCGTGGCGGACGGGATCTCCGACGGCGCCCTGCGAGCGGCCAGATCCTGGCGCGGTACAGCGGCGGCGGAGTTCGTCGGCAAGGCGAAACAGTCCTCGGGCACCGTCGCCGAGGTGTATGCCCAGCTCAACACCGCCGAGGCGGCGGTCAAGGGCGCTGCCTCGGCGTACTCCGCGCTGCGAGCGTCGGCCGACACCGCCATCGGACCATGGCGCAAGCTCGGCCTGACCGACCTCCTCGAGGCGCCGGAGATCGCGATGAAGACCATCCGGGCACTCACGGTCGCGCAGCAGACCTACGAAAGCAGGCTCAACGCGCTGGCGGCCACGACCGACGGCGGCGCGAGCGAGGGCTGGGACAGCGAGGGCAACGCCGACATCAGCGGCGTCGATCCAGGGCAGCCGTGGACTTCCCAAGGTCTGGCCTACGACGGCAAGAACCTGCTCGTCGGCTCGTACCACGACGGCAACGGCGACGGAACGGGCGACAGCCCGATCGGCCCCGGCCTGACTCCCAGCAGGCTGACCTACGTCGACTACGAGACCGGAGTGGAAGCGGGGAACGTCTACCTCAACGGCAACGGCGAGGTCGGCGCGCCCACGCACACCGGCGGTGTCGCGACGGACGGCAAGCACGTCTGGGTTTCGTCCAACGGATACGTGTACGTCTATGACAAGACCGAACTCGACGCCGCGCAGGACAGCGGGGTGCCCGTCGACGCCGTGGACGTGGTCGATACGCCCGCCCACAGCTACGTCACCTACGCGCAAGGCAAACTCTTCGTGGGCGACTACGCCAACAACCGGCTCTATGAAGTCCCGGTCGGCCCGGACGGTTCGCCCCGCCCGGACGAGGCCGGAGATCCGATCGAGACTCCGAACAACGTCCAGGGCGTCGTGGTACGCGCCGACGAGTTCATCTTCTCCTCGTCCGATGGTCACAGCGGCAAGTTCTTTCGGCAGGACCGGACGCCGGAGTGGTACGACCTCAACGATCGCGAGGAGATCGAGCTGAAGGGCGGCGAGCCCGGCAACGAAGACGGCTACGACTCGCACGGTGTGGAGGAAGCCGTCGAGATCGACGGGGAGATCGTGCTGGCCCACGAATCCGGCGCCTACGGCTACCAGAAGAACCCGGGTTCGAAGTGGGACGAGCCCGAGCTGACCAGGATCTCCTTGGAGGAGCTGGGGCTCGATCCGGACGGCGCGCTCTCCCCAGGCGACGCCGGATACGAAACCGATCCCGATTCACTGGTCGGTGCCGCGGGTGTTCTGGACGGGGCGACGTCGACGTTGAGTACGGCGGCCGGCGCGGTGTCGCGACTGCAACTGGTGTCGCACCTGCTCGGCGAGGTTCCCGCTGCTACCACCTTCAGCGACGCACTGACCAAGCACATCAGCGCCGCCGGGGATCGGCTGACGGCGGGTGTGGACACGGTCGGTGGCATCGCCGACAGCCTGGTCACGGGTGCCGACACGTACCGGCGGATCGAGGACGGGATCCGCGAGGGGCTGGACAAGCTCGGCGAAGCTCTCCCCTGAACAGGCCGCTCTTCAGCCGGCGGGTGTGCCGATCCTGTCGTGTTCGAGCGCGGTCAGGAGTTGCCGCAATGCCTGCGCGGGGTCGAGGGCCGTCTGGACGAGCGCGCCGATGGCCGCGAACGTCTCGTCCGCTTCGTGGACGAGTTGCGTGCCGGTGTCGGTGAGTTCCAGTAGCGAGGAGCGGCGGTCGGCGGGATCCGGAAACGCGCCTGACCAAGCCGCGCCCTTCGAGGCGGTCGATTCCCTTGTTGGTCGCTCCGACGCCGATGGCGAAGAAGGCCGCGAGGTCCCCGACGCGTGCGTCCGGGTGGTCGCGCAGGTAGCGACGGCCGGCGTGCCGCACGTTTTCCAGTCCTTCATCGGCCGACTCGACGAATCCGACCAGGCCCCTCGTCCTCACCCAGCACGTGAACGCCTGAAGCAGCGCCGCGCGTCGATGTGACGTCTCACGGCAATGAGACATCACGTCTCACTTAATGTGAAATCGAATCTGAGTGAATCGCCCCGGGTTCGGTAGAGACTCGTTGTTGGGGTCAGGCGACCAGGCTGATCAGGTCGCCGTCCTCGTACAGGGTCTCGAACTCGACGGGTGGCCGGTCGCCGCATGCTCCGTGGAGTCGCTGGGTGTTGTAACACTCGATCCACGCGGGGCACCGGAGTGGTCGCCACGATCCGGCAGAAACCGAGCAGGACAACGGCGTCCGCTTTCGGCAGTTCATTCGTGTCCGCGAAGGACACAAGGGTCCGCTTGGAGCAACAGGAACGGCAGCCACAGGAGGAAACCTACCTCTACGACAGGTCAGGATCCCTCGACGCTGGACTCTCCGCGGTGTCGTCACGGAGAAGAATCCCCAACAGGTCGTTTCGCAGCGGCGCCGACGGTTCCTCTGTCGCGGCGAGGGCGCGTTGGCGGATGCGGGACAGTGTCGCCGTGGTCTGATCGTGCACTGCCTGGAATTGAGTGAGCCGAAGCTGGGCCGCGGCGAGTTGCTCGCGCGCTGTGGTCAGTTCAGCTTGAACGTCCGCGAGCTGCTCGCGCGAAGCCGTGTCACGCGCTGCCTGCTCGGCGACAGCTTCCCGATGACGGACGTCTTGATCTCGCAGTTCTCCCCGGACTACGTCCAACTCCGCGGTCAGCTCGCGCTTCTGCGTGTCCACGAGCCGCTCCCATGTTTTGCGACGCTCGTCTGACTCGGCCAACGCAGTCTGTGCGGCGTCTCGCTCGGCGGTCCGTGTCGCCAGTTCCTCACTGCGGGCCGAGAGCGCGGCCGCCAGCTCCTCGGCTCTGGTTCGCAGTGCCGCCGCTTCCTCGCTGACCTCCTTCACACGCCGGGTGATCACAACGGTGGCCGACTCCGCTTTGGCTTGAGTCAGCTGGGCGGCAACCCGGGCCTCGGCCGCCTCGTCCGCGGTCGCCTTGGCCAGTGACTCGGCGTGCTGAGCCGTCCGAGCCGCTTCCAGCGCCGCCTCGGCTTCGGCTTCGGCTTCGGCCGCTCGTGCCAGCGCGGCGTCCCGTTGCCGATCGGCCTCCACCGCGGCCTTATGCGCGGCGTCGGCCTGACTAACGGCCGCAGCGATCTCATCCCGCAGATGGGCCGTGACCGCGTCCAGCGCGTTGCTCAACGTGCGGAGGGGATCGATCAGCGCGGCAGCCGCCTGATCGAAGTCCTGACCGGCGTCCACCAGAGCCGCTGACGGCACGGCGTCGTCCCCCAGCGCCTCCCGCAGGGCCTGCTCCGCCGCGGCCAGCTGCTTGCAGCTCTTCCCGCCGGGCCACGTCCGGTCCGGGCAGAACTCATAAGGCCTGCCTCCGCGCGGTCCCGGCGGCGGCAGCGGATCCCGGCACTTGCGAAACCCGCATCGTGCCTGCTCAGGCACACCTTCCTCGGCGACCGCGTCCTCGTTTCCGATCATGTCCAGAGGGTACCTTAAGGGTTATTTAACCTATGACTTCGGTTGCAGTAATTCTAACTACAACCTAACTCAGCTACAGAAGATACATTTTGTAGCTAAGTTTGGAGACTGCTCTGCAGAGCTTCGAGTTCTACCGCGTGGGGCCCTGATCGCCACCCGAAACGGGCTTGAACGACCGTTCTGAAAACGCGTTTGGCGTTACGGCCGGTAACAGGTTCAGCCCGCCATGCCAGATGGCCATCCCATTTCGTCACGGTGACGGTCTGAAGCCGCCACCGTGACGCGGCGCCCGCACACCAGGGGTCAGTCTTGCGGCGCCATTGCCTCACACATCTGGCCGAGACTGGCACGAGCCCGTGCCGCCTCGATCAGGGTGGGCATCACGTTGACGCCACTCGCCACCGCGTCTCGTATCGCCTTCAACTCGGCATCGCAGGCCCGACGCTCCACCCCTCGTTGAACCGACGGCAAGGGTTTATGGCGCTCCCGCTGGAGAACGACCTCTTCGGTCTCGGACCGAAGCTGGTCCTTGACCCCCACCCGGGGCCCTGGTTCACGTTGAGCCAGATCCTCGATCTCGGACTCCAGCCACCCGCTCCGGATACTGCCGAGCATGCCGCCATGGTCCTCGATCCGGCGGAGCCAGTCCTCCACCTCGGACCTCATCTCCGCCGCGATCCGCTCGATCACCGCCGAACCACCTAGCGGATCGACGTACCGGGCGACGTCCGTCTCCTCCGCCATGATCTGGTGGGTTCGCAGCGCGATACGGGCACCCAACTCCCCCGGCGTCTGATAGGCCTCGTCGAAACTGCACACGTGCAGGGACTGCACCCCGCCCAGCACGGCCGCGAGCGCCTGGATCGTGGATCGGACCACATTGTTCAGCGGTTCTTGGTGTGCGAGCGCGGAACCGAAAGTGTTGACCTGTACCCGCATCTTCATCGCGCGTTCGTCTGTCGCTCCCCAGCGTTCCCGCAACCGCTGCGCGTAGAGCGACCGCACCACACGAAACTTCGCGGCCTCCGCCAGCAATTCCATGTGCGCACCGAAGATGAAGGTGAACCGTCGAGCCACCTCGTCCACCCCCAGACCGCGGTCGACCATGCCTTGGAGGTACACCTCCGCGTCCGCGATCCCACATGCCACCTCAAGCGCCCGGCTGGCCCCCGCCTCGCGCGCGTGTCCACCGGACAAAGACACCGGATTCACTGTCGGCAGGTGGCGAATACAGTGCTCCAGAACATCGAGCGAATAGCGCATGCTGGTGTCGATGTCGTAGATGTAGGCCTTGCGTGCCAGAAACTCCTTCGGCATCTCGTTCTGGAGCGTCCCGCGCAGCGAAGCCGGATCGACACCCGACTCCTCGGCCACCACCACCCACATGGCCAGCAGTATCGGTGCCGTGGCGTTGATGGTCATGGACACCGAGAGCCGGTCCAAGGGAATACCTTTGAACACCTCCGCGAGGTCGTCGACGGTGGCAATCGAAACACCCGTACGACCGACTTCGCCTTCTGCTCGGGGGTCGTCGGGGTCGAGGCCGAGTTGCGTCGGCAGGTCGAACGCCAGCGACAGGCCGGTCTCGCCAAGGCCCAGCAGATAGTGGAAACGTTCGTTCGTAGAGCCGGCAGTGCTCAAACCGGCGAGCTGGCGCATGGTCCAGACTTTGGTGGTGTATCCGGTCGGGTGGATACCCGCGTCATAGGGGTACTCGCCGGGCTCTGCCATTCATGCCCCCTTCAGGCCATCAACGGCGCGATGTCCGCACCGAATTTTTCGCGCATCACCGGATCGGTCACGCCGAGTCCTTCTTCGGGAGCCAGCGCGAGCACACCGACCTTCCCGAGATGAAGGTTCTCTTGCACCAGCCGTGCTGCTTCGGCGGCTTCGGCCAAGGGATAGACGACCGAAAGGGCTGATTTGACGCGTCCGAGGGTGATGAGCCGGTTGACCTCCCATTGCTCTTGGAGATTCGCCCCATGGCTGCCGATCACCCGCTTGAGGCGCATCCACAAATAGCGATTGTCGAACTCGTGCTGAAAACCGGTACTCGATCCGCAAGTCACGATCGTCCCGCCACGCCCGGCGACGAAAACCGAAAGGCCGAACGTTTCGCGCCCCACATGCTCGAAGACGACGTGCGGATCGTCACCGACCGCTTTTCGGATTCTCTTGCCGAGTTGTTTTCCACCTGTCACCGGATCTTCGAGGTCGAGTTCGCGCCGGTTGATGACGTGCTCGCAGCCCATCAACCGAGCACTTTCCGCGCGCTCTTCCGAGCTGACCACACCGACCGCGATGCCACCACCGTTCCGGACGAACTGTGCCGCGTACACGCCGAGCCCGCCGGCCGCGCCCCAGATCAAGACGACATCGCCCTGCTTGATGCGCGCCCCGTGCTCACCGACCAGCATGCGATAAGCGGTACCCGCGCACAGCGGACTGGCGGCGGCCTCCTCCCAGGTCAGATGAGGGGGCTTCGCCAGCAGTTGACTCGCCCGGACCACCGCGTACTGCGCCAGACCGCCGAAATTCGTCTCGAAACCCCAAGCGCGTTGCTCGCCGCCGAGCATGCTGTCTCCGTGCGTCGATGGCTCCTCATGGTCGACATGCGCCGTCGCGACCACGACATGATCGCCGACGGTCCAGCGGCGAACGCCGGAGCCGGCACGCACCACGACGCCTGCCGCGTCCGAGCCCAGTACATGGAACCGCTGGTCGTGACGAGCCGCGTCACCGCCCTGCCGTCCGAAATACTTGAGGAAGGCGAATGTCGGGACGGGATCAAAGGTCGCCGACCACACGGTGTTGTAGTTGATACCGCTGGCCATGACCGCGATGAGGACCTCGTCCGCCGCCAACGCCGGCATCGGCACCGGACCGATTCTCAACGAGCGCCGGACATCCTTGTCCTCGACACCTTGGAACATACCGACGTCTTCGGTGCGTGTGTGGACCGCGACGAATTCGTCAGGCACCGGTATGCGTTCCAAATCCTCCCTGGGCGCACCTTTGACTACAGCTTCAGCGAGAGCGTCCAAGATCCCATCCAATCTCATCGGTTTCGGATGTCTTCGACAATGAGCGCGGCGACCGCGTCGCGGTCTGTCTTCCCGCTCGGCGTACGAGGCAGATAGGGCAGAACAGTCAGCGACAAAGGCAGCGATGCCTCGGGAAGCACTTCGCTCAGATAGGCGAAAATGGCGTGCCAGTCCGGTGGCGGACCTTCCTCCGACGCGGTGACGGCTGCCCGCAGGGTTCGCGTACCGGTACTCGCCTCGACGACTACACAGGCCGCGGCCTCGACGCCGGGCCTGCTCAGCAGATGGACGTCGATCTCCGTCAGGTTCACGCGGTACCCGCGGATCTTGACGTCGCTGTCCAGACGGGACATGAACTGCACGACACCGTCCTGGATGCGCACCAGGTCGCCTGTGCGGAAGACCCGCGTGTGGCCATGAGGCGTGGGGGCGACGGTGACGAAGCGTTCCGCGTTGAGTTCCGGCCGGTGTGTGTAGCCCAGGGAAACCGGTGATCCGGCTACGAGCAACTCACCGACGTCCGGCGATTCTTCGTCCTCCGGATCGATCAGCAGCTCACAGCCCGGCAAGGGAACACCGATCGGTGGCAGAGCAGGCCATTCGTCGGGATCGGCGGGCAGGATGTGCGACGACACCATCGCGGACTCGCTCTGGCCGTAATGGTTGACCAACCGGGCACCGGGCAGCCGTCGGAACATCGCACGGATCTGCTTGGTGGCCACCAGTTGCTCGCCCGCGGTATTGACTTCGATCAGCTGGATCCCGGCCAGATCAGGTGTCGCCTCCGCCACGATCGCCAGCATCTGCAGGGCCACGTAAGGCAGGAACATCCGCTCGACGCGGTGTTCCATCAGCCAAGCGAGCAGACCGACCGGGTCACGGCGCAGCCGTTCCGGCACGACGACCACCGTGCCGCCACCGCGAAGTGTGCCAAGTACCTCCTGGAAGTAGACATCGAAATTGAGCGGGGCGAACTGAGCGGTGCGCAGGTCCCGACGCGGTGAGTGCGAGGCCTGCCACTCCACCATGTTGTCCAGGCAGCCATGCGGGATCGCGACACCCTTGGGCCAGCCGGTTGAGCCCGAGGTATAGATGATGTAGAAGGCGGTATCCGGGTCGCAGGTGGCGGGCGGCTGGAAGACGACCACTTCGTCGGCGACGGAGAGCGAGTCGAAAGCGGGGATCGGGAGCGGTACCGGCGAATCGCTCAAGGCCGGGTCCGGTCCACTGTGGAGCAGCACCTTGGCGCCGCTGTCCTGGAGCATGTACTTCAGCCGCAACTCCGGATAGGCGGGATCGAGAGGTACATAGACGGCTCCAAGCAGCCCCGTCGCCAGCATCGCCGCGATGGTGGGCGCACCACGCTCGCCCGTGACGGCGACAGGGTCTCCTGTGGCGACGCCTTGCTCGTCGAGCAGAGCGGCGAGGCTCTGGGCCCATCGCAGAAGTTCCGCGTAGGTGAACCGGTCCACGCCGTCGACGACCGCGATCGCTTGCGGCTGCCGGGCGGCTGTCCGCAGCAACGCGGTGATGAGGCAGGTCGGATTCGAGTCGCCACCCCACAGGGAGACCGGGAGACCGGCGTCCCTCATGCCCCCGCCTCCTGGCTCACCGCACAGGGTCCGTGCTCGCGCATCAGGCGCCCCAACTTCCGACGGTTTCCCTCACGGTCTTCGAAATGCCGGATCACCAGTTCCCGCATCTCGGCGGGCATCTCCTGGCTGAGCTTGAACATCGCGTCGACACCCTCGATCTCCAGGCGGAACGCCCCGACCCCCGGCAGAATCCGCCGGAAGTATTCCAGCGATGACGTCGGATCCCACTCTTCGCCTTGCGTGCTCTCCAGCTGTTTCACGGTCGCCAGGATGACTTCGAATGTCTCCTCGCGGTCCTGTACGAGACGGAGCCGGCCATGAAGGTGGATGGAGACGAAATCCCAGGTGGGGGCCGCCGGGTCCAGGCCATACGTCGCCGGAGTCACGTAGGCGCCCGGCCCCTGGAACACCAGCAGGGCCCGCATCCCGTCGGAGAGGGATCGCCAATGGGGATTGGCCCGATTCAGGTGACCTATCACTTCCGAGCCGACCAGCGGCGCATCGTCCGGAATAGCGGGCGCGAGCAGAGCCGGGAGATGCGTGGAATAGGGAACGTCCGCCCCATTGGTGTTGAGCGTCGCCAGCGGATGGTCCCGCATGACGTCGCGCAGCCACGTCTCGTCGCGTACTTGATAGAGCTCGGGAACGAACACCGGATCACTCCTTCAGTGTTCAGTCAGAGACACACTCGACGATCGATTACGGGGATGCCGGGCGGGTCTTCCGGACGCCTCCAGCGCATCGGCGATCTCCCCCGCTCGTACCGCCACATTGGAAAGAAGGCTGGACGAGATGCCGTGACTGTGTTCGGTGGAACCTTGCAGGAAGATGTCGACTTTCACGTCGTCCGTCGTCCGGACCCGGTAATCGCGCCCCACCTGGATGTTCCCGCGCTCGTCGCGCAGGCATCGCGTTCCGAGCTCGCCGAGCAATCGCAGCGGATCACCGGGGCGGTAGCCGGTCGCGTAGACGATAGCGTCGGCCCGGACCGCCGTGACATCGCCGGTCGGCAGGAACTCGAGCCGGACGTTCACGTCGTCGGTACCGACCTCTTGACCGCGCACCCGGGACACATTGTGGACGTGCAGACGCCGGACCCCGCTGAGGCTTTCCCGGTACACACGGTCATACAGGTCTCGTATGGTGTCGTCATCGACGACCGCGTAATTGGTGTTGGAATGGTAGTCGAGCAGCATCGCCTTCACGTCCGGCGGAGAAGTGAAATACCGGTCGACGGCGACCGGGTCGAAGACCTCGTTGGTGAACGAACTGTCGTCTGCGACGCTGAAGCCGTACCGTGCGAAAACCGCGTGCACCTCCGCCTGCGGGAAACGTTCGTGCAGATAGCCGACCACTTCCGCGGCGCTCTGCCCGGCGCCGACCACGACGAAACGGGCAGGTGTCCCTGTTGCCGCCTTCTCCGCCTGGTAGAGCAAGTCCGAGCTGTGCCATATCCGGTCCCCCGCCTCGATACCCGCGGGAAGGACCGGCTCGAGCCCGGACGCGACGGCGATGGCTCGCGTCCGCACGGTCGACAGCGCACCTTGTCCGCGGACGACCACGTCGACGGCGGCCGTGGTGCCGCGAGCATCCGTGACCGGTCGTATTTCGACGACCTCACTGCCATAGTCGACATCGTCGGCGAGCTGATCGGCCGCCCAAGCCAGATAGTCGTGGAACTCGGTACGAAGTGGATAGAAGGACTTGCGGTTGAGAAACGTGGCGAAACGGCCTTTGGCGTGCAAGTAGGACAAGAATCCGAACCGGCTCGTCGGATTGCGCGGCGTGACCAAGTCCTTGAGGAATGACACCTGCATCGTCGCGCCGTCGATCAGCATGCCGCGATGCCAGCCGAACTCTTGCTGCTTCTCGAAGAAGCGCGCTTTGAAGACGGCCGCGGCGGATTCGGCCGATGCCCGTTCCCTGAGGGCTATGGCGAGTGCCAGGTTCGCCGGACCGAAACCCACGCCCACGACGTCCGCCGTATCGTCCGCCTCTGACTCGTACGCCATCGGTGATCCCTCCGTCGTTTCGTCACGGCAGCAGCCGAACTACGCCAACCAGCCGGGTCTACCGGGACTGCGGCGAGGGCTGCCGGAGACGGTGGCAGAGACCGACGGCCTCGGGGCTACGGGATCGAAGCGTCTACAGGCGATGGCACATAGCATCTATTCCCCCATTGCGAATCAGCCGTTCCCGTGAAAGGAGGAGCGACCCATCAGGGTTCGTCCGTCTCCACGATGCCCCATACTGCCGTGCGAATACGTGGTGCGCAAACATTCCGATTGCGAAGGCCAGGGAGCGGGCACGGTGAATCCGGTGTCCGGTCCTCACGGCTTTGCCATACGAGCAGGTTGCGGTGCCAGGACTTCCGGCGTCGGTGTCGCCCTGAGCCGGGAAAGGTAGTACAGCGTCGAGAACACCAGCACCGTCACCATGAAGATCAGCATCGGCCCGTGTCCGATCGTCCCGATCGTCAAGGAGCCGAGCGCGATGAATCCGGCCTGTGGCAGGCTGATGAGTGAATCGGCGACCGCGGACACCCTGCCGAGCATCCTGTCCGGGGCGAGATGCTGCACCTGCGTGTAGAAACCCACGATCACCGGGGCGATCCCGCCGCCGATCACGACGAATCCCGCGATCGCGCTGATCGGGACCGGTATCAGGAGTGCGGCGTGTCCTGCGATGTAGAGGAGCAGCCCGCAGAGAAGCAGCCGACGGGCACCAAGCCGGTCGACCATTCGGACGGTGACCATTCCGCCGACGATGGCGCCGACCGCTTGACAACTGCTCAGTACGCCCACAAAAGTGACAGAGAGCTGCAGGCCGTTCGACACAAGGGCGAACACGGTCGGCTGGATCAACCCGAAGACGGCGAGCACGCCCACCAGTGTGAAAGCGGTCTCCCGAAGTGGGGCGCACTGCCACAGGAATCGCGCGCCGGCGGTCATCTGGCGCACGAGAGGCTCACCACGCTCGTACTGTGGCTTGGGGTCATCGACGTCCACCAGCCAAACGCACACCGCGGCGACCAGATAGGTCGCGGCGTTGATCACCACCACCGCTTCCACGCTCGACGCGGCGAAAAGCGCGGTGCCGACGACTGGCGCGAACAAACGACTGATCTCTTTCAGGGTGCGCAGTTTCGCGTTCGCCCGGCCGATCCCCTTCGGTCCGGCGATCCTCGGGAGCAACGCGCCACCCGCGGCGTTGTGCAGACTCGTCCCGAACCCGGTGATCACCAGCACCGTGTAGATGATCCACACGTCCGAACTCGTGGTGGCGAACAGCACCAGACACGTGACGGGAGCGAGCACGAGGTTGATCGTCAACACGAGCCGCTTGCGCCGCACCCGATCGACGACCACTCCGAACAGCGGCGCAATGATGCCGGGGGCGAGATAAGCCAGGAAGGTCATACCCGCCGCGCCGTCACTGCCGGTCAAACTCTTCACCCAAAGGGCCGCTACCAGCCAAAGTGCGCTATCGCCGAACAGCGACAGACTCACGCCGGACAACCACAGGTTCAGGCTGCGAGTGCGGTGAGGGTTGGGTTCCTCTTGCAAGGGCTCTGGAGACATCCGGACCGGCACGGTATGACAATGTATCGGATGGCAGTCGTCGACGCGCAGCCTTCGACTCCTCGATCTCCGTTTCCGTGAAAGGCCGCTTGTGAACCCGAGCAATGAGAGAACAGCCGCACCGATGACCACCTGGGTCACGGCGGACTCGATCGACGAGATCGCGCCGGCCGAGTGGGACGCCGTGGCCGAAGGCTCCTCGCTTTTCGCTTGTCACCGCTGGCAGCGGTTTCTCGAAGACCGGCTCACCACGAAAATCGCGTATCTGCTGTGGCACGACGAGGACGGCAAGTTGATCGCGGCCCTGCCGACTTACTCCGGTGGGCCGGACGAGACACCGTCGCCCTTCACACTGACTAAGGTCATCCACTCGGAAGCCGCGCCGCCGTCGGGATTCGCAGTTCTGGGTGGGACGGCCTACGGATATCACAACGATGGATTGCTCATCCGGCCCGATGTGTCCGCCGGGGAGCGCGCCTCACTTGCTCGGACTATGGTCGAGACCTTCCGGGAGTTCGCGACTTCTCTGGGAGCCGACTACACCGCTTTCCTCTGCGTGCCACAGGCGCGGCTCACCGAACTCTCCGAGGCGGGGTATGGGCACCCGTCGGTCGGACTGCTGAACACCGTCGCCACGCTGGATCTCCAGGCCACGACTTTCGAGGGGTATCTCCACACTCTCCCGAAGCGGCGGCGCCAGGAAATCGGCCGAGAACGCCGCATCTTCGAAAACAGTGGGCTCGTGTGGGGCCCCGCCACTTTACCGGATGATTTCGACGAGATCGCCGCGCTTTTCGAATTCACCTACCGCCAACATGGCTATCCCCCGGCCGACCCGGCAGGGCTCCGCCAGAACCTGGAGGCGCAAGCGCGCTGCTTCGGCGAGGACACCTTGGTCCTCACCTGCCGCGACGAAGGGCGCCTGGTCGGCGCGGTGAGCGGATTCGTGAACGGGTCGCAATGGGTGGTCCCGTGGCTGGGCTTGGACTACGAGGTGGCGCGAAGGACGGCGCTCTATTTCAACCTCGGCTATTATCTGCCCATCGAATGTGCGCTGGCACGAGGGGCGACGACGATCGACTTCGGGATCAAAGCGCTGCACGCCAAAGTGTCGCGAGGAATGACGATCGAGCCGAAGTGGGCACTGGTCGAACCGTCATCCGAAGGAGCAAGTGGTTGGTCGGCCGCCGTTCGCGAACACAACCGCCGGAGCTTCGACGAGTTCCAGGAGGAGAACGGCGAGCGAGCGACGGAGTTCCTCACCGCGAAGTGGAGTCCCCAGGCGCCGCTCCCCGGCGCCGATTGATCGGACGCCCGGTTCGATAACGAATCCCTTGGCGATCGATCGGATCCCGGCTACGTTTGTTTCATGGTGGAGATGATCCCGGAAATCCACGGTCTTCCGATGACGCGCTCCTGCCCCTTCGATCCGCCCGACGAGCTCAGCGAGCTCAGGGAGCAAGCACCCCTTTCGCGGCTGATATTCCCCGATGGCCACCGCGGCTGGCTGGTGACCAACCATGCGCTGGCCCGGACCGTTCTCGCGGATCCACGGTTCAGCAACCGCAACGAATTCCGGCACTGGCCGGTCGAACGCGCGCGGACACAGACACGGCACGTGCCGACGCTGCCGGGGATGTTCAGTCGTCTGGACCCGCCGGAGTACACGCGCTATCGCCGTCTCCTCGCCGGGCAGTTCACGGTACGGCGCATGGCGACGCTCGAGCCGAGGATCACCGAGATCGCCGACGCCTGTGTGGACGAGATGCTCCGGGTCGGGCCTCCCGCCGATCTCCAACGCGATTTCGCGGTGCCGATCCCGTCGCAGATGATCTGCGAGTTGATCGGTGTGCCGCTGGAAGACCGCGAGGCTTTCCTCGAACGGACGAACGTGCTGGTCGACATGAAGTCGACCAGCACGGGCTCCGGCCATGCCTGGGCGTACATCCATGACTACGTCCGCAAACTGGTCGCCGCCAAGCGGGCCGATCCGGGCGAGGATCTGCTGAGTGGTTTGACCGAGAGCGACCTCACCGACGAGGAACTGACCGGGGCAGGGGTGACGCTCATCGTCGCCGGCCTGGAGTCGACCGCGAACATGATCGCGCTCGGCATCCATGCGCTTTTGCAGAACCCCGACCAGCTCGCCCTGTTGCTCGATGACATGACGCTGCTGGAAAACGCGATCGAAGAGTTGGTGCGCTACCAGACCATCATCCACATCGGGCCGTTCCGCGGCGCGCTGGAGGACGTCGAATTGGAAGGCGTGCAGGTCAAACGGGGCGAAGTGGTGCTGGTGTCGCTTCCCGCCGCGAACCGTGATCCGCTGAGGTTCGACGACCCCGACCGACTGGACCTGCGGCGCACGACGACCGGTCACGTCGGCTTCGGTCACGGCATCCACCAGTGCATCGGCCAGCAGCTGGCGCGCGCGGAGTTGCGGATCGGCTACTCCGTACTGCTCCGGCGGCTTCCCGGCCTGAGGGTGACCCTTCCGCCGGAGGAGATCGCGATGCGGCACGACATGGGTGTGTACGGGGTCAAATCATTGCCGGTGGAGTGGGATGCCTGACCAGTTGAAGATCGAGACGGACGTCGATGTCTGTATGGGCACGGGAGTCTGTGCCCTGACGGCTCCGGCGGTGTTCACGCAACGGGAAGACGACGGAACCGTCATCGTCAGGGTGGCCACGCCGGGAGCCGAGTTGCACGAAGTGACGCAGGCGGCGGCCTACAACTGCCCGTCCGGCGCGATTCGGCTGAATGTCAGCGAGACTCCGTGACGAAGTCCGTCATCAGAGCGGTCAGCCGACCGACAGCGGGTCCCGTCACCAGGCCGAAGTGATCGCTGGAAAGCGTTTCCTCGATCACTGCCCCGGTGAGGAATTCAGTCCACTTCCTCGTGGGTGCAACGGTTTCCGATGCCGACACGAGCAGTGTCCGTACATCGACCGGGGCAGGCCGGTGGCGGTGGACCGCACGCACGATCGCCGAGTAGAGCCGGCGCCGATGCCGTAGTTCCGGAGACTCGCTCACGTCACGGTTGTCGAGCGTCAGCGCGATCTCAGCACGGAAATCGCTCGCGAGTCTTTTCTCATCGGGGAGTGAGCCGTCTGGCAGGACGGCGTCGACGAGAACGAGTCCGGCGATTTCGTTTTGCTGCCGCTGCCGCAGCCGGTGGGCCACGGCCTGCGCGATGATCCCGCCGAAGGACCACCCCGCGATGTACACCGGTCGGTCGGCGCAGAACCGGATGATCAAGTCCGCGTACTGGTCCGCCATGGAAGTCACGGACGTCGGAAGAGGTCCTCCCGGCCGTTCCTCCGCTCCGATCCCCCAGCACTGGAATCTCGAGCCGGCCTTTTGCGCGAGCGGGGCGTAGCAGAGCGCCGAGCCTGAACTCGGGTGAATCAAGAACACCGGTGCTGCCTCGCGGTCGAGCCGAGCGCTACTGGTCAGGGCGGAAATCTGTGCCGGGAGCGCCTGCTGGGGCGCGACCGCCACCCGGTCCGCGAGCGCCGCGACGGTCGAAGCGGCGTAAACGTCGCCCACGGGCAAGGAGATCCCCAGCCGGCGCCTGAGCTCGGCCAGCAGGCGCACGATCCGGAGCGAGGTGCCGCCGAGTTCGAAGAAACCGTCGTGGATCCCGACCTGTTCGATGCCCAGTGTCGCGGCGAACGCCTCGGCGACGTGCCGTTCCGCGGTTGTCCGCGGCTGAGCCATCGGGGAACCGGCGGATGCGCCCGGTGACGGGAGCGCGGACCGGTCGACCTTCCCGTGCGGGGTCAAGGGGATGGCGTCGATCACGTCGACCGAGCTCGGCACCATGTAGTGGGGAAGCGACTCGCCGAGCCATTGCCGCAGCCGGGCAGGGTCACAGCTACCGCCTGGAGCGGGCACCACCCAGGCCGCGACCCGGGCATCGGCGCCGGAACCCACTAGGTGAACCACCACCTGCTGCACGTCAGGATGGCCGGCGAGAACCGTTTCGACCTCCCCGAGTTCCACCCGGAATCCGCGGATCTTGACCTGACTGTCGAGCCGGCCGCGAAAGGTCAGCTCACCGTCGCGACCCAGAACGCACCGATCTCCCGTCCGATAGACCGTCCCGCGACCGGGGACGAACGGATCCGGCACGAAAGCCTCACGGGTGGCCTCCGGGGCGTTTTCATAGCCTTCGGCCACACTCACTCCCCCGATCCACAGCTCGCCCGGGACCCCGACCGGGGCCAAGTCTCCGAAGGCGTCGACCACGTAAGCGTGGGAATTGGCCCGCGGTCGCCCGAAAGGCAGGGGATCGACCTCGTCCGGCCCGCAGCGATGCCAGGCCATGATGACGGTCGCCTCCGTGGGCCCGTAACTGACCACCACCTCCCGTCCCGGCGCCGCCCAGCGAGCCGCGAGTTCAGCGGGGAACGCCTCGCCACCGATGTCGAGCAACCGGAGCGGCAGGTCGGGCCGGAGTGGCACGAGATCCACGAAGGTCGGTGGCAGGACCGCCACGTCGATGCGCGCGTTCTGCAGGTAGTCGGAGAGATCGTCTGGTGCGCGGATCACTTCGAGAGAAGGCATGCACACGGTCCCGCCGCGGCACAGGGCGGTGAAGATTTCCAGGACCGAGACGTCGAAGGTGAGGTTCGAGAACTGGAGGACCCTGGTTCCTTCACCGATGTCGAAACAGTCGCCGTACTGGCGCACGAAGTCGGCTGCGGCCTCGTGGGACACCAGTACGCCTTTGGGACGTCCGGTCGAACCGGAGGTGTAGAGGACGTAGGCGGGACGGCGCCGGTCCTCTCCGGACGGACTGCGTATATCCCCCGCGCCGACCGCGCGCACCTCCGTGCCATCCACCATGACTCGGACACCTGAGTCGGCGAACTGCTTGTCCACCCGTTGCCGAGGCGCTTCCGGATCCACCGGCAAGTAGGCGGCTCCGGTTTTGAGAACGCCGAGGACAGCGGCCAAGAGCGCTACCCCGCGATCGGCCTTGACGGCCACCCGGTCCCCCGGCTCGACGCCGGCGTGCCGCAGTTTCTCGGCGACGGTGTTCGCCCTGATGTCGAGCTCGGCGTAGGTGAAGGTGCCGTCCGGACACTCGGCTGCGATCCGCGATGGTGCTACGTGCACCCAATGTGCAAAGGAGTCGTGCAGGTCCACCGTGGGCACCGGCCGCTCCGGGCCGGTCAGAGATTTGATGAGCTCTTTTCGAGTCGCGGGGTCCGTCAGCGTGATCTCCCGCAAGGGGCTCCGCGGTTTGGCGACCGCCATCGTCACGACGTGTTCGAAGTGGTCCAGGAGCTGTTCGATCCGCCATCGGTCGAACAGATCGCTGGAGTACTCCACATAGAGAAGCGAACCGTCTCCGGCCGCCGACACCTGGATGTCGAGATCGAACTTCACCTGCCCGGTCGCGATCTCCCGGCTGTCTCTTGGCCGCAAGACCACCCCGGGCGCCAGAATCTGGTCCGGTGTTCCGCGCTCGAAGCCGAGCGCTGTCTGGAACAACGGGTTCGCACCTCGATGACGCGGCGGGCCGACCACCTCGACAACCTGGCTGAACGGGACCTCGCGGTGGCCGAGATCGGCGAGAAGGGCGTCCCGTGTCTGCCGGAGGAATTCGGCGAAGGGCAAGGTCTCGTCGATCCGGTTGCGGACGGCGAGCATGTTCACGAACAGGCCGACGGTGTCGAACGACTCGGCACTCGCCCGGCTTGAGGTCGGCACACCGATCGGGATGTCGGTACTGCCGGTCGTGCGGCTCAGCGTCCAGGCGAAGGCGGCGAGGATCACCATGAACGGCGATACCTGCTCACGCACCGCCAGATCCTCGACGTCGGCCATGAGCCCCGGCCGCAGTTCGCGTCGAAGCAGTTCGCCGTGATGTGCCCCCGCGGTGATCGGCCGAGGCCGGTCCGCGGGCAGTTCCACGTCTTCGAGGCCTGCGAGCCGCTTCTGCCAATATGCGAGATGCTCGCCGATCGCCTCCTCGCTTCCGGAGGCGCGCTCCGTCCGGACGTGGTCGGCGAACTGCGGCGGCTCGATCGCCGAGGTGTCCTTTCCCCCGGCCCGGTAGTGCCGTCCGATCTCCTCGACCATCAGCTGCACCGACCAGCCATCGGCCACAATGTGATGAAACATCAGGAGCAGCACATGATGCCCGGCGCTCAAGCGATAGAGGGTGACCCGCAAGCGGTGCGGTCCGCCGAGATCGAGCGGCCGGAAACACTCCGCGCGCAGGGCTTCCCGCAGCTCCGGCTCGCCCGACGTCAGTTCCACCAGCGGGCACGCAAGTGGCGTCGGAGGCCGTACCCGGGCCGTGGGGATGCCGTCGACGTCCACGTACTCCGTGCGCAGGATCTCGTGGCGTTCGACCAGCGTTCCCAGTGCTTCACGCAGTACCTCGACGTCCAGCGCTCCGATGACGTCGTAGGCGATCGGAACGGTGTAGGCGGCCGACGGCTCCATCCGGTGAAGGAACCACAGTTGTTCTTGGGAATGAGACAGCATCAGAAGTCCAACTCGACGCCACAGTCCGTGGTCCAGTAATAGAGCTGGATGGCGGCTTCGATACTCAGCCGATTCACGCCCGCGCCAAGCCCCTCGGACGGATCCGACAGCACCGCCTCGACCCGCTTGGCGTCCAGCAAGCCGGCGATACCGCTGGCCTTGTCCTCGCTGATCACTTGGAGCTGTTTGCGCAAGGATTGGCGATAGGCCGGATCCTGCGCCGTCGGAAAAGGAGACTTGCCGCGCCACAGGATACTTTCCGGCAGCAGGTCGGTCACCGCGGCACGCAGCAGGCCCTTTTCCCTGCCGTCCAGATTCTTCATGGCCCAAGGGATGTTGTAGACGTACTCGACGAGGAGGTGATCGCAGAAAGGCACACGTCCTTCCAACGGGCCAGCCTGGCCCATGCGGTCTCGTCGATCCAGAACCGTCCGTAGATACCTGGTGAGATTGAGATAGGTGATCTCCCGCATCCGCCGTTCCTCGGCGGTCTCCGTTCCGGTGAGCGGGGTCTCCGCGATCGCCTCCCGACAGCGCTGGTCGATGTAGCCGGGCAGATCGAGCTCCTGGTAGAGCTGCCGATCGACGAGCCCCGAGTACATCTCCATTCCGTGGAAAGGCCCGATCCAGGGAAAGGTCTTGGCCCGGACATACCAGGGATCCTGGAACCAGACGTAGCCGCCGAACAACTCGTCCGCGCCGTCGCCGCACAGCGCCACCGTCGCGGTCGGCTGCATCCGGGCCGCCAGCCGGCGGAACGCGACATGCGTGTCCAGGCCTACGACCGGCCGGTCCATCCCGCTCACCACGGCCAGCTGTTCCAGCGGATCCATCAGGTCGTCGGTGGTCACCAGCAGTTCGCTGTGGTCGGTGCCGAGGCGTTCGACCATCGTCGCCACGTGAGGACTGTCCGGGGACTCGTGCATCTCGTTGCGACGGAAGTGTGCGAGGTTGTAGCCGTACTCCATCGAGAAGGTGCGCAACCGGTCACCACCGGCCCCCGCGCCGACCTCACGGTCCACGAGCGTGGACACGATGCTGGAGTCGAGGCCACCGGAGAGCATCACCCCGAGCGGTACATCGGAGACCACCTGGCGTTTTATGCTGTCTTCCAGCAGCTCCCGCACCGTGCGGATGGTCTCGGACAGGCTTTCGGTGTGCTCCCGGGCGGGGAGCTGCCAGTAATGGCGCCTGCTGAGCCCGTCTCGGCCGAAGGTCACGATCTCGCCGGGCATCACCTCCCTGACACCTCGGAAGACCGTGAGGCCGGGGGTCGGCGTATAGCCGAGAAGTTCGCGCAGGCCGTCGTGGTCGACGACGGGCCGTGCCTGTCCGGTGTGGAACAGCGCTTTGGGCTCCGACGCGAACGCGAATCCTTCGTCGGTCAGCGTGTAGTGGAGCGGATAGATCCCGAACCTGTCACGGATGAGGTGGAGCTGTTCCTTCGCCGCGTCCCAGACCGCGAACGCGAACATCCCCCGCAGCCGCTCCGCGCACGCGGGCCCCCATTCCTCGAAGGCACGGAGCACGACCTCGGTGTCGCTTCCCGTGATGAAGCGGTGCCCACGCCCGGTCAGCTCCCGGCGCAGGTCCACGAAGTTGAAGATCTCCCCGGTGTACGCGAGGACGGCCGGTTCCGCACCGTCCTCGGCATCTGCGCCCACCATCGGCTGCCCACCGCCGATCGGGTCGATGACCGCGAGCCGGGTGAACACCAGCAGCGCATGCCGCCCCAACCAGCGGCCGCCCGACTCGGGGCCGCGGTCGTGCAACGCCGCCGCGAACCGGTCAGCGGTCTGATCCCGTCCGCCGAGATCCGAGCTGAAGGAGATGATTCCGCCAATTCCACACACGTCGACTCCTGGAGGAACGGGGCACAGAGCCCGCCGATCGGTTCAGTAGACCTCGAAATACTCGCGCTGTTCCCAGTCGGTGACCTGGTCGGCGGCGTGCTCGACGCCGTCCGCGGCCGCCCACTTCTGGTAGCGCGTCCATTCACTTCGCTTGAGCAGCAGAAGAGCGCGCCACAGCGGTTCGCCCAACGTCTGCTTGAACAGCTCCGACGACTCGAAGGCTTCGAGCGCCGCAGCGAGCGAATCCGGTAAAGGTGCGGCATCGGTCGCGTGCGGGTCTGTGGACGCCATCCCCGGGTCCGATCCGCGATCGATGCCGTCGAGTCCTGCGGCCGTTTGGGCGGCGATGAACAGATAGGGATTGGCGCACGGCTCCCCGATCCTGTTCTCGATGTGGGTCACCGGGTCCCCCTCCCCGCCAAGCACTCGAAGAAACGTTCCCCTGTTCTCCACGGACCAGACCACACGGTCCGGTGAAAGGCTGAACCGGTCGGCCATACGCCGGTAGCCGTTGACCGTCGGCACGCAAAGCAGGCTCGCGCTCTCCGCGTGCTCCAGCAGTCCTCCGAGATAGTGACTGCCGGTCGTGGAGAGGAATCCGCCCTCGCTCCCGGTGGCGAAGGCGTTGCGGTCACGGGCCAAGTCATAGAGCGACTGATGCAGGTGCCAGCCACTCGGGTCCAGGCCTGGAAGCGACGGGAGCGCCATGAACGAGGCGTGGTACCCGAGGCGAGCGCAGACCTGCTTGGTCAGGCTGCGGATCAGCAGCACCGCGTCGGCGGCGGCGAGACCGCTCATCGGGCTGAAGGTGCATTCCAGCTGCCCCGGCCCCGATTCGTGTTCGATCGTCCGCAGCGGGAGATCGACGTCCCGGTAGGCACGTGCCAACGGCGCGATGACCGGAAGCAGCTGATCGACGTAGAGATCGAGGTTGAACTGGTAGCCGGCGTTCACCGCCGCCACCGACGGTGCACTGCCCTGGATCCCGAAGCCGCCGGCGCTTTCCGGGCGGCCGTCATCCAGGAATCTGGTCAGTGTCCACTCGATCTCCAAACCGACGACCAGGTCGAGCGAGCGGGCGGCCAGCCGCTCGCTCTGCCGTTTCAGCACGGCCCGGCTCGACAGCGGATGCGGGGTGCCGTCCCTCAGGTACTCATCCGCGACGACCCAACCGATCGCCGCCTCCTGGTGCGGCAGAACGCGGAACGTGTGCGGGTCCGGGACGAGGACGAAGTCTCCGGCCCCGGTCAGCTCGGGGACGCCGATCCCCGCGCCTTCGGTGAAGAAGTCGATGGCGACGGCATGACCGGTGTCGAATACGAGGGGGCCGGGGCTCGCGTCCATACCGTTTCGGAGGACAGTCCGGAACGCGGGTACGGTCAGGGTCTTGGAACGCACAAGGCCGTGGGGATCGCCGTAGACCACGCGTACCAGGTCCAGCCCGTCGAGCACGGTATCGAGCTTGGCGGCCTCCTCGCGTTGGGCCTCGCTCCACAGCCCGTGCCGGTCGATGAACCCGGGCGTACCGGTGCTGAACCCCGCGTAACGCTGGACGTTCGCGTACGCCGTGGCGACGCCGGGCTTGGCCTCAGTCATCGTTCCTCCTCAGATCAGACCTGCGGCGGTGCGTCCGTAGGCTGCTGCCCATGGCCGGATCCGTTCCAGGTCGCGGGCGACCGCGAGCACGGCGGAGTCCGCACGCCAACGGCCTACCAGTTGCACTCCCACCGGGATCCCGCGCTCGGTGAACCCGGCGGGCACCGACACCGCGGGCTGCCCGGTGAGGTTGAACGGGTAGGTCGCCGGCGTCCAGGAAAGCCAGGAAAGCCGGCCTTTGTGGACGGCTTCGGCAGGTTGATGACGCTCAGCGGAGAACGGGCCGATCGGCACGGTGGGCATCGCCAGCACGTCCACATCGGCCATGGCCAGCCGTATCTCGTCGGCCAGCTTCCCCCGATCGCGCTCCGCGCGGGCGAGATCGATCGCCGACAGTTTCCTGCCGAGGTCGGCTACTTCCAGGCGTCCGGGTGCGGCGTGCTCGACGGGCTCTTCACCGGCACCTGCCGCTTCGGCGGCCGCGAGGATGGTTTCGAGAACGTGGTACGGGTCGGCGCAAGGGGGTCTCATCTCTCGTACCGTGTGCCCGGCCTCTCCGAGCGCCGCGACCGCGGCATATGCGATCCGTTCGATCGCCACCTCCGGTTCAGGGCGGCCGAACGAGCGGATCCACCCGATGCGCAGAGGCCGGTCCGTGGCTGGTCCCAGATCCCATTCGCCGGGCGGACCGGAGTAGGAATACACGTCCCTGGCGTCCGCCCCGGCCATGACCGACATCATCAGCGCCGTGTCGGAAACGCTGCGTGTCAGCGGTCCCAGATGTGACAGGTTCTCCGGACTTGTTGGTACGTAAGGAATGCTGCCGAACGACGGCTTGAACCCGACCACTCCGCAGAAGGCCGCGGGAATGCGAACCGAGCCCGCGCCGTCGGTGCCAACGGCACCCGCCCCCAGTCCGGCCGCGACGGCCGCCGCGGCACCCCCGCTGGAGCCGCCCGAGGTGAGTTCGAGGTTCCACGGGTTACGCACCGGGCCGGCCAGCAAGCTGTTGCCCGAACCGCTCCAACCGAACTCGGATGTCGCGGTCTTTCCGAGGAGCACCGCTCCCGCCGCTCGCAACCGTTCGACGACGGGGGGATCGAAGTCCGGGATCCAGTCGCGATGCTGCCAGGAACCTCTGGTCGTGCGCAGCCCTTTCGTCGCGATGAGGTCCTTGACGGAGATCGGAATACCCAGCAGCGGCGCTTCCCGCCAAGCCGTGTGACCGCCGTGTCGGATCCGGGTGGCGGCTGCCTCGGCCGCGGCCATCGCACCCTTCCGGTCCACCGTGATGAACGCGCCCAGCCTGGCGCCGACCGTCTCGATCCGCGCCAGCACGGTCTCCACGTGCTCGACCGGCGACAGCTCGCCTCGTGCGAACGCGTCGCGCAGGGTGGCCATGTCGCAGAACCGGTACTCGTCAGTCATCGAACCGGAACCCCCGATACCACGCGTTGTCGAACGCCGTGACCCGACGGCGATGAGCGGCCATCGCCTGGTGGAGCGTCGTCAGCATCTGGCCGACCGCGACCGCCGCGCGCAGATCGACGAGTTCGAAGGGCGGCTCCTCGGCCCGCATGAGCCGCAGGTCGTACAGGCCGGGGCGGTAGGAGCCGTCGAAGTGAATTCCGATGGGTACACGGATCGCGTGACGAACGCCGAACATGACATGGCCGGTGTGATGCTGGTCCGACCAAGTGGTGATGTCGGGCATCGAAGGCGCGAAGAACCAGTCGTCCCTGCCAGGGTGATGCCTGCCGAGCCCCATGGAGTCCGGAAGGTAGTGCCAGGTGTTGTAGCGCATCCTTGCGCTGTAGGAGGCCAGGGCTTTGATCAACGAGGCACGGTCATCGGCGAATCTCTCCCGGAACCGGTGGCTGGGCACGACGCAGCAGTAGTTCTCGTTCGTGGTCAGCCGCAGCACCCGCTCCGGTGAGTCGCTGCCGTCGGCCAGGTCGTCCAGACATCGAGGTCCGCGTGCCATGGTCACATCCGAATCGGTCGCCTCGGCGACGGCGCCGAGCAATCCGTGGAGCAGTTGCTCGAAAGCCGAGCCGAAACGAGCGTCGCCTGCCGGTTCGGCCAGCGCTCGTGCCAGGTCGTCGGGGACGCGGAACGTACCGTCGGCCGTCTCGTCCAGGCTTGCCTCTTCGCGCAGGAACCCGACCACCTCGGCGGGAAGGTCGGCCGGGCCGACCCGAGGAACCAGCGGCCGCTCCTCCTTGTAGAGGTTGACGCCCTGGATGTACCGGTAGAACTGTTGACCGGAGCGGATCGATTCCGACCGCCGGGCCGCACACTGGACCGCCAGATCATCAAGCCTGCCCAGGATTCCGCCGGTCGGCATGGCCGCCGCGTTGTCGATTTCGAGGCCGCTGTAGCTGCACGTTTTCCGCCGAAGCCACGCCTCCAAAGCGGACGGTGTCAGCTGGCGGCTGTTGAACTCTTCCAGCCGAACCGCCGTACCGGACTTAAGAAGCGCGGCGGCGCACGCGACGAAGACGGCGTCTTCGACCCGCCACTCCGCCACTCCCGTCCGGCTCAGTTCGGTCAACACCGAATCCGGCGCACCGACGGCCAGCGACTTCCCCGGCAGGTTGGAGTGGCTGCCCAAGTTCGAATAGGTCCGGTCGCCGACATAGATCCGCACCGGCGCGAGATGGACCAGCGCGTCGGAGACGGAGTTCAGCCGCTCGACGACCGCTTCGGGCGGCTCTTGTGCCAGCTCCGCAGCGAGATCGTCGAACTCGGATCGCTCGGCCCAGGCCGCTCCGCGCGCCAGGCGATCGGCAGTGGCGAGGGATTCAGGGGTAGGCCAGCAACCCTTGCCGATGCGGTATCCACCCTCGCCGGCGTCGGCATCACGTTGTCGGATCGCCAGCCTGCCTGTCGCGGTGAGCCAGAGCCACCAGCCGTCGTCGGTCCTGTCGTCGTCGGCCTCGGTCTCTCCATCACCTTCGAGCCGGATCCCCGAGCGGACCATCTCTTCCAGAAGACCCCGCTCCTGGCGACTGAGTGCGGCGATCCCCGTCTCCTCGTCGATGCGTCCATCCAGAGTGGCGGCGACGCGAGCCGCCTCCGACGCCGTCGACTGCTTCCTCGCCAGCGCGGCGGCCTCTGCCACGATCGCGTCGAAACCGTTTGTCCTCAAGCCAGTCACCGTTCGCCCCCCCCCGAACCGATCTCTTCCGACTTTCGTGGATTCGTCCTGACTCAGCCCAAAGCGTTCAGCACCCAGGCGGACTCGTGCCGGGTGAAGCCCACGTGGGGGTAGTAGTCGACCGCGGCGGGCGCGGACAGCAGGACGATCTTGGCTTGCGGCGCGAACTCCTGGGTGGCGCGGATCAGGCTCCGGCCCACTCCCTGGCGCTGGAACTCCACGTCGACCGCGATATCCGACATGTAGGTGACGTACGCTCCGTCGGTCAACGATCGGGCGATGCCGATCATGCGGCCGTCCAGCCGCGCGGTCACGATCAGGTTCGCCTGGCGGACCATGGTGGTGAAACGGTCACGTTGGTCGGTCGGACGGCGTTCGGCGAGTGTGGAAGCGTGGTAGAGCGCCGCCACTTCCTCCACATCGAGATCCGCGCCGTCTTCGATTTCACATTTCCACATGCGATGAGGTCTCCTTGATCAAGTCGTGCAGCCGTTCTTTGAGGTGGCTCCGATTGGCCAGATACCTTTCCGGCCCGACGTCCAAGGGTTGTGCGACACCCCGTTCGCGCAATGCCTGTGCGAAATCCGTGGTACCGGACCAGGCCGAGTCGGCGGCACTCTGGACTGTCCGGTAGGCCTGTTCGCGCTCCATACCGGAAGAGACCAGATCGAGGTAGCCCATCGAGCTGTAGATCAGGCCCCGCGTGGCTTCCATGTTCTCCAGCATGCGTTCCGAACGTACGGTCAGGCCCGCGATGACGTCGGCGGCCGAAGAGAAGAGGAAATGGGTGATCATCAGGCTGTCGGGAAGAATCACGCGTTCCGCCGCCTGGTGGGCCAGATCGCGCTCGTGCCACAGCGCGACGTTCTCGAAGGCCACACTCGCGTGGGACCGCAGCAGTCGCGCCAGACCGCACAACCGCTCACTGGTGTTCGGGTTCCGTTTGTGCGGCATCGCCGACGAGCCTTGGTACTCGGAGGTTCGGGGCTCTTCCACCTCGCGGACCTCGGTGCGCTGCAGATGTCTGAACTCCAGGGCGATCTGCTCGACCACGGCGCCGGCGACGGCCAGCGCCGCCAGCAGCTCGGCATGCCGGTCTCTAGCCACGACCTGCGATGGGATCGGCTCGAAGCCCAGCCCCAAGGACGCGCATACGTGCGTTTCCACGCCTGGATCGAGGAACGCGTACGTTCCGATCGCGCCGGAAATCGTACCGACCGCGACGGCGGTGCGAGCCACCCGGACACGCTCCAGGCTCCGGTGCACCGCGAAGGCGTGAACTCCGAGCTTCTGGCCGAAGGTGGTGGGTTCGGCGTGGACCCCGTGTGTGCGACCCACGCACATCGTGTCCCAATGCTCCAGGGCACGGTCGACGAGCGTGGCGAGCAGGCGCGTCCCGGCGTCCAGGACGAGATCACAGGCGGCCTTCAGTGTAGCGCCCAGACCGGTATCGACTACGTCATAGCTCGTCAGGCCGTAGTGGACCCAACGGGCGGCTTCGGCGGGCATGGGTTCGGTGTACGCGGCGAGAAATGCCAGGATTTCGTGATCGCGAGTCCGTTCCAGTTCGGCGACGCGGTCCGGGGTGGGCGGCGGTGCTTCGGCGATCAGGCGCAGTGTCGCGTCCGGGAAAGCCCCCTGCTCGGCCATCGCCTCGGCCACGAGGACTTCAATACGCGCCCACAGGCCATACTTGGCCTCGTCGGACCAGATGGCGGCCATCGCCGGCAACACGTAGCGGGGAATCATCCTCGTCCTTCGTCCAGGGCCTAGGGGATGTCTGCGGTCGACGGGCTCGTCGCATCGAGGCAGATCGACCGGACTCGCGCGAGGTCGACCCTCCCTGTCCGGTCCCTGGGCAGCCGTTCGGTCAACACCACTTCGGTGGGCCGGGGTGCTCCCGGCGGCCAAACTCGAAGGACTTTCCGGCGCCACGTCCTCTCCGAGGCGGGATCCGATTCGGCGGTGCCGTCCGGCACCAGCAGAATCCCGGGTGCCGGACGGCTCGCGTCGGCCCCGGGTACGACGGCCACCTCACGCACACCCGGCAGCGCCGCGATCCGGCGCTCGGCCTCCGCGCCTTCGAGATGCCGTCCCCCGAAATCGGCGGCCTGCCCCGCCAAGCCGAGGTAGTGGAGACGTCCCTTCGGATCGATGCGCGCGCGGATCTCGGTTTCCAGGTCGGGTCCTCCATCCCGCGGACGGAGCACCAGCGTTCCCGGAACCCGCGCCGGCAGTTCCCGCCCGTCGTGCGCGACCACGATCGGTCGCCAGTTCCCGGTGTTGTGGGCCAAGATCAGAGCGCCGTCGGGGACGTCCGGAGCCGGTTCCCACTCCCCCCACGCGATCGGGCCGGCTCGGTCGTCGTCGAGTACCAGCACGATCCGGCCACCCGAGTTCACGAAAGCCACCCGGTCCTCTGTGGGGAGGAACCGGTCGACCGGGACGATCATGGTGCCGGCTTCGAACTTCGGCACGGGTGCCACGGGCAGCGGGCAGCCGGGACTGCCGGAACGCCGAGACAGTGGTTCGTCGGGATCCGCGAGCGCCCGCTCCAAGGTCTCGTGCCAGCCTGACACGAAGTCCTCGGCGGTCTCGGCATCGAAAACGGAGGTCGCGTAATCCAGGCGGCCGAATACGCCTTCCGGGGTCTTTCGTAGCTGAAGCGTGACTTGGAAGGACTGGGACGAGTTCGGCGCGAAGAAATCCCAATCCAGCACAAGCCCCGGAACCTCGCCGAAGTCTGCTGCGACTCGCGGGTAGGAAACGCCGAACCGATCGAAGATGCTCGGCCCGATGTCGACGCCATAGCTCTGGCGGAGTTCGCGCATCAGAAGGTGGAACGGGACCCGCCGGAACCGGTCGATGTCGGCCAGGGCACGTCCGGCCGTGGTGACCAGGTCCCGAAGGCCGGCCCGCGGCGCATGCTCGATCACGCAGGGAACCATGTTGACCTGCATGGCAATGCGTTCCCTGGTGGCGGCGGTACTCGTGTCCGCCGGGATGCACAACGCGAAGCGGTCGTTTCCGTAGCGACCGAGCTGGGCGGCGGTGACGGCGAGCAGACCGGAGAAGAAGCTCGTCCCGGCTTCGGTTGTGAGAGCGGCGAGCCGCCGCAACCTTTGCTCGGGGAGTTCGAATCTCGACGTCGCGGCCATACTCGACACAGGATCGACGCGACTCGGCGCGGGCAGTACCAGGCTGGGAAAGGTGCGCAGGTCGTGCCCCTGCCAATAGGTTGTCGCCGCCGCCAGCCCGGCTTTGTCCAAGTCGTCGGAGCCGGCCAGCGGAGCGACGGCTTCGACGGCCGCGGCCGGGCGAACCCCCGCTCGGATCTCTCGCAAGGCACTGACGAACTGGCGCGCGAACACGAATTTGGACCGGCCGTCGAACGCGATGTGATGAACCGCGATCACCAGCGTCCGCCGCTCATCACCGTGGTCGAGCAGGAAGAAACGGATGGGAGCACGGGACGTCAAGTCCCATGTCAGCGGCCGCCGGGCGAGATACCAGGCGCGGGCCGTCTCGTTCTCGGCGCCCGGCGCGCACGGAACAATGGGGTATTCGATTTCGAATACCGTTTCGGCGTCGTTGATCCGAAACCAGTACCGGTTATCCTGGTCGACGATTGTTCCGCGCAATTCCGGATGGTTTCGGCAAACTTCGGCGCAGGCCCCAGCGACCGCGTCGGCCTCCACTGTCCCGCTCATCGTGACAACGAAGAATCCTGCGTTCACCTGTTCCGGATGCCGGAGCTGTTCCAGCCAAACCGGTTCCTGCGCCATCGTCAGTGGCACGGTCTCCCCGCATCCCCGCATCTGACTCTCTTCCATCGCTCGACGAGGGACAGTCAGGCGCTCTGCTCCTGCGCGAGGTCCGTCACCGCTGCCGCGAAGTCGCCGAGCACCGGGTTTTCGAACAACAGCAGAAGTGGGACGTCCACTTCCAATTCAGAGCGGATGAGAACGACGATCCGGGTGCCGACCAAAGAGTCGACCCCGAGCTTGAGCAGGTTGGCCGTCTGCGCCACCGGCTGCTTGAGGACGTCGGAGACAACTCTGGACACCGTCTCGCCGACGGCAGTGAGAAGGGGACCGGATATCGACAAGGAACGTAACCCTCCTGGTTGGGGACTTATCGTTCGCGCTACCTGGTGATGACCAATGATCCCAGTCTTACAGACGCCACCCCGAGCTGTCCACGAAGAACTGAAGAAATGGTTTCGCGGCAAGGAGTCGACCCGCGTCGTAACGAAGCCGGGACACCTGGGACATAGGACGGATATGCCGATTACGCGTGTATCCTCCCCCGATCACTGGCCATCCCGAGGCGACCGGCCGATGAGGGCGTAAAGATGAGACTTGCCGGGCATGTCACGAATTTCGTTGTCCAGCGGTGGTAAAAAAGCTATTCTCGCTCATTCGTGGAAGCTTTGCTTCCCATTTCGCACTATCGCTCGGCGGCGACACGGGATGAGCTGGACGAAATGAAGTGTGCGCCGATGGAACCAGTCCGGGCCCGCTGAAAGGAGTAATCACAACTCCTCAGCGGCCCCGGACGATACTCGAGGGCAGGAACGGGGTCGCCGGCACGGTCCGGACAGCCGTGAGCAGATCCCGGAGGCGCCGCGGCTACTTCCCCTTCTCGGTGGCACCGATCTCTCGTGCGCGTTCCACTCGCTGCGCGAACACGTCTTCCATGACGTCGGCCATCTCCTGGAGCACCGACCGGCGCCGTCGCTTGGCGAGCCGGTCGATGTAGAGGAGACCGTCGAGGTGATCGGTCTCGTGCAGAAGACAACGGGCGAAATATCCGGTGCCCTCGATCACCAGCTCGTTCCCGTCCTTGTCCTGGCCGCGCACCACCGCTTTTTCCTCGCGGTGCAAACCCGCGGTGGGGCCTGGTACCGAAAGGCAGCCCTCATGGGCGTCTAGCAGACGTCGCTCACGTGGACCGAGTGGATCGACCGTGGGATTGAGGATATGGCCGACATGGCGCACGCCGTCGTCATCGAAGCAGTCGTAGACGAACAGGCGCAGATCGACGCCGACTTGGTTTGCGGCGAGGCCGCAGCCCGCGGCCACGTACATGGTGACGAACATGTCGTCGATCAACCGGGACAGTTCCGGAGTACCGAACTCCGTCCGCGCGGGGGCGCAAGGCCGGTGAAGGATCTCCTCCCCCACGACCGTGACCCGCAGGACCTGGCCACGCGCGGCCTCGGGCGCACGGGCAGGGTAGTCGCCGTCCACAGGCACACCCTGGACTCGGGTGCGGCGGTCAGTGACCGGGATAGTTGCCATCGTCGTGCGATCCCTCCGAAATTCGCCGTCCCGTGACCAGGAAAGCCTGTTGGATTTGGTTCAATGGGCTCACTTTACCTTGGCGAAATGGCCCGTCCCGCAACGACACAGAGCCATCCGTGCGACAAAGCGAGTTCCCGTTTCCGCGGAGAATCGGACCGAAGCTGGCAGATGGAGCCGTCGCCGAAGTATCGTGACACCACGCGAGGCGGAGGGTTGCCTGGACCTCACCCGCACGGCCGGAGGTGGTGAGAATTCGGGCGCCCGCATCGATTCACGATCCCGGAAGTGCAGACCCCGAGCAACCCTTCGAGGAGGAGCATGTACACCGACGCGCAGACGCCGGGACGTCCACTGCCGAGTCCGATCCGGGTCGTGGTCGCCAAGCCCGGTCTTGATGGCCACGATCGTGGCGCCAAGATCGTGGCGCGCGCTCTACGCGACGCGGGCATGGAAGTTGTTTACACGGGGTTGCGGCAGTCTCCGGAACAGATCGTGCGTGTCGCCGTGCAGGAAGACGCCGACGCCATCGGCCTGTCCGTGCTGTCGGGAACGCACCTTTCGTTGTTCCGGCGCATTCTCGACCTGCTGGCCGAACAGGACGCGACCGACATCGTCGTCTTCGGCGGTGGCATCATTCCCGCCGAAGACATCGAAGAGCTGGCCGCGATGGGGGTCGCGCAGATCTTCACCCCCGGCGCCGCGACGACCGAAATCGTCGACTGGGTCCGGGACACCCTGGCCCCGGCCTCGATGGCATGATTTCCGCTGTTCTTGTGTACCCGGCACAACCACTACGGTGATCGGATGATCGTCGCGACCGACCGAAGCCCGGAGGACACCCGACAGTGAAACTCCTGTCCGGCCTCGATTCAGCCGCTGTCTCACCCGGAAAACCCGTGCGAGAGAGCGAAGTCTGGCCCGGGGTCACGGATCCGGCCGGTCTGCTCTCCGGCATCACGGAGTGGTTGACCGGATACGGCAACCACCAGACCCGCCGTACTTACGCCGAAGGACTGGGGCTGCCGGTGACCACCGACGATATCGGCGGCTGGATGGGGCCCCGGATCGGTGCCCCGGTCCGGGATCGGTGGGCTGACGCCTTGGCAGACTACGCCGAGGCCGTCGTCATCGCGCCCGCGGCCAAGCCGCCGGGACGGGCAGGACCTCCGCCTGCGGGCCGGGGACGGTTACGGGATTGCCATTGGCTGCGGTGGTGCGCGGCCAACGGGGTGGATCCGACGGTGGCGACATCGGCACAGGTGAAGACGTGGCTAAGAGACCTGGAGTCGGCGGGAGCGGCGCCGTCGACGCGGGACCGGATGTTGGCGACGGTGAAGACCATGTACGCATCCCTGGCCGATGCGGGGCTGGTGGCGGCAAACCCGGCAGCGCTGGACCGGCGGCGGCTCGGGCTGACCGCAGCAGCGGCGAGCACGTCGGCGACGGTCACCTTGACGACCCGGCAGGTCGCGGCATTACATCAGGCGGCGGGGACACCGCGGCGGGGTGCGAGTGCGTGTGATGTCGCGCGCGCGGTCGCGATCGTCGCGTTGTTCACGCTGGGTTTGCGGGTCAGTGAGCTGTGCGGGCTCGACGACGCCGACCTGCATGTGACCCGGGGGCGGCGGGCGCTACGCGTGCGCGGCAAAGGCGGGAAAGTGCGCATCGTGTATCTGAGTGTGCCCGCTGAGCGCGCGTTGGTGGAGTATCTCGCGCTGCGTGCGGACGGTACGGGAACCGCGGTGGTGACCGGCGCCGGCCGCCGCGCCCTGCCCTCAGACCGCCCGCTGCTGGTGACCCGTGGCGGGCGCCGATTCGCCCGTCAGGCGATCTGGCAGCTCCTGCGCCGTCTCGCCGCGGCCGGCGGCCAGGACTTGGCCGGCGTCGCCGAGGCGATGCATCCCCACGCGCTGCGGCACTTCTACGTGACCGCCGCGGTCGAGGCAGGGGCCTCGCTGGAATATGTGCAGGCCGACGTCGGGCATGCCAGCATCGACACCACCAGCGGCGTCTACGATCACGCGGCCCGTGACCCGGCGCGCAGCGCTGTCGACCTCGTCGCCGACGCCTGGCACCCTAGCGGCACCTAGCTCAGCCGGGCTGGTTGCACCGTTCGGTGGAGCCACCTTGACCCGAGAACGAAGCGCGCCGTCTCCTGATCTCGTAGCGGCCACCGAGGACACACCAGACACCGGGATGCGGGATGGTGACGCGAACGGCGGGTCGTCCGGGCCCCAAGGGTCCTCACGTCAGTGCTGAGGAACGGGCCAGGGTGGTGGTCCGGCTGCGGCAACTACGCGACCGCGACTGCCTCGACCGTGCCCATATCGTGGCCGCCGCGGACGGGGCGGGGGGGGTGTCGGACGCGACGGTGTACCGGTGGTTGCGCCGCGCCGATCGTGCGCCGGATCCCGCGCGCGGCCGGTTCACGTTGTCATCGACCGACGTGGCCGCGCTGCAGGATTTCCATGGCAGGGTCGCCGCGGTGTACCGCGCCCGATCGGCGGCGCTGGCCGGCCGCCGCCGCGCTGCTGGTGTCCCGATCGATCCACGGCTGTGGCGGGAGTGGCAAGGGCAGCGCGCGGTGTCGCGGGCGTGCTTCTACCGGGCGGTAGCGCGGCAATGGGATCCGGCTGAACGCGCGTATTGGCACCGTGGCGACGAGGCGCGGCGAGCGCGTCGGGTGTGGCCGCAAAGGTCGAGTCCGCACCGTAACGCGATCTGGCAGGCCGATCACACTCAGCTGGAGATCGTCGTGGTGCCTGGGCGCGGGCGGCCGTTGCGGCCCTGGCTTACCACCTTTGTCGACACCTACAGCCGGATGATCATGGGCTGGGCGATCAGTGAGCGGGGCGATGCGGGCACGGTGCTGTGCGCGCTGCGCTCCGCATTGCCGATCGACCCCCTGCGCGGCCCTCATGGCGGGGTGCCGGCGGTGATCGAATGTGACCACGGCGCGGATTTCCTCTCCCAGGCAGTCGAACGGGTCGCGTCGAACCTGGTGATCCACGTGCGGCCGGTGATGCCCCGTGACGGGCGAGGGAAAGGCACGATCGAGCAGATGCTGCTGGTCGCGGTCGCCGGTACGGAGGACTGGCCGGGTGCGGCGATGCTGACGCTGCCGCAACTGGGACGGCTGTTCACCGAATGGGCACGCTTTTCCAACCACGAGCACCATCACGAAGGCTTGCGCGGGCGGACGCCGGTGCAGGTGTGGAACGGTGACCCGACCCAGATCGACGTCCTCGACGCGGCACAATTGCGGGAGAGGCGTTCGTTACCCTGCATGCAGCCTGCTCCGGCAAGAACCCCACCCAGGGTGACGCTGAACTACTGGAACGCGGCTTCCTCGACCCCACCACCCGCTACCCCACCACCGACGTCCAGTTCGCTTTGCAGTGGTACCCGGTAGCCGCTACACATGTTGCGCACCTCCACGAGACCTTCCGCACGACTGACAGACCAAACAGGCTCGGCGAGCACAAGTCACTCTCCGAACAACGCCAAACATTTCGGAAATATCATTTGCCCCCCTCACGCAAGCGGAACAAAAAGCCCACTCAAGTTCGCCTGGCGCCGAATTAACTCGAGGGCACATCACCCGACATTGACCCGAAAACTCAGATGACATGCAAATGCGCTTCCGACCCCGAAGGGATCACTTGAAGAGAGCCCTAGAAAGCAGCACCACACACGACCAGTCAGCAGTCTGACGACAACGATTCGCACACAAGACCGGGCACAGGTGGGGTTGGCGCACAGAACACCGAAGACACTCTACAAGCCGCTGAACAGCTGCTTTGGCAATATCTGCGACCGATTATCAATAAGTGAGACCGCAGTCGACATTACACGAGAATCCCTCTACAATGCCTTGAGACGTCACGCCGCGCGTTGAGCTGATCCACTCCCGGCCGCCGATCGTGGGAATCTCTTGTCGTTTTTGACCGTTTACGCGATACGCGTATCTGGTTTCGCTTCTTGCGCACGCGTAACTATGACAGCGCCTATGTACCGTGATAATGCCCCTTATGACTGAGCATCCCTGAGAAAAGCGCGAAATACGCTTTCCTGAGAACGCAGAAGCCCGGAGCGAAGACACCAGGCGGCCCGGATTAGGCGCTCAGTGGCGATCTGAGAGCATTCTGCCTGGTCAGGCCACCGGCAGAACGACGACCTTGCCGCGGATACCACCCGCTTCGCTTCGGCGGTGCAAGGAGGCGAGCGCGCTGAGCAGGTGCCGTTCGGTGATCTCGACGGTGATCGTGCCGCTGTCGACCAAGGTCACCAGCTCGGCGAGCTGGGCGGAGTCGTTACGGGCGACGACACGTGTGGTGATCGGCGCCTTGAACTCGTTGGTGACCGAGACGATGCGGCCACCGGGCCGGACGAGCGAAGCCAGCGCCGCGCTCCGCGGCTCGTCGAGACCGACGAGGTTCAGGACGACATCGACCTGACCGTCGAGCGCGTTCCCGAGCGACGTGGTGGTGTAGTCGACGATCAGGTCCGCGCCGTGCCGCAGGACCGCTTGCCTGCTGCGCGGGCTGGCGGTGGCGACCACCTGTGCGCCGGCGCGTTTCGCGAGTTGGACGGCGAAGCCGCCGATGCCGCCGCCCGCGCCGTTGACCAGAAGTCGTTCACCCGGGACGAGGCGTGCGCGCTCGACCGCCTGCCACGCTGTCAACCCGGCGAGCGGCAGGGCGGCCGCGCCGGCGAGAGGGACGGCTGTGGGCGCGGTGACCAGCGCTGCGGCGTCGGCCACGGCGAACTCCGCGGCCGCACCGTCGATCCAGCCGATGACCTGGTCGCCGACCTTGTGCGTGCGCACTCCCTCCCCGAGTTCGACGATCGTCCCCGCGACATCCCAGCCCAGGGTGAGCGGCAGAGCCACCGGCACCAGGTCGCGGAGCGCGCCGGAGCGCAGGGCCACCTCGGTGGGATTGAAGGAGGTGGCGGCGACCTCGATCAGCGCCTCGCCCGCCGCGGGGACGGGCCGAGCGACCTCCTCGATGCGGATGACGGTCGGGTCCCCATGCTGATGAATCCGTGCGGCTTTCATGTTCTCGACCGTAGGGCCCCCTGGAGAGACGAACCATGTGCCAAAGCCGCCTATTTCCTTCGCAATCGTCTCCGAACGCGTAGGGTCGCGCCGTGGACGTGCTGAGCGACGTGCTGTCGGTGGTACGCGCCGGCCGTCCGAGGTCGGCGCTCGTGACGTGGCAAGGCTCCTGGGCGCAACAGTTCTCTCCGGTGCCCGGCGCCGTCGGCTTTCGTGTGGTGGTGCGGGGCAGTTGCGTCCTCGTCCCGGCCGATGCCGAACCGGTGCGGCTTGTCGCGGGTGACGTCGTGCTCCTGCCACACGGACGAGGGCACGTGCTGGCCGACAGCCCGGCCACGCCGCCGACCGCACGGCCTTGCGGTCCCGCCGCCGAGGACCATCCGCTCGCGCTCGCCGACGCGTCGGAATCCTCCACCGTCACCCTGTGCGGCGCCTACGAACTCGCACCCGAGGGTCTGCACCCCTTGCTGCAGGACCTGCCCGAGGTCGTCCATCTCGATACCCGCGCCGACGGTCTTGCCGAGCTGAGGACCGTGGTGGACATGCTCGGCGCCGAATCGGTTCGGCCGCGGCTCGGCACGGACGCGGCCATTCCCGCACTCCTGGACATGCTGCTGCTCTACGCCCTGCGCGCTTGGTTCGACAGCGCCCGGACCAAGACTGGCACCGGTTGGGCGACGGCGTTGCGGGATCCGGGCGTCGCGGCCGCGCTGCACGCCATCCACCGGAAGCCGGCGCACCCCTGGACGGTCGCGTCGCTCGCCACGCTCGCGGGTCTGTCCCGGGCTCCGTTCGCCAAGAGGTTCACCGAACTGATCGGCCGACCACCGATGCGCTACCTGACCTGGTGGCGCATGACCACGGCGGCCCGGCTGCTGCGCGAGTCCGACGCGCCGCTCAGCTCCATCGCCGATGCCGTCGGCTACCGGTCGGAATTCGCGCTCGCCGTGGCGTTCAAACGCCAGTACGAGACCCCGCCCGGCAGGTACCGGCGGTCGGCGGCCACTCCCGGTCAGCCCAGAGACGCGCTCGCGGAGCGCAGTTCTTCAAGGGCCTTGAGCAGGTAGGTGGCGAAGTCGTCCTCAGGAGCGCGGTCGCCTTCGGACCATTCGGCGTATTCCCGTTTGAAGGCGAGGACGCCGAGCTCGCTGGCGAGGGCGGCGGTCGGATCGGGCACGCCGCGGGCGACCAGGGCGGCTGTCATGGCGACGGCGAGGCTGACGCTCTTGAGGGCGTCTCGTTCCTGAAGTTCGGCGCTCGCGGCGACCGCGGCCTTGAGCCGCGGGGCGATCTCCCGGCTCATCGGGCCCATCGCGGTCGACGCGCGGACGAGACCCGCGGCGACCACCTCGAGCGGACTGGCTTCGGCGGGCGCTTCGGAGATCACTTCGGTCAGCAGCCGGCTCAGCGTTTCCTGTCCGGCGACCAGCAGTTCGCGCTTGTCGGGGACGTGCCGGAAGAAGGTGCTCTTGGTGACCCCGGCCCGTTCGGCACCGGCCGCCCCTTCGTGACCTGTTCGGGCACGCCCGCCACGCCGGGCCGCGCCCCCACCGAGAGTGACCCGCTTCCGACCGACGGGCCGTCCGCCTGCCGCAGACCGTTCACCACGAGGGCAAGGGCGGGTTCGCCGGTGTGCTGACCGGTATCGCGCGCCAGAGCGGGGTGTCCGGTTACCCGGGCGACGGCACCCAGCGCTGGCCCGCTTCGCGGCCGACCAGCCCTCGTCCAGCGCCCACACCCGCCAAACGTTCGGTTGGACTCCCCAGCACCCGAGCCTGCTGAAGGACCTCGAGAACATCCAGCCCTAGGCCTCGAGGACGAAGAACAGAAAACTCAAGAAGGCGGTCTTGCCCGCGAGTTCCTCGGGGAAGCGCTCGTGCGCGCCCGGTGCCGGATGGGGCTCACTGATGACGGCGGTCCGGAAACCTGCCGCGGTGAACGCGTCGGTCATCGCGTGCAGAGGACGATGCCAGTACGTCAGCACGGCTTTCCGGCCGTTGAAGGTGTACTCGTCGGACCACTTGGCGGTCTTGAAGTAGTCCGAGTCGGGATGGACCAGTTTGAAGAGGAGCGGGTGGTTGACGGCCATGATCAGCCTGCCGCCGGGTTTCAGTACGCGCCGGATTTCGGCCAGCGGCGCGGTCCAGTCTTCGAGGTAATGCAGGACGAGGACCGCGATGACGTCATCGAACGCGCCGTCGGGAAAGGGCAGCGGGGCACCGATGTCGGCGACCTGGAGGGCCGCGTCGTCTCCGAGTCGTTTCCGGGCCAGCTCCAGCATCTTGGCGCTGGCGTCGAAGCCGGTCACGATGGCGCCCCGCTCCCGCAGCGACTCGAACAGGGGGCCCGCGCCGCAGCCGGCGTCGAGGATCCGCCTGCCGGCCACGTCCCCCGCGAGGTTCAGGATCGCGGGCCGTGTGTAGTAGGCATTGATCAGGCTGTTCTCGGACTCGGCCGCGTATGCCTCGGCGAAGCCGTCGTAGTCGTTCTCCATCGCGATGCCTTTCACCGGGCCGATCCGGGGTTCTTGCGGTGGTTGGCGTTGAACCGCGCTTTCTTCTGGCGATTCCCGCACGTGTTCATGTCGCACCATCGGCGGGTGCGGCTTTGACTGGTGTCGAAGAAGGCGGCCTGGCAGGTCGGTGACGCGCACAAGGCGAATCGTCCGTCGCGTTCGCCCGCGATGATGCTGATCGCGTCGGCGGCGATCACACTCAGGGCGTCTTCCACGCCGGGAACCCGCCATCGCCGCTCACCCTCGGGTGTCAGGACGGCCGCGGCCCGGCCGCGGGCGCTGCACTCGTTGATGACCCGGACGGCAGGCGCGGGGAGCGTGTCCTGGAGCGCGGTCGCGGTCGCGGCGGCGTGAATCGCTTCCCTCAGCTCACGGGCGAGGTCGAGCTGGGCGGTGGTGCAGGAGCCCACGTCGAGGCCGTTCACGGCCAGCCAGTCCACGAGCCGCGGCGGTGTGGGTATGCGCTCGACGGCGTCGCCATGACGCTCGGTCAGAGTCGCCGTGAAGCTGGTCGCCAGCACGCTACCGAGGCGGAAGTCGGGAAACCCAGCAGGCATGGAACCACCTTAGCCGGTTGCACGCCGCCGGCCGGAACTGTTAGAACCGTCTTAGCCGGTTCCGCAATGCCAGGAGGTCTCATGACCAATGAGGTGCGAGCATTCGAAAGCCGGGCGACGGAGGCCGACCTCGAGGAGCTGCGGGCGCGATTGGCCGCGGCGCGGCTGCCCGAGGCCGAGACGGTCTCCAGATGGGAACAGGGCGTTCCTTTATCCGACCTCGTCGACGTCGTGGACTACTGGCGCACGGAGTACGACTGGCGGTCGTTCGAAGAGCGCCTCGACCGGATCGGGCAGTTCCGCACGACCATCGACGGCCTGGGGATCCACTTCCTGCATCGCCGATCCGCGCGTGCGGATGCCACTCCCCTGATCTTGACCCACGGCTGGCCGGGCAGCGTCGCCGAGTTCGTCGACGTGATCGAAGAGCTCTCGGATCCGAAGGACGCGGCCGCGCCGGCGTTCCACGTCGTGGCCCCGTCGTTGCCGGGCTTCGGGTACAGCGACAGGCCTGCCACCACCGGATGGGGCACCGAAAAGATCGCGTCCGCGTGGGTGGAGCTGATGGGAAGGCTCGGCTACGGCGAGTTCGTGGCCCACGGCGGCGACTGGGGAGGCAATATCACCACGGTGCTCGGCGGCAGGTTCCCGGCGCACGTACTCGGCATCCACACGACGTTCGCGCAGGGGCCGCCCGGGTTGTCCATGGACGGGCTGACGGCGGCCGAGCGCGAGTGGACCGAGCAGACCCGTGATTTCTGGGGCCGTCGCGCGGCGTACGCGAAACAGCAGGCGACCCGGCCGCAGACCATCGGTTACTCCCTCGTCGACTCACCGGTCGGGCTGCTCGCCTGGATCCTCGACAAGTTCGCCGAGTGGTCGGACACCGAAGACAGTCCGTTCGAGACGATCTCCAGAGACCGCGTTCTCGACAACGTGACCCTGTACTGGCTGACACGGACCGGCGCGTCGGCGGCCCGCATCTACTACGAGAGCCACGATTCCCTGGACCCCGGACTCCGGGTCGACGTCCCGTCGGCGATCACCATGTATCCCCGCGACATCGAGAAATGCCCACGTCCTTTGGCGCAGGAGCGGTACCGGCGGATCGTTCGCTGGAGGTCTCCCGAATCCGGGGGTCACTTCCCGTCGCTGGAGGTTCCCGGATATTTCGTCAAGGACCTGAGGGAAGGCCTAGCGGCGGTACTGGCCGCAGGGGGTCGTTGAGGTTCTCGGGGAACGAAGCGCTCGCCGTCGAACACCATCTCGAACGGCGGTCGTCGCGCGGCGGGCTGCCAGCCGGCGCGAAAGGCGTCACGAATGGCGCGGCGGACCTGCGTCTGCGTAGGCAGGAAGGCGTGGTGGTAGGGGTCGAGAACGAGAACCTGTCCGCCGGTGCCGTCTTCCTTGACGCGGATCACGCGCGTTGTCGTTTCCCAGCCGGCATCGAGGTGCCAGAGGAACGACTGGCCGTTCCGGAGCGAGACCCGGCGGGTGTCCTTCTCGGGCCAGGTCATCCCAGCGTGCTGCCGAGGAGGGCGACCAGTCGTTCCCAGTGGCGCCGCGATCCGGTCTCGTCGAAGGCTTCGGTGTCGGACATGGTGAAGCCGTGGACGGTGCCGGGGTAGATCTCACAGCTGTAGCCGACGCCGGCGGCGTCGAACGCCTGGCTGATCTCGATGATCGCCTCGGGTGTCATGTCGTTCTCGGCGAGTCCGAGGTGGACTTTCGCGGTGAGGCCCGGGATCTGCCGGTGCGGGCTGTCGGGCCGGTCGGTGACCAGGGCACCGGGATGGAACCCGGCGACGGCGGCGACGCGATCGGGGTGGGCCGTCGCGGTGCGCATCGCGAGGACGGCGCCCATGCAGTAGCCGATCGTGGCGACCGGTCCGCCGCGGACCTCGCGCCGGGAGGCGAGGAAGTCGAGGTACGCGGCGGCGTCGCTCAGTGCGCGTTCGGTGGTGTGCGCTTCGATGAGCGGCATGATCTGGCTGAAGAGCGCGGGACGGTTTTGGGTGGTGATGTGCTCGGGCAGGTCGAACACAGGTGCGGGGCGGTGCCGGTGGAAGACGTTCGGGACGAGTACGTAGTAGCCGTGTCCGGCCAGTTCGCGGGCCATGTCCCACAGGACGGGGCGTGGCCCGAACGCGTCCGGGTACAGGAGGACACCCGGATGCGTTCCGCCGTCGCAGGGGAAGGCGGCGAAGGCGTCGGACTGGCCGTCCGCGGTGGGAATGCTCAGCGTGGTGGCGGGAATGGCGATGCTCCCTCTGTCTCGTCGGTGTGCCTCCGAACGTAGACGATCAAGCTCAGCCCAGTCGCAGCCGATCGGCCAGCCCGGCCTCGGTGAACGCGGCGACCAGGTCGTCGCGGCCTTCGGTGAAGTGGCCCCAGCTGTCGATGTGCACGGGGACGACCGTGCGGGCGCCGAGAATCCGGGTCGCCTCCGCGGCCAGCGCGCTGTCGAGAACGAGCAGGGCGCCGTCGAAGACCGGCTTCAGCCGCGGAGCCCCGGCGAAGAGCACGGCGGTGTCGACTGGGCCGAACCGGTCGGCGACCTGCCGGACGACGTCGAGTGAGGCGTTGTCGCCGCTGACGTAGACCGTCGGCAGGCCCTGGCCGGTGAGTACGAAACCGACGACGTCGCCGGTGACCTTCTCCGAGCCTTCCGGCCCGTGGAGCGCGGGCGAGGCGGTCACGGTCACGACTCCCCCGCCGGGCCGGTCGAGCTCGACCGTCTCCCAGTTCTCCAGCCCTTTCGCGGTGCCGCCCAGCCTGCCCGCGCCGCTGGGCGTGGTGAGCGTCAAGGGGACGTCCGTCAGTAGCTTCCGCCCGGAGTGGTCGAGGTTGTCGGGGTGCTCGTCGTGGGAGAGCAGGACTGCGTCGATGCGGCCGAGGTCCGCGGGGGTCACCGATGCCGGCGCGGTCTTGGTGAGGCCGGGTTTCCCGTCGGGACGCCCGTAGTGGCCGGGCTCATCGAAGGTCGGGTCGGTCAGGAACCGCAGGCCGCCGTAGTCGATCAGGGCGGTCGGGCCGCCGGTGACCTGGACTGAGAGCTGTTCGCCGAGCTGGTGCATCGTTCACCTCACGGATAGATATTTCTTCTTCCGTGAGAACCCTAGCCAGTTCTCACGGAATAGTGCAACAACTTCCGTGAGGATCTACGATGAGACCGTGGACGACACCGCTGCCCTTCCCCCGGCCCCGGGCGCCGAGCAGTACGTCGCGCTGGCGCTCGCCAACACCACGATCGCGTTGCCCGGCGGCCAGTTCACCGATCTGCTCGGCACTCCGGCCGCCGCGACGAAGTGGCTCGCCGAACGGGGGCTCGCCCCGGTCGACGCCGGTCTGCAGGAGATGTGCGCGGGACTGGTCCGGTCGTTGCGCGAGCAGGTGCGGGTGCTGCTCGCGTCGAGGTCGTGCTCGGATCCGGCGCCGCAGAGCGCTCTCAACGCCGTCAACGAAGCGCTGAGCAAGGCGCCCACCGCGGAACTCCTGCGCTGGGACCCGGCCCGCGGGCTGTACCGCACCGCGTCGCATCCGATCACCCAGATCGTCGAGCACGCGTTGGCGACGCTCGCCGCCAACGCCGCGGACTTGCTGACCGGGCCGGACGCGGAGCGGATCGCCGCCTGCGGGTCGCCGCCGTGCACGCGGTTCTTCCTGCGCAACGGGCGGCGCCAGTGGTGTTCCGTGCGTTGCGGTGACCGGGCTCGTGCCGCCCGCGCCTATGCCAGGCGCTCGCAGCCGGCCGGTCAGCGGTAGGACGCGAACTGGTCCAGCAAAGGCTTCGGGGAGTCTTCGGCGAAGCAGAGAACGAGACTCGCGGCGGACTCGGCCGCCGACGCCTCACTGCGCGGGAACAGTGCCGCCTCGTACGTGTCGAGGGCGGCTTCGGCGTCGCCGGGATTCGCGGCGAGCGCGAGGCCGAGTTCCGCGCCGTCGAGCATCGCGAGGTTGGCGCCCTCTCCGGCGAACGGTGACATCAGGTGAGCGGCGTCCCCGAGCAGGGTGACACCGGGGACCCGGTCCCAGCGGTGGCCGACCGGCAGCGCGTGGATCGGCCGCGGGATCAGCTCGCCGTCGCCGTCGGTGATCAGCGCCTGTAGTCCCGCGTCCCACCCGTCGAAGTGGGCAAGGACGGCCGCCTTCGCGGCGGCGGTGTCACTGAAGTCGACGGTGGAGATCCAGTTTTCGGCGGTCTTCAGCGCGACGTAGACGTGGAGGCTGCCGGCGGTGTCGTGATGCGCCAGAAACCCTTTGCCCGCACCGAGCGCGAAGAACATGCCGCCGCCGACGAGGGCCGCGCTCGCGGGATGGCGGGTTTCGGCGTCGTTCAGGTGCACTTCGACGAAGGAGAGGCCCTCGTAGGCCGGCGCGGCGGCGGACACCAGAGGCCGGACTTTGGACCACGCGCCGTCGGCACCGATGAGCAGGTCCGTGGTGAACTTCATGCCGTCGGCCAGGACGACTTCGTGCCTGCCGCCGCCGAGCGGGTGGGCGCCGGTGACCTTGGCGCCCCAGCGCACGGTGCCGTCGGGCAGGGAGCCGAGCAGCAGATCACGCAGATCGCCCCTGGCCACTTCCGGGCGTCCGCCGTCACCTTCGTCGGCCTCCTCGTGATGCACGACCGCGTGCCGGTCGAGGATGCGCAGGGCTTCGCCGCCGGGATGCACGATCGCCCGGAATTCGTCGTGGAGGCCCGCGGCCCGCAGTGCGGCCTGCCCGGAGTCGACGTGGATGTCGAGCATTCCGCCCTGCGTGCGCGCGGACGGCGAGGCGTCCAGGTCGAAGACCGCTGCCTCGATGCCGTTGACGCGCAGGACCCGGGCCAGGGTGAGCCCGCCGAGACCGGCGCCGATGATCGCGATGGGGTGGTGTGTGGTCATGCCTGGTTCCTTTCGGCGGGGAGGCCGGTATGGGTGATTCCGGTGATCAGCACCCGCAGTCCCCACGACATCCGCTGCTCGGGTGCTCCGGTGAGCAGGTCGGCCGCGTGGGCGGCGATCTGGGGGTGGGTCGTCTCGTCGGCGTCCCGCACGGCGCGGGCCAGCGCGTCCCACTCCTCCGGTGACTCCTCGTCGGCATGCTCGGCCGCGGTCGCCGTCGCGTGCTGAAGGAGGATGTCGATCCCCCACGCGCGCCGTTCGGGCGCCACGTCGCCCTCGGCGAGGAGGGCGAGCAGGTTTTCGCACAGCGCGAGATAGTTCTCGCCGCTCGGGCGGGCCACCAGCGCGGACAGGGCAAGCCCCGGGTATTCGAGCAGCGTCGCGGTGTAACCCGTGAGCAGCCGTTCGAGCCGATCACGCCAGTCACCGTCGTCCGGCGGCGAGGGGATCGTGCCGAGGAGTTCGTCCAGGATTGCGGCGTGCAGCTCGGCGGTGTTGCGGACGTAGACGTAGAGCGAGGCCGCGCCGGTGTCGAGTTCCTGCGCCAGACGGCGCATCGTGACCTTCCGGAGGCCCTCCTCGCGCAGGATCGCGACCGCCGCGGCGACGATGCCGTCACGGGTCAGCGCGGGTTTGGCCGGTCGTTCCCGGCGGCTCTTCTCGGGTGCCATACGGCCACCATACCGAACATGTTCGTCCCGAACATGTTCGGCATGTGTCGTGTCTGGCTTGCTTCGTAAAACGGGGGTGAAATGACAACGGCAGAGAGATCGACTCTCCCTGCCACTTCCAACATATAGCGCACCCGGGGGCTTGCGGCAAGACCCCGGGCATGCCGCAGAATCCCCCGCCGTAGCGGCACGAGCTCGACAAACGGGGGGACTCTTGATCGACGTGATCATCGCCGGCGGCGGACCGACCGGCATGATGCTGGGCGCCGAACTGCGGCTGCACGGCGTCCGCGTGGTCGTCGTGGAGAAGGACCTGGAGCAGACCAAGGTCGTCCGCTCCATGGGCCTGCACGCGCGCAGCATCGAGGTGATGGACCAGCGTGGTCTGCTGGAGCGATTCCTCGAGAACGGAACGAAGTACCCGGTCGGCGGCTCGTTCGCCGGGATCGTCAAACCGGCGCCGCCACTGGACAGCGCGCACGCCTACATCCTTGGCATCCCGCAGACCGTCACCGACCGGCTGCTGACCGAGCACGCCGCCGAAGCGGGCGTCGAGATCCGCCGTGGCCGCGAACTGGCCGGCCTGAGCCAGGACGAGGACGGGGTGGACGTCGAACTGGCCGACGGCACGAAGTTGCGCTCGCGGTACCTCGTCGGCTGCGACGGCGGGCGCAGCACGGTGCGCAAGCTCCTCGGGATCGGTTTCCCCGGGGAACCCGCCACCGCCGAGACCCTGCTGGGCGAGATGGAACTGACCGAGGACTGGGAAACGGTGCTCGCCGTGATGACGGAGGTCCGCAAGACCCAGCTGAGGTTCGGCCTCTCCCCCCTCGGCGCCGGGGTGTACCGGGTCGGCGTGCCCGCCGAGGGCCTGGCCGAGGACCCGCGGATCCCGCCGACCCTCGACGAGGTCAAACGACAGCTCAAAGCCGTCGCCGGCAGCGATTTCGGCGTGCACTCGCCGCGCTGGCTCTCCCGCTTCGGCGACGCCACCCGCCTGGCCGAGCGTTACCGGGCCGGACGCGTGTTCCTGGCCGGCGACGCGGCGCATATCCATCCGCCGGTCGGCGGGCAGGGGCTCAACCTCGGCGTCCAGGACGCCTTCAACCTCGGCTGGAAACTGGCCGCCGCGGTCAACGGCTGGGCGCCGGACGATCTGCTGGACACCTACCACACCGAACGGCATCCGGTGGCCGCCGCGGTGCTGGACAACACCCGCGCGCAGATGCAGCTGATGTCGCTCGACCCGGGGTCCCAGGCGGTCCGGCGGCTGCTGGCGGAGCTGATGGACTTCGAGGACGTGAGCCGGTTCCTGACCGAGAAGATCACCGCGACCGCGATCCGCTACGACTTCGGTGAAGGGCACGAACTTCTCGGCCACCGGATGCGGGACCTGGAACTCGGGCAGGGACATCTCTACGGGCTGACCCGCGGCGGCCGGGGTCTGCTTCTCGACCAGACCGGCGCGCTGTCGGTCCGGGACTGGTCGGACCGGGTCGATCACGTCGTCGACGGCAGCGAGGAACTGGACGTACCGGCCGTGCTGCTGCGGCCGGACGGTCACGTGGCGTGGGCGGGCGAAGACCGGCACGAGCTCGTCGGTGCCTTGCGCCGGTGGTTCGGAGAGGGCGAAGTCCTCTAGCGCGCCCGGGGACGGCGGCTATTGGCTGAGGGTGTTCCGAATCCGCTGCCACGACAGGAGTTGATGACCAATGGCCGGACGGGTGGTGCACTTCGAGATTCCGTTCGAGGACGGCGAGCGCGCACGCGGCTTCTACCGGGAGGTCTTCGGCTGGAAGGCCGACACGATGCCGGGGATGGACTACACGATGGTCGCCTCGGGGCCGACCGCCGAGACCGGCATGCCCGCGGAGCCGGGGTTCATCAACGGCGGGATGCTGGCCAAGGAACTCAGCCCCGCGTCGGGACCGGTGATCGTGCTCGACGTCGACAGCATCGACGACACGCTCGCGGTCATCGAGAAACAGGGCGGCGCGACCCTCGTCGGCCGGACCGCGGTCGGCGACATGGGTTTCGCCGCCTACTTCAAGGACCCGGAAGGCAACACCATGGGGCTCTGGGAGAACGCGGGCCAAAGCTGATCCCCGTGGCCCGTGACCGCGTGGTCACGGGCCCTGCGGCCCCCGGTACGGCAACGTCTGGTTGTAGACGATGTTGGTGTTCGTGCTGCCGAAGAGCGCGAGCTCGTTGACGATCTCCTCCAGCCGCCCCATCGACGGGGCCGCGATCTTCAGCGAATAGCAGTCGTCACCGGTCGTGCGGAGGCATTCGAGGATTTCGGTCCGCTCGGCCAGGAGCTTGTGCAAGGGTGCGTGCTTGCTGCCCGGGTACTTCAACCGCACCACCGCGAGCACCACGTACCCGGCCTTCTCCAGATCGACCTCGGCGCGATAGCCGGTGATCACCCCGGCCGACTCCAGCCGCTTGACCCGTTCCGTCGTCGCCGACGCGCTCAAGCTGACCCGCTTCCCCAGCTCGGTGAGCGGCAGGCGCCCGTCCTTCTGGAGCTCGACCAGGATCGCCCAGTCCGTCGCGTCGAGAGTCTCGGCCATCCGGGGAGAATACCGGCAGATCCACGGCGGGAACGGCCATACGCAGGGAAAGATCCCTTCCCGGGATTCGGGCCCTGCCGATAGCCTTGACCTGTGCGAATAGGTGTCAACGTCCCGAATTTCGGACCGGGGACCGACCCCGGGATCCTCCGCGGCTGGGCCACCACGGTCGAAGGCCTCGGCTACGACCTGCTCATGGTGTCCGACCACGTCGTCATCACCCCCGACGTCGCCGAGCAGTACCCGGCGCCGTTCTACGAACCGTTCACGACGCTGTCGTGGCTCGCCGGCGTGACGGACCGGATCCGGCTGGGCACCACCGTGCTCATCGTCCCGTACCGGCATCCACTGCTCATCGCCCGTATGGCCGCGAACCTGAACCAGCTCAGCGGCGGGCGGCTCGTGCTCGGCGTCGCGTCAGGCTGGGCCCGTCAGGAGTTCGCGGCACTCGACGTCCCGTTCGAGCACCGGGGACGGCTGACCGACGGCCACCTCGACGCCGTCCGGAAGGCGTGGGCCGACGACGCCGACTACCGCGCCGGCGACATCCCGATCTGGGTCGGCGGCAACAGCGACGCCGGGATCCGCCGCGCCGTCCGGGTCGGGGACGCCTGGCACCCGCTGCGGGCCACTCTCCCCTGGCTCACCGAAGCGCTCACCAGGGTCAAGACCATCGCCGACGCCCACGATCGGCCGGTCCCCGCGTTCGCCCCGCGGATCCTGCTGAACGTCACCGAACACCCGGTCATCGGACCCGATCGCCCCGCCGGGGAAGGCACGATCGAGCAGATCGTCGACGACCTCGACCGCCTCCAGCACCTCGGCGCCGAGACGGTCGTACTCGACCCGTTCTCCGGCGACCCCGACGAGACTCTCCGCCCGGAAGCCGCCTGGCAGGCACTGGCGACCGTGGCCGCACACTGGGAACTGGGCCGCTACCGAACCGAACAGGACCGACGATGACCGAAGAAGACGAGAAGTTCCTCCGCCGCGCCATCGAGCTGGCCGCGAAATCCCGCAAGGACGGCGACCCGCCCTTCGGCTCGCTGCTCGTCGGCGCCGACGGCACGGTGCTGGCCGAAGACCACAACACCACGGTGTCGCAATCAGACATCAGCCTGCACCCGGAACTGAAACTCGCCGTGTGGGCCGCCCGCGAACTCGAACCCGCCGTCGCCGCGAAGACCACCATGTACACCAGCTGCCAGCCATGCGGGATGTGCCAGGGCGCCATCGAACGCTCCGGCCTGGGCAGGGTCGTGTTCGCCCTCTCCGGCGAACAGGTCACCGCGCTCAAGCCGCCCGTCACCGCACCGCCTGTTCGGCTGGAGGGACCTGCGCTGTACGACGAGGCCCGCGTCCCCGTCGAGGGCTACTACACCTGAGCCCCGGTCCGTGAAGGCCTCCTTCCCTACCTTGAGAGTCGGGGTCCCGGCGAAGTCGCCTAAACGCTGGCCGGTGCCGTTCTTGGTGATTCGAGGTGGGCCTCCCGAACGGGCCGATGACAGAGGCTCTGAACGGACGATGTCCACAGAGGACACCAGAGGGGCATATGAATGTCCGTTTGATGCTTATCTGTACGGTTTTGATGGGGGTCGTGAGTGGTAAGGACGGTTCTAACCCTCCTTATCACTCACGACCACTTCGCAAAACGCCCGAATCGGGCACGGTCACCCCGAAAGCCTCCCCTGTGGACAGTCGAGAAGTGTCAGGCCCTCCGCCACTCACTTGGGCAGCGTGAACACGACTTTGCCGGAACCCTGACCCCGAAAGCAGGGAAGGAGGCCTTCACGGACTTGCGGGTCGTGAAGGGGGACTTCACGGTCAAACGCATAGGATGATCACGATGTCCGCCGGACTCGTGCCCACCGCGCCGGAACCGCCGTCGCGCTGCTGCCCGCGCTTCCTCCGGCCGACCCGCTCGACCGGTACGCGATCCGGCACATCACCACGCTTTGGCTCGAGACCGACAAGACCGATCACACCCGCCGCGCCTACTACGCCGACCTCTCCGCCTGGCTCGGCTGGTGTGCCCGCACCGGGCGCGACCCGCTCATGGCGCGCCGCGCCGACGTCGACGCCTGGAAGAACACCCTCACCGTCACCGGCAAGGACGGCCTGCCCCGGCCCGCCGCGGACTCCACCGTCGCGCGTACCCTCGCCGGCATCTCCAGCTGGTACCGATACCTGCAGTCCAACGACATCGCCGACCGCAACCCGATCTCCGCGGTCAACCGACCCAAGACCGGCAAGACCCCGCCACTGCCCGCGCTCGGCGGCGAGTCGACGGCGAAACTGCTGAACCACATGGAGAAGCGCGCCCGCGCGAACGACACGGAACCGTCCTGGCGCGACGCCGCCGTCGTCGCGATCCTGTGCTACACCGGCTTGCGCGTCTCCGGCCTCACCACCGCCACCGTGCAGGACCTCGACACCGACTCCGGGCACACGATCCTGCGCTACACCGCCAAAGGCGGCCACCGCGACTTCGTCCCGCTCGCCCCCGCCGCCCAGCACCCGCTGCGCCGCTGCCTCGAACTGCGCGCCGCGCGTACCGGCGTCCGCTACGACAGCACCAAATCCGGCGGGAAACCACTGGCGCAACGGGATGTCTGGTTCCTTCTGCGGGCACAGGCCCGCGCCGCCGGACTCGCCGAAGCGAACACCATCTCCCCGCACACCGCGCGGCGCACCACGGGAACCCTGCTGCTGGCCAATGACGTTCCGGTCCAGAAGGTCCAGGACCTGTTGGGACACGCCGACATCCGCACCACTCGCGACCGCTACGACGCGCATCGCCACAAGCTGGAGACCTCTCCCGTGCACGCGCTCGCCGACGCACGGCACCGTCAGAGCTGAGCCTGCCCCAGCTGGGACTTCGTCGCCCCGATCACCACACCGTCGACACGCGCGAGCCAGCTCCCGCACAGGCACCGGACGTACTCAAGCCTCCCCTGGGAGACCCGCTGGGAATTCGTCGCGCTTCCAGGCAGTTCGGCCAGCGGCCACCCACACCGCGGGCACTTGTTCGCTTCCATGCCGCGATCGTGCTGTAATGAGTCAATGCACTTCAACCCTTACGGCGGTGCGGCGGCGCAGATCGCCGCCGACCTGGTCAACCTCGGCGACGCCGCCGACCCGGCGACGCTGACCACGATCTTCCGCGACCGCATGACCGTCGCCGCCGTGAAGGACCACGAATCGACCGAGATCATCGCCTGGACCAAGAGACTCCGCGACGTCTTCGAAGCCGACCCCGCCACCCGCGTCGACCTGGTCAACGCACTGCTCCACGATTCCGCGTCCAAGCCCTACATCTCCACCCACGACGGCAAGGCACCCCACCTGCACTACGTCGACGCACACGCCGGCACCGCGTCCCGAGTCCGGGCCTACACCGCGGGCGGACTCGCACACCTCGTCTGCGACGCCCCGGACCGCTTCGGCGTCTGCTCACGCGAAGGCTGCGAAACGGTCTACGTCGACGTCTCCCGCAACGGCCGCCGCCGATTCTGCTCCACCCGTTGCGCGACCAGGGTCCACGTCGCCGACCACCGGAACCGGCAAGCGGGCTAGATGTAGTCCGGCGTTGCCGGAGCACGGGCGCACGTACGCCCACTTGTCGAGCAGGGTGCGGTTCAAACGCTCGACCGCGGCAGGAGCCGTTGTCTGTGAAGACGCGTTCGGCGATGATGCCGTGGCCTGCCGATCATTGGCGATCCGTGATGCGATTTTCGCCGGGACGCTCGCGTTCGTATCGGCGGATGACCTGGCCGGCGGGCCGGTCCATCCAGCGCAGGCTGCCCGGCGACCTGGTGGTCGCGGTGATGGAGCACGCCGGCGGCGCCTGTGTCACAGGAGGATGACGGTGCGCTCGCCGGGTGCGTCCTGGTGAGCCCAGGCCGCCTCGACCTGGTCGAGCGGGAACGGGTGCGGGCGCACGGCCATGCCGCCCGCGGCGATCGCGGCGACGAGCTCGGTGAACTCCCGCTGCATGACCTGCATGTCCACTGAGCCGAAGCCACTGCCCAGGATGCGGAAGGCGTTGGAGCGCAGGGCGTGCCCGGACAGGGTGATCGCGTCTCCGCCCATGCCGCCGATCTGTACCCAGTCGAGCAGGCGGGTGTGCTGGGTCCGGGCGCCGAGGACGGCGCGCATGGCGAGTTCGGTGGGCGGCCCCCACACGTAGTCCAGGACCACGTCGACCTCCGCGGCGGCCTCGGCGAGCGTGGCCGCGGTGACATCCTCGTCGGGGACGAGCTGAACAACGGCATCCGCGCCCTGGTCCATGAGTTCGTCGAGGCGGGCGCGGTTGCGTCCGGCGGCGATCACTCGCCCCGCGCCGAGGTGCTTGGCGACCTTGACGGCCATCGAGCCGGCGTTGCCGGTCGCGCCGTGCACCAGGACAGACTGCCCGGCCTGGAACGGGACGCGAGTGCGCAGCGCCCCCCACGAGGACAGGGCAGGGTTCATGGTGGCGACCAGGAGTGCGGGATCGGCTCCGTCCGGGACTGGGATGACGGCGGCCGGTTCGATGACGATGCGCTCGGCCAGGGTGCCGGCGCCCATGACCATGACGTAGCCGAGGCTGCCGTCCGCCCGGCGGACGACGGCGTCTGCACCCGCCAGGGCGGGCAATGTCTCAGGACTCGTGTAGTGCTTGCCGGCGGCGATACCGCGGGTGGCGGGGTGCACGCCGACGGCGAGGACGTCCACCGTCTCCTGACCGGGGGCAGCCTCGGGGGCAGGGATGGAGCGGAAGTGCGGCGGCTCGTCGAAGGACTCCACAAGCGCGGCATCGATCATGGACATGCGCGTTTCCCTTACGTGGTCACACCGCTTAGAAACGGTTCAGTATCTTATTGCTTCGAGCGTACGACCGCGAGTTAAGATACGCAAGCGGATCCAAACGGCAGGATGGACATAGGGCAGTGGTGAGTGAACGGACACGGCGCAGGGGTGCCGTCCTGGAGAACGCGATCACCGATGGCGCCTGGGACGTGCTCGTTGAGCAGGGCTACAACGGCTTCACCTACGAGGCCATCGCAGCACGCGCCGGAACCAGCAAACCGGTGCTCTACCGGCGCTGGCCGCAGCGCGAGGACCTCCTCATCGCCACACTCACCCGACACTGGCGTCCACTCGACATCCCCGACACCGGCAGCCTGCGCCAGGACGCCCTCGCACTCCTGCGCACGGTCAACGCCGAGCGGGCCCGCACGATGATACTCATGCGCATCCAGCTGGCGGACTACTTTCGCGAGACCGGCACCGACTTCAACGACCTGCGCAGCCGCCTCCGCCCCGCAGACCAGACGCCCCCCTTCGCGAAGCTCGTCGACCGCGCCATCGAGCGCGGCGAGCTTACGGACGTACCGCGCCCCGAACGCGTCGTGAACCTGCCCTTCGACCTGGTGCGCCACGACATGCTGATGACCATGGGCGCGGTTCCGGACGAGGCGATCGTCGAGATCGTCGACACGGTGTGGCTACCCCTGCTCGACCTGCCGACCCACAGCACGCAAGCAGGACGCTGAGTCCTCCTCAGCCGCCCTGACCACGCCTACAACGCTTGTGGTCAATACAGCTAGATCGCGTACCGCCACGCCGTCAAAGCGTGCGCCGAGAACCACGCACCCAGCACCACCCACGCCACCGCGGCCGCCACCGTCGTGACCGTCCGCCGTTTCGACAACCCGATCGCGATCGGCACCAGCACCGGGAAGGCGGGCAGGATGAACCGGATCTTCGCGTCCGGCAACCCCCGCGTACCGATCGCCAGCAACAGCACCCCGGCCCCGTACAGCGTCAACGGCCACGGAACCCGGATGAACGCCGCCACCAGCACCAGCACCACCGCACCCAGCAGCAACAACACCGTCAGCGTGCTGAACACCGACTCGTCCCCGGTCAACCGCGCCAGCACCGAATCCGCGGTCTCCGCACCGAAGTCGAACTCGGTGTTCCAGCCCCGCAACTCGATGTCCTGCCAGCCGGTCCAACTGCCCGTCCGATACGCGACGAACCCCAGATACCCGGCGACCCCCAGCGGAGCCACCACCGCACCCGCCAATGCCCACCAACGCTTCTCGGTACGCCGGAAGACCGCGACCAACGCCACCACCACGACCACCGCGACCAGCACCACCGCCGTCGACCTCGACAACCCGGCCGCGAAAGCGCACAGGCCCGCCAGCATCCAGCGCCGCTCCAGCACACCCACCAGCGACCACACCGCGAAAGCGCAGAACACCGCTTCCGTGTAAGCCATCGAGAACACGATCGCCATCGGCGCCCCGGCCCACAACGCCACCAGCAACAACCCGGCCCGGTCACCCCGCTCCGGCGAAACCGCCCGCCCGATCCGGATCAACCCGCACGCCAGCACCAGACCGGCCAGCACCGACACCGTCAACGCCGCCGTCACCACATCCGGCCCTAGCCACATCACCGCGCCGACGAGCTTCGGATACAACGGGAAGAACGCCATCGGCGCGTCCGAATACGGTTGCCGCGCCGCGTCCAGCGTCCCCGGCAGATCCGCGTACCCGTGCACCGCCAACCGCAGATACCACTGCCCGTCCCACGCCGTGAGCCGATCGGTCAACGTGGCACCACGCCGAGCGGCCAGCAAATCGAGCAGCTGGACACTCGCCGTCCGGATCACGAGATACAACAGGATCGCCCTCGGATAAGGCGACCACGCCAGTCTGTCGAGCGCTCTCTCGAACACACGCGCCGGACGCCCCTGCCGGGGCGCCCTCTCGGGAGCGGCGGGCTGATCAAGGTCGTCGACTTCTCGGAGCACGCTCAGAGTGTCCACAATGCGGGGTCAGCTCGCCGTTCGATCCCGAAGATTCCCAGGCTCCGCGCAGGTGGGGAAGGCCACAAACCCGGCTTGTGACCCCACCTCGATCCTGTGTTTCCCAGCCACCGCCCCCGGCTCCTACGTTCGAAGTCATGAGCGAACAGAACCTCGAAGGCACAGTCGCGATCATCGCCGGCGGCGCGAAGAACCTCGGCGGGCTCCTCTCCACCACCCTCGGCGAAGCCGGCGCCAAAATCGTCGTCCACTACCACGGCGACGCCTCCGCGGCCGACGCCGACAAGACAGTCGAAGCCGTCCGCGGCGCGGGCTCCGAAGCCATCGCCGTCCAAGGCGACCTCACCGCGGTCGCCGACGTCCGCCGCCTCTTCGACACCGCCGTCGACACCTTCGGCGGCCCCGACATCGCGATCAACACCACCGGCATGGTCCTGCGCAAGCCGATCCTCGAAACGACCGAGGAGGACTACGACCGCATGTTCGCGGTCAACGCCAAAGCCGCCTACTTCTTCATCCAGGAAGCCGGACGACGCCTCTCCGACAACGGCAAGATCATCAGCCTCGGCACGTCGCTGCTGGCGGCCTTCACCGACGGCTACTCCACCTACGCCGGCGGCAAGGCCCCGCTGGAGCACTTCACCAGGGCCGCCGCCAAGGAGTTCGCCGACCGCGGCATCTCGGTCAACGTCGTCGCACCCGGCCCGATGGACACCCCGTTCTTCTATCCGCAGGAAACCCCCGAGCGGGTCGAATTCCACAAATCCCAGGCGATGGGCGGACGACTCACGAAGATCGAGGACATCGTGCCGATCATCAGGTTCCTGGCCACCGACGGCGCCTGGTTCACCGGCCAGACGATGTTCCCCAACGGCGGCTACACCACCCGCTGACCCTTACGCTGGCCAAGACGCCGTAGACCGGACACGAAGGGGAACCCCGGGGTGGGCCTCGACCTGTACAAGCTGAACCACCTCATCGCCGTCGCCGAAGAAGGCAGCTTCACCCGCGCGGCGGCCCGGCTGCACCTGAGCCAGCAGGCGCTGTCGACGTCGGTGCGCACGCTCGAGCGGGAGGTCGGCGTCCCCCTGCTCGAGCGGAGCGCCACCGGCATCACCGTGCTCCCCGCAGGACAGGCACTGATCGCCGACGCCCACCTCCTGCACGGCATCGCCGACTCCGCCGTCCGGCGCGCCAGGCGCATCGGCCGCAGCGAACCGGAACGACTCCGCGTCGGCCACACCCCCGCCGTCACCGGCGACGAGGTCACCGCCCTCCTGCGCAGACACCAGACCGACCCGGACCTGATCATCGACGTCAACCAGCGCTACCCCGACGAACTCGTCGCACAACTGCTCGGCGGGCAACTGGACCTGGGTCTCGGCCGCGCGCTGCCCCTCGCGCACGGCCTGGTCGGGACCACCCTGATCCGGCAGCGGCTCAACGTCGCGGTCGCCACCGGACACCGGCTCGCCGAACGCGAGTACCTCGCCTTGACCGACCTCGACGGCGAGGAGATCACAGTCTGGGGTCACCCCGGCCGGTCCGGATACACCGATCTGCTCGTCAATCTCTGCCGCGACGCGGGATTCGAACCCCGTATCCGCCGCAACCCCATCCAGGGAACGCCACCGGTCACCGCCGTCCTCGACACCGAAGGCGTCGCGTTCGTGACCGCGTCACCCGGACCGGCGGCGGGCGGCGCCGTCCAGGTCAGGGAGCTGCAGCCTGCCGCGCACGTCCCGCTGCAAGCCCTTTGGCCACAGCACAGCACTTCCGACGCACGCGAAGCGTTTCTCGCGTCCGCTCAAGGCTTCTAGGGCCCGAGCCGGTCGTGGTGGTCCAGTAGCTTCGACAGCAGCTCGGTGAACCGCTTCCGCTCGTCGGCCGAAAGCGGAGCCAGCAGCTCGTCCTGCCGTTCGGCCAGCTGTTTCTCCAGCCGTCGCAGTTGCCGCTTGCCTGCGGTGGTCAGCGAGATGACGTTACGCCGCCGATCGGCCGGATCCGGGGCACGCTCGACCAGCTCACGTTCGGCGAGCTCGTTGATCGCCGCGACCATCTCGCTCACGTGGATGCCGCTCCGGCGGCCCAGCATCGCCTGGCTGGCAGGCCCGAACTCGTCCAGCGTCGCCAGCACGCGGTAGTGGTAGCCACGGGAGTCGACCGCGGCGAACCCTTCGGTCACCAGGCGATGCGCGTGGTTCGCGGTCTGCGTGAGCAGCCAGCTGGGCAGCTTCCGCCAGCGGCCGCACGGCTCGTCCGAGGAGTTCTCCATGTGACGAGTCTAACTAATCGTTGGGCACCCGAACGATTCCGGTATCGTTTGGGTGCCCAACGTTTAGTGCACCAACGGATCGGGAGAGTACATGACGATCAAGCCCTTCCACATCGACATCCCCCAGGCCGACCTCGACGACCTCGCCGACCGGCTGGCCCGCACCCGCTGGCCCAACGAGGTCGCCGACGCGGGCCTGGACTACGGATTCCCGCTCGCCCGCCTCAAGGAACTCGCCGAATACTGGCGAACCGGATACGACTGGCGCGCCCACGAAACCGAACTCAACAAGCTTCCGCACTTCACCACCGAGATCGACGGCCAGAACATCCACTTCGTGCACGTCCGGTCGGCGAACCCGGACGCGCTCGCGCTGGTCCTCACTCACGGCTGGCCCGGTTCGTTCCTGGAGTTCCTCGACCTGATCGAGTCGCTCTCACCCGACTTTCACCTGGTGATCCCTTCGATTCCGGGCTTCGGGTTCTCCGGTCCGACCCACGAACGAGGCTGGAGCACCGACCGGATCGCCCAGGCGTGGGCCGAGCTGATGCGCCGCCTCGGGTACGAGCGCTACGGCGCACAAGGCGGCGACTTCGGCTCGGGGATCTCGACGGCACTCGGCGCGGCGGCACCGGAGCACGTGGTCGGGGTACACGTGAACTACCTGCCGACCCGGCCGGATCCGGACGCCGGTCTCGAACTGTCCGAAGAGGACGAAGCTCGCTTGGAGAAGGTGAAGCGACTCATGGTGAATCGCCCGCCGTATCAGGCATTGCAGGCCGCCACCCCGCAGACCATCGGCTACGCGTTGACCGATTCACCGGTCGGCCAGCTCGCCTGGATCGCCGAGCGCTTCGCACAGTGGACAGACCCGCGCACGCCGGTCAGCGACGACCGGATGCTCACCGACATCTCGCTGTACTGGCTGACCGCGACCGCGGCGTCGTCCGCGCGCCTCCACCACGACGCCGGAAGGGGGAACACTCCTTGCCGCGCACCACTCGGCGTGGCGGTGCTCCCGCATGACATCACGCAGTCGGTGCGACCACTGGCCGAGCGGCTGTACGACATCAGGCACTGGTCGGAGTTCGACCGGGGCGGGCACTTCGCCGCGATGGAGGTTCCGGACCTGCTCGCCGAAGACATCCGGAAGTTCTTTCTCGGTCTCACCTCAATGCAGGTTTTTGCGAGGTGATTCTGAGTTTTTCACTACGCTGTGCCGTATAGGTCGTTATACATTTCGAAAGTTCAGCATGTCGCCGGGAGGTCGGCCGGCCTCCCGGCTGTCCGGACGGCGATCGCCGCGCCACGCTCCCCCGCTGTCCAGCGTCCTGTATGGCACGCCACTCCCCTCCCCCTGGGCGACACCTGGCAAACACCTCCGTGGCACTGAGTGCCAGTCCTCACTGTTCGGTCAAGGCGGCGTTGACCTTGGCGATGACGGTGTGCAGAGGCGTCGAGGTGGTCATCACCGCCACCATGGTCGTTTCGGCTGCGGCGTCCTGGACCTTGAACGCGTCGATCACCAGCGCGAAGGCCTCCGCCGCGCTGGCGGCGATGTCGTCCTGGCCGCCGCTGCGCAGCCAGCGCCGGAGCACATGGTTGTTGGCGGCCGCGATCGCCGCCGCGGCCACGGCCGCCCGCAGGCTCGCCGTCTCGTCACCCTGTTCGGTGAACCGCGCCCGCAGATAGCGGGCGAGCACGCGCTGATAGCGGTCGACGGTCGCGACTTCCTTGTCCCGCAACGAAGGCACCGTCCGCGTCAGCGTGAACCGCTTGAGCGACACGTCGAGTTCCGCGGCGTAGGAGTCGAGGACCAGACCGACGGCGGCACATGCCACCTCGACGGGATCACGGTCCGGATCCGCGGCGGCGAACGTCTCCTCCATCTCCGCCACGATCTCGTCGTGGTTGGCGAAGAGCACGTCGTCCTTGGCGTCGAAGTACCGGAAGAACGTCCGGCGGCCCACCCCCGCCGCGGCCGCGATCTCGTCCACCGTGGTGGCCTCGTAGCCCTTCGCCACGAACAGGTCCACGGCCGCCGCCGCGAGCGCACGACGCAGCCGGCGCCTCCCCGCGGGGGTCGCGCCGGCTCTGGACACCGGCACCCGGCGCGGCGAATCGGTCATAGCGGGACGGTAGCAGCCACTTGCTAGTGGCACTGAGTGCCGTTAGGCTGTGCGAAGTTCCCGGGGCCGTGTCCCCTCCCCCGCTCGGAAGGCGCCGACGATGTCGCTGGACCACCAAGTGCTCCCGGTCGAGTCACGTTCGATCCGCCCCCGGGGCGATGCCTTCTACGGCAGGCTCTTCGGCTGGTCGCTCAAATGGCTAGGTCCACAGCCGTTCCTGGTCCTCGAAGGCGGGATCTGCGCGGTGACCCTGCCCAAGATCAACGGCGCCCAGGTCCTCGCCCGGCTCGCCGAGACCGGCTGCGAAGGCCCCGCCATGACGGTACTGACGCAGCAGGGACCGCGTGTGGCCATTCTCGCGGAGACCGACGGGCTGATCCCCTCTCGGGATTCCCTGCCGCAGCACGTCGAAGTACTCGCCTGGGGCACGCTGCTCCCCCTTCCCGCCGACTCCGGCCGGGCAGAGGCCCACGCGGAATGGCTCTCGGCACCGGATCCCCGGCAGAGGTGGCTTCCCAGCCTGGACGCCGTCCTCGCGGGCGTCCGGCCGAGGTAGCCACGCGGCTCATGCCGCCACCGACGCCTGCGCGGAAACGAGCAGCGCTCCACCGTCCGATTCGGACAGGGTGATCTCGAGAGTCGCCCCTTCCGCCATCGGCGGCAGATCGCTCAGGGTCACGCGGCCGATCAGCCGTTGACCGCGGCGGGCGTTCACCACACCGGAACGCCGGACTTCGATTCCCGAGCGGTGCCACACGCGAACGCTGCCCGTCGCCCGGCCTCGCCACCGGCTTCCGCACCAGGCCGCGAGCGCGGCCCCGGCCGTGTTGCACAAGACGTCGTCCAGCGAACCCACCCGTCCGGCGCCCTGCCAGACCTGAAGGCATTCGATCGATACGGACACCGCGAACGCCGCCAGGACGATCCGCGGAACCGGCTTCGTCCAGTCGAAGCGCACTGACGCCAGCACCGCGAGCGGCACCAGCAGCAAAACGTTGCCCGCCAACTGGAACAAGGCGAGGTCCGGGCGATCCTCGAAGACGGGCAGGACATCACCCAGCAGGTGGAGACTCACCGAGGAACCGCGACCCGCCATCGGCGCCGGCACGAACACGACCGGAAGCACCGCGAAAAGCGAGGCCAGCAAAGCGAAATCCAGCGCAATCGCGGACCGGCGACGCCGGTTCCCCCGAAGCCGCGCGACGAATTCGGCGACGACGGCACCGGCCGCGGCGGCGAGCAGCGACCACGGTGCGACGTCGGAGAACGCCCGCCACCACCATCCCATGCACTCCCCTTCCGCCGATGATCGTCTTCGGCGAGGGTGGCAGCATCGTGAAGACCAGACAAGGACCCTGGTTATTGTCGGTGAATAACTACCATCCGCGTTGATACTTCACGGGGTTCGATTGTCACGGCCGTGCGGTCAGCGCCGGACCGATCCACCGGCGGACCAAGGCCCTCAACTGTTCGTCGGTGTGCGCCGGTGTCGAGGGGTACTGCAGGAACGACAGGAACAGCCGCATCAGCATTTCAGCGAGGCCCTCGAAGTGCTCGTCGGCCGTGACGCCCGCCGCGGCCCAGTCGACCGGCACGTTCCGCAGGATCCGCGCGCCGAGCGCGAACGACTGCGAAGAAGTGACCGCCACGGTGAAGACATCGGCCTCGCCCGCTTTCAGGAGCAGTCCCAGGTACGGCTCGTCGGGGACCGCACGGACGCCGAACACGACGGATTCCACCGCGACCTCGGCGGGGTCGGCGAACGTGGCCAGATGCCGCTCCATCCGGCCGGCGAACTCCTCGACCCGGTCCAGCGCGACGGCGCTGAGAATGTCGGCGAGGCTAGGGAAGTAGCGGTAGACGGTCTGCCGGGTGACGCCCGCTTCCGCGGCGACGTCGGAGAGGCTGGTCTTGGCGAGGCCGACCCGGTCGATGCAGGCGGTCGCCGCCTCGACGATCCGGCGGCGTGCCTCGCGCTCGGTTCCGGGCGGATTGCCCCGCCATCCGTGGTGCCCCATACGCCTCATCTTCCCCGAACGGAGAATCTCAGACGGTGGCAGGTACCGAGCGGTGCACGCGGTACAGCGCGGTGAGCATCAGGCCGGCGGCCACGAAGCAGGCCAGTACGTACAGGCCGCTCCCCAGTGTGACACCGTTTTCGATGACGGCGCCCAGCCAGAACACGACCATCGCACCCAGATAGACGGCGGGATAGAACCGGGCGAAAGGCGCCAGAGCCTCTTCGGTACCCCAGTGCCGGACGAAGATCCAGGTTCCCGCCACCCACAGCAGCGCCAGCTCGGCGGCGAGAATCCAAGCTTGCGTGGTCACGTTGCCGCCGAGCAGGCTCGACGGGAGCCCGGCGATCGCCATGCTCAGCGGCGTGAGGACCCCGGCCACCACGATGCGCGCCACCAGCGACCACCCGCGCCTCGAACCACCGGCGAGCCGCACCACCAGATAGGTCATGGCGCCCATGGATACGGACGCGAAGAGCAGCATGCTGGTCATGGGCACGGAATCCAGTGCCGGGTGATTGACGATCCGGTTGTTCCCGTTCCAGGCCCACCACTTCAGCTGGGGCCCGAGGTGGTCGAAGACCTCGTAGAAGACCTGGCAGGCGAAGGCGACCGCCACCGACCCGGCCAGCGCGCCGCGCGCACGGAAGATCCCCAGCGACCGGACGAGTTCGTAGGCGAGCTGGCTGATCATCGGATAGAACGCCACGATGTAGAGGGGCAGCCGGTCCCACATGAACTGCACGGTGAACCGGTTGTGGGCGAAGATGAATCCGTACTGCCGCTCGAGGCCGAACCATTCCGGGAAGTACAGGGGCGGTTCGATGACGAACAGGTAGACCAGCGAAGCGCACCACAGCGCCAGATTGACCGAGTCGCCCTGGCGGTGACGGCGGACGGCGTGCACCAGCGCGAACACGGCTCCGCCGAGGACGAGCAGTTCCAGCAGCGGCATCGTCCAGTGCCCCGCCGCCCACGGTGGGCGGATCGAGAGCCAGGCGGCCACGTCGTGACAGTCGATGCCGAGGCCTCGGGTGACGGCTTTCGCGTCCGCCCCGCATACGGCGCTCATCGGGCGACCGCCGGTTCGGTGGAATAGTCCGTGACCGGCGGCTCGGCGCGGGCGTCGAAGTCGAACGGGATCCGGTGCCGCCCCAGCGCCGCCCGGATCCGGTAGCGCACGAGGCCCGCGATCACCCTCGGGTTCGTCATCATGTCGCGCAGCGACTCGTCGAGGTTGAACACCTTCGCGAAATGCTCGTCGACCACGTCGTCTTCGCGAGCTGCGCCGACGATGAGCCTGAACGCCGGGCCGGACACCGCCGAGAGCAGACGTCGCTTCCACTCTCCCGCCTTTTCGGTGCCCACCGCGCAGGCGTACCCCTGGTCCCTCGCCATCGCCAGGCTCCACGGCACGGTGAGCAGCTTGCGCTGGGCCGCGAGGAAACGTGCGGAGAACCCGGTGTCGAGACGCTCGGCGCCGGCGAGGTGCTCGCGCAGCAGCAGCGCCGAACCGGCGGCGGAACTGATGCCCTGTGCGTAGAACGGGTTGAACGCGCAGATCGAGTCGCCGACGAACGCCAGCCGTTCCGGCGGGGTGCGGAGCCGGTCGTAGCGCCGCCATTTGTTGCCGGTCGACCGGGTGAGGTGCACCTCGGAGGTCGGCGTGGACCGGTCCATCGCGGCCGCGAACAGCGGTGCCCGCACTCGGCGGGCGGACTCGACGAACGCCTCGGTGGTGCGTGGCATCTCGATGCCCCACGAGCCCATGCACGCGATGACCCGGTTGCCCTCGATCGGGAAGAAGTTCACCAGGAACTCGTGCTCTTCCGGATGCGGACCCTTGTCGGGGGTCGGCATGATCACCAGATGCCGCCACCACCACGACGGCGGGCGCTCCTCGGGTGACGGCAGGTCGTACCAGCGTGAGGTGTAGGTGACCTTGGCGTCGAGGGTCCGCACTTCGGGTTCCGGCCAGCCGGCCGCCACCAGCCACGCGCCGACCGGGGAACCGCGGCCCATCGCGTCCACCACGAAGTCTGCGTCGAGGTGCTCCTCGCCGTCGCCCGTGGAGAAGCCGACCCCCGTGACGGCGCCGTCCCGGGTCTTCAGCCCACTGACCGCGACGCCCTCACGGATCACGACGTTGGACAGCCCGCGGACCTTGTCCCGGAGCACGCGTTCGATGAGGATGCGCGAGCTGTAGATCATCGTCATCGCGCTGCGTTTCCGCGCCGACCAGCCCTTCCCATCGAGGTATGCGGCGTCCATGGACGGCATGAGATGCAGTCCGCCGGCGGCGATGAGGTCATCCTCCAATCCGGGGAACAACGCTCCGATCGCGCGGCGACCCGAGTTCAGGAGGAAATGCGGATGTTTGCTCTGCGGCACCCCGCGCCGGTGTTCGGCCTCGGCCGGAAGCTCGTCGCGTTCGAGCACCAGCACGCGGTCGAAGTACGGGGCGAGCGCGCCCGCGGTGCAGAGTCCGGCGGCGCTGCCACCGAGGACGACGGCGGTCTTGCCGAGTCGCATACGACCAACTCCCAGCGTCATTCATACAGTTTGACAACGCTTGTATGAATGTATGAACGACGCCACAGGCTGTCAAGGTGCTCGCGTTTCCGGCCTCCGCTGACGGGTGTGTCCGGAGCCGGATCCCGCGTGTCTGCGGACGGATCAGCGAGTTCGGCCTTCAGTCACGCGAGTTCGGGCGAGCGGACACGATCCGGAGCCTCGACCTCGCGGCGTCCGAGCAGCAGGCCGCCGACGGTCGCCGTACCAGCGCTGCCGAGTGCGATCCCCCAGCCGACCGGCCCGAGTGGCGTGCATCCGAAGAACTGGCTGACCCCGGGAGTCTGGACCAGGATCGCCAGCAATGCGGCGGAGCCCAGACCCGCGGCGAGGACGGTGCCGTCCCGGCCGCCGACGGCCAGCGTCTGCCCGAGCTGGGTACCGATCAGGGAGACGAGCGCGATCGTGCTCGCCCGCCGTCGCCTCCCGGTCAGCCGCGCGAGGGTCCACGCGGTGGATGCCCCGAGTGTCGTGGTCACCGCCCGCGTGGTGATGTCGCGCCGGAGAGCGTTCCCGAGCGACGCGCTGGGCCCTTCGCGCAGCAACTCCGGCACGGACTCGCCGTCCGGCCTGCTCAACGCGATCGCCAGCGCGGGCGCCAGGTCGGTGAGGAGGTTCATCAGCAGCAACTGGCGGGCGGTGAGCGGCGAACGCCCGGTGACGGCCGAGCCGAGCACGGTGAAGGCGATCTCCCCCAGGTTCCCGCCGAGCAGGATGCCGAGCGCCTCGCGGACCGACGCCCACATCGCCCGGCCTTCCACCAGCGCGGCGACGATCGTCTCCAGCCGGTCGTCGGTCACCACGAGGTCCGCGGCCGCCCTCGCCGCGGCCGTACCCCGCTGACCGAGCGCGATCCCGACGTCGGCGAGCCGGATGGCCGGGGCGTCGTTCGCGCCGTCACCGGTCATCGCGACGACCCGGCCACCGCGTTGGTACGCCTGGATGATCCGGACCTTCTGCGCCGGGCTGCACCGCGCGATCACGTCGACGTCGGCGAGTTCGCGATCGAGCTCTTCGTCGGCGAGTTCCTCGATCCTCGCGCCGGTGAGCACCTTGGTGTCGCCGTTGCGGCCGGTGATCTCCTCTGAGACGGCCTCGCCGGTGGCCGGATGATCGCCGGTGATCATCACCGTGCGCACTCCGGCCTCGCGAAGCCGATCCGCCGCCGGTGCGGCACTGTCACGCACCGGATCCGCCAAGGCGATGAAGCCGAGCAACCGGAGATCGGCGACGTCGTCCTCGGAAAGGTCCTTTGTGGACACCGTGCGCTCGGCGACGGCGAGGACGCGGTGCCCGGCAGCGGCCAGGCGGCCGACCCGCTTCTCCAGCCTGCTCCGCACACCCGCACTCATCGGCCGATCGCCGTGCCTGGTGCACAGCGGAAGGACGGTCTCCGGTGCGCCCTTGACGCACACCACGTGCCGTTCGCCGAGTTTCCCGTTGGTCGCGTGGAATCCCCGCGACGACTCGAACGGGACGGCGCCCGTCTTCTCCCAGCCGCCGGCGTCCACGCCCGCGGTGATGCCGCCTTCGAGCACGGCTTGATCCGTGTGATGCGGCAGCTCCTCGGGGTTCTCCGCCCGGGGCGTCGCGCGGACGGCGGCGGCCAGCACCGACCGGTGGCTCTTCCGCAGCCGGCTCACCGAGGCGGTGGCCCTGCCGTCGTCGATCCGGTTGACGCTCAGCTTGCCTTCGGTGAGGGTGCCTGTCTTGTCGAAACAGAGGACGTCTACCCGCCCAAGCGCTTCGATGGTCCGCGGATTACGGACGAGCGCGCCGTGTTCGGCGAGCCGTCGAGCGGCCGCCAGCTGGGCCGCGTTCACCAGGAACGGCAGGCCTTCCGGCACCGAAGCGACCGCGAGGTTCACCGCCGCCCCGACACTTTGCCGCAGCGGCACGCCACGGATGAGCCCGGCGCCCGCGACGGCGGCCGCCGAGCCGACCGCGACCGGCAAGGCTTGTTTGGTGAGCGACGCGAGCCGTGCTTCGACGCCGGTCTCTGGGGCGGCACCTCGTGCGGCGGCCATCCCCCGTCCGACCTCGGTCTCGTCTCCGGTCGCCACGACGACGGCGGACACCTTGCCCGCGGCGACCGTGGTGCCCTCGTACAGCATCGACGCCCGCTCGGCGAGTTCCGCGGCCACGACCGGCGCCGGGGTCTTCGGTACCGGCAACGACTCCCCTGTCAGCGAGGACTCGTCGAGTTCCGCGCCGGTCGCCTCGAGCACCCGGCAGTCCGCGGGTACGACGTCGCCGGACCGCAGCGACACGACGTCACCCAGCACCAGCGCGTCGGCGACGATCTGCCGCTCGGCACCGTCACGCACGACGGTGGTCACCGTCGCGGACCGTTCGAAGAGCCCGGCGAGCGCGCGGTCGGTGTGCACCTGCTGCGCGCTGCCGATCAGCGCCGACACCCCGACGATCCCGGCGACCAGCGCGGCGTCGACCGGAGAGCCCACCGCGGCCGAAACCGCCGCGCCACCGGCCAGTACAGGGGTCAGCGGGTTGGCGAGCTCGGCCATGAACGCCTTCGCGATGCTCGTGCCGGCGCCGCGTTCTGCGCCCGGGCGGTCGGCGGGCGCCCGCCGCCGGGCCTCGCGCTCGTCCAGACCACGCGGGCCCGAACCGAGCCGGTCGAGCACGAGGTCCGCCGGCATCAGGTGCCACGGCGGCGCCACACGGCCCGAGAAAGGAGCCTTCCGCTCGCCGGTGAGAGTGCGGGCGCGCCAGATCCCGTCACCGAAAGCCATGAGCGCCCCGGCGTTCACCGCGCGAAGCCCGCTCGCGGCGGGCCTGCGCCGGGCGCTGAGCGCGGTCACACCACCGATTCCGCTGGCCGCGGTCGCGAACATCGTCGAGTCACGGACGACCGCTTTGGCGGCGGTGATCGCCTCGGCGAGCAGGACGGCCGTGCCGATGTCGCGGCCGATCAGCACATGCGCGCCCCACGGCGGCGGGGTCCCGTCCTCGTGCACGCCGACTCCGCAGTCGGACGCCCCCAGCGCCCGGCGATCATCGGAGACCAGCATGACCACACGTCCCTCCGCCTGGAGTTCGCGGACGGCGTCGAGCACCACCTCACCGTCGGTCTGGACCACCCGCACCCCGGCGGCCTCGGCCGCGGAAGCCAACGCGTCCACGTCGGGTGAGCGCTCCTGCGCGACGGCGAGCAGTCCCGCCGGATTCCCGTCACGGACCAGCCCCAGCACCATGTGGGCGCCCTGGTCCAGCATCCGCTGCCGGTCGGGGAATCCTTCGCCACCGTCCAGGTCTTCGACCGGCCCGAGCGTCCACTCGCCGTCCCGCCGGACCACCTCGGGTTTCTCCGGGTCGAATAACGCGAAAGCGGCAGCCGTCAGGTCCACGGGGTCACCACCGGGCAACGGGACCAGATCGCTGAGGACGTTCGCCCCCGCACCGAGCGCCGTGGTGTCGATGACGATCGTGTCGAGCAGGTCGAGCCCGCGCAGCACGGACCGGTCCATCACCAGCGCGCCGCGCCTGGCGAGGACTTGGCCCAGCTGGGCGGAAAAGGCGGCCGCGCCGTTGGACGGGGCCTTGGGCAACGCGGAGATCCCGACCGCGGCGGCGCGCCTCGGCCCGACGAACGGCAGGGTCGCCGCGGCGGCCGCGGCTCCGGCGGTGATGGACCGGCGGGCGTGACGATCGACGGCACTTTCGGGAAGCGGCCGCGGTCGTTCGCTCACCACCGAGTCCGCGCCGGCGTGCTCGCGCTGTCCGACCAGCCTGGACTCGGCCTCGCACCAGGCCCGCTGGTGCGCCTTGGCTTCCCGCCATTGGGTGCCGCGGACCATGATGTCCAGGACCGTCCCCTCGCTGCGGGCCGCGAGTCCGTGGACCAGCGCCGCACCGATGGAGGTGGCCGAATCCGCCCTTTCCCGTCCGCGCAGCTTCCGGTCCGCCAAGGCACGCAACCGCGGGTGCAGGTCGACGAGTGACGCCAGCGCCGCGACCTCCGTCGGCAACGGAGCCCACGGCATGATCTTCGAAGCCACCGACAGCATCAATCCCGCGGCGTCCGCCGCGAGTGTGGAGGGCAGCCGGGTCGCCATGGTGCCGTCCGCCGGATGGTGCAGTTCGTCCTCCTCGACCCGCTCGGCTTCGGAAGCGGGCTCCGCCTCGGCTCGTTCGACCGCGCGGACCAGCTCCAGACGCCGGGGCCCCGGATCCTCGACCGCGACGACGACTCGCGACGTCGGCGCGTTCACCTGTGCCCATCGCACACCGGGGATCTCCGTCAAGGCTCGTTCCACCCGCCGGGCGACAGGGGCGCCGTCGGGTCCTTTCACGCCGTGGGTCTCGATGTAGAGCCTGCCGGGACACGACCAGACCGCCCGCCGCGGTCCGCGTCCCGGGATTCCCTCCAGCGGCAGAAGTGCCAGCCCGGCCAGCCCCCGGGCGACCCGCCCCAGCGTCCGCGACGGTTTGGGGAAGGCGACACCCAGCACGTCCACGGTCTCCAGGTCCGTCCGCCGCATGCGGAATCCTCCTCGCGCTCGGTGCCTTGTGGATCTCACCGAGTACCCGCGTGCCGGAAGGTCGAATCCCCTTTCCGCCTCAAGAGGTGACGGAGTCGATCAACCGGTTGTACCGGAGCCTCAGCGCGCGTTCGAGGGCGGAGAAGAATCCCGCCACCCCGAGAGTGATCTTCGCCCACTGTGGCAGCGGTACCGGCGAAGTGAACGTGCCGATGTGTTCGGCGACGACCGGGATCTTGGTGACGGCCTCCGCGCCTTGGAGCAGGCCGACGACGAGCGCGACCAGGAGGATGACCAGCGAGACCACGCCGATCGCGGCACTGGTACGGGGAAACCGCCGTCCGAACCTCGCCCGCAGTCCTTCCTGCGAACGAGGGTGAGGGCGCAGTGCTCGCTCGCCGCCGTGGTCGGGGACGAAGTGCATGCGCTTCAGCCCGACCGCGCTGGTCGCGACCTCGATGACACCTCCCGGCACGGGGAACGCCGTGGGAAGGTTGGACCGGAAGAGCTGGACACCGTCCCGGTACAGCGCGGCGGGACTCTTGCCGACCGCGTCTTCGTGCTGCTTCCGGGTTTTGGCGTCGGCGAGGTACCGGACGTCGACCGCGTAGACGTGTGCTTCGAGATCCAGGAAGAACAGCGAACGGGAGAAGAGCTGCCACCGGCGGTACTCGGCCAGGGCGGATCCGTCCCCGGACCTGACCCTGGAGAGCTGCCAGCGTCGTTTGAGCTTTTTGACCATCGTCAGGACGTCGCTTCCGGTGGGTTGAGGTCGAGGAGGGCGTTCACGCGCTGCAGAACGTCGAGCTGGGCCGGGTTGTACAGATCCACCACGCCGTGGAGGACGACCGGTTTGGTGAGGGCCTTCCACGTCTTCGCGTCCAGCAACCCGGGCTGGGCTTCGTACTGGTCGCGGGCGACCGGCGCGAGGGCCTCGGCGATGCGCTGCCTCGTCGCGTCGTCGGCGTCCGCGGGCAGTTCGTCGAACTCCGTCTGGACAGCGGGCCGGGACGCCGGTTGGAGCGCGTGCAGCGAAGCCATCGTGGCCGCGTCCAGCACGGTCGAAAAGATCATCATCAACGACCGTTCCTCCTCCGTCATGCCCTCGACGTTCCCGTCGAAGCCCGGTGGCAGGTCCACCAGGCTGCGGCGGCGCAGGATCAAGGCCAATTCGTCGCGCATCCGCTGCTGCCGTTCGATACTCGCCCGGAGTTCCTCGTCCAGCGCGCGCAGTGTCTGCTCCGTGCGTTCGTCCGAGTCCGCCATCGCAGGGATTTCGGACAGCGGTACCCCTAGGTCCACCAGCCGCCGGATCCGCAGCAACCGGACCAGATGCTCGACCCGGTACCGCTTGTATCCGTTGTGCGCTCGTTCCGGCTCGTCGAGCAACCCGATCCGGTGGTAGTAGCGGACGGTCTTCAGCGTCGTGCCGGCCAGTTCCGCCAGCTCCCGTGTGCTCCAGGACATCCCCCGCATTGGACACCGTGCCCCAGGGGCATGGTCAAGCGGCTTGACCATGCCCCGAGGGCACGGTCTCGAATACGCCCGTCGGTGATCATTCCAAGATCGGGGGAAGATGATGAGACGGAAGCGAGTTGTGGGCCTGGCGGTGATCCTCGGCCTCACGGCGCCGCTGTTCACGGCGCCGTCCGGGGCGGCCGGACCCGCGCCGGGCCTGGCGTGGGCCGCATGTCCCGAGGACGTGAAGGTGCCCGCGGGCATCGTGCTGCAGTGCGCCACGGTGCCGGTGCCACTGGACTACCGGTTGCCGGAGGGTGAGCGGATCGACGTCATGATCTCCCGGCTGGCCAGCACGAAACCGGCGGCGCGGCGAGGCGTGCTCATGCTGAACCCGGGCGGCCCGGGTGGGCCGGGGTTGTCGTTCCCCGCTGATCTGGCCTCGCACGGCATGCCCGCGAGTGTCCTGGACGGCTACGACGTGATCGGCATGGACACCAGAGGCATCGGGCACTCGACGCCGGTGAGCTGCGGATTCACGTCGGAGCAGGAGTACCTGGGCAACATCCCGCCGTACGCGGTGGACGAAGCGGCCGTCGCCGAACAGGCGAAGATCGCGAAAGGCGTGGCCGCGCAGTGTGCCGCGAACGACAAGGACGGCAGGCTGCGGCACATCTCCACGGCGAACATGGCGAGGGACCTCGACCGGATCCGGGCCGCGCTCGGCGAGGAGAAGGCCAGTTTTCTGGGGTATTCGTACGGTTCCGCGCTCGGTGCGGCGTACGCGTCGATGTTCCCTGAGAAGTCCGACCGGGTAGTGCTCGACAGCAACGTCGGCGACACCCACCTCAACCGCGAGGGGCTGCGCAGGTTCGGGCTCGGCGCCGAGGAGGCCTTCCCGGACTTCGCGAAGTGGGTGGCGGCACGGCATGAGTCGTACGGCCTCGGCCGTACCGCCGCCGAAGTGCGCAGGACGTACTTCGCGCTCGCGGAGAAGCTCGACAAGACCGCGGTGAACGGCCTCGACGGGCGTTTGTTCCGGCTGGCCACCTTCGCGGGCCTTTACGGGAAGACGCGGTACGCGCAGACCGCGCAGTGGTGGCAGTCGGTCCGTGACGGTGACCAGGCGGCGGCGGAACGCGTCGCCGCCGAAGCGAAGCGCCTGTCCCTGGCGGCCACGCCGTCGCCGACGGACAACGCGTGGTCGGTGTTCCTCGCGGTGACGTGCAATGACGTCGCGTGGCCATCGGAAATGCGCACCTATCAGCGGGGTGTGGCCGAAGACCGCGAGCGGTACCCCCTCTTCGGCGCCGCCGGAGCGAACATCCTGCCGTGCGCGTTCTGGCCTTACGCGCCGACCGAACCCCCGGTGGCGGTCAAGGGCAAGGGGCCGGAGAACGTGCTGGTCGTCCAGAATCGGCGGGACCCCGTGACACCGCTGCGGGGCGGGCAGCTGATCGACGAGAAGTTCGGTGACCGGTCGCGGCTGGTGACCGTGGACGCCGGTGGCCACGGCGTGTACGTCCTCGGCGGCAACGCCTGCGCGCTGAACACCACGACGGACTTCCTGATCTCCGGGAAGCTGCCGAAGCGCGACGTGTACTGCAGGTGATCGACAGCAAGAGGGCCCAGGCGCGGCCCTGGGCCCTCTTGCTCCGGGCACGACGGGTCCCGGCGATCGCCGAACCGCGGTAAATATTCGTAACACCGGAGCGGGTCCGGAAAAAGGACTTTCCGGCGAAGCCTTTCAACGAAAAGCACCAAGCCAATAGGATGATCGGGCGTGAACGGATATACCGAGCGCCGGTGACCCGTGAGAACCGGATGGATTGTCCTTCTCCCAAGGGCCTCCACGGCACAACAGGATCCGGCCTTCCACGGGTACTGTGCGACGCCAGCCCGACATGGTCATCACCGAGCTGTCGATCTGGGGTGAGCCCGCCGGGACCGCGATTCCGCGATCCAGCGCGAGTTCCCGCTCCTTCTGCCAGAGCATCGCCTCCAGCGCGATCTCCGGTCGCACCGCCGAATACGCCTCGGCCGGGCCGGGCAGCCCCGGTGAGCAACCCCTTTTCGGTCAGCACGCGAAGAACCGGGAGCAGCCGCTGCTCGGGCAACCCGGTTCGCTGCCGGAGTTCGGCGACGGTCATCGAACCGGTGCCGCCGAAAGCGTCGTAGACCTCGACGTCGATTTCGCTCAGACCGATGATGTCCAGCAATTCAGCTCCCGCCACGGTCGCTTCCGCCTGACGATACCGCTGGGCTTGAGCGGGCAAAAGGGACCACGTTCCGCCGAGGAGGGGGCTGCCAGACGCAGCGCACCGGTCTGGGTAGCATCCTGGTATGAGCAAGCGCTTAGTCAGTCTCGGAGACTCCTTCACCGAGGGTGTCGGTGACGAAGACCCGTCGTCGCCCAATGGCGTCCGGGGCTGGGCCGACCGCGTCGCGAGTACCCTCGCGGCCAACCACCAGGACTTCCGTTACGCGAACCTCGCGATCCGCGGCAAGCTCCTCGGGCAGGTTCTCGCCGAGCAACTCGACCCGGCACTCGCGCTGAACCCGGATCTCGTGACGCTGTACGCCGGCGGCAACGACCTGATGCGGCCGAAGGTCGACATCGACGCCCTCATCGACGACTACGACGCCGCGGTCGGCAAGGTGGTCGCCACGGGTGCGCGGGTCATCCTCTTCACCGGTGTAGACGGCGTCGAGGACGCGTTGTTCCGCAGGATCCGGGGCCGGGTCGCGATCTACAACGAGCACGTCCGCGGCGTCGCGGTGCGGCACGGGGCACTGCTGGTGGACATGTGGGCGATGCGGCAGCTGCGGGACAGGCGACTGTGGGCTCCCGACCGCTTGCACCTGAACTCGTTGGGGCACAACGAGATCGCCATCGCCGTCCTCGAAGCTCTCGGTGAACCGCACAAGCTGACTCCCGCCGAACTCGGACCGCGGCCGCTGCTGAGCCCGCAGGCGCGGCGCACCGAGAACCTCCAGTGGGGCAAGGAGCACGCTGTCCCGTGGATCAAACGCAGGCTGCGTGGGGAGTCTTCGGGCGACTCGCTCGCACCGAAGCGGCCGACGATGGAGCCCTACGCCTGACGCGGCCGAAGCCCGTCGAAGAGGACGCAGATCGTCCGGGCCCGGAATTCGGGCCCGGCATGCTCCGCCGCCTTCGCCGTTCCGATGATCACCGCGATCAGTTCGTCAACGCCGATGTCCTTGCGGACGTCGCCGGTGTCCTGTGCCCTGCCGAGCAGGACGCCGAGTGCGTCTTTCAGCCGCGCGCCGATGACTGACCCGGCCGACGGGACGGTGACCCCGGCCGCTGACAGCGCTTCGAAATAGGCGTTCTTGGCACCCGCCATCTCGATCCAGCCGGTCAGGAAGCCGAAGAACGTGGCGCCAGGGTCGGGCGACTCGACGGCCACCGTGGCCTCCGCTTCGTCGACGAAGCGGTGCAGACGCGCGAAGAGCACAGCCTCCAGCAGCGCTTCCTTCGTCGGAAAGTGCCGGAATACAGTGCCGACCCCGACGCCTGCTTCGCGGGCGACTTCTTCGGTCGGCGCACTGGTGCCTTTGGCCGTGAAGACGCGCTCCGCGGCCTCCAACACCCGCGTGCGGTTACGGCGGGCATCGGCTCGGAGCGGTTTCTCGTCCGTCACAGCGGGGATCCTAGACCCGTTGTCGAGGGGCACAGCAGAGGTACCGACCAAGAAACGACCGCTTTTAGCCGTCCGGCATCTCATCCAATACGCGCGCCAGCGCCTTCGGGACTCCGGTGCGCCAGCCACCGCCCATGATCCGGCGCGACATCCGCTGGAACTCGTCGTCCGGGTCGAAGCCCTCGTGGCTGAGGAACAGCCGCGTCCCACGCCCCTCGGGTTCGAGCCTCCAGGTGACCGTCCACTCCGGACCCCAGCTGATGCTGAGCAACCGCTCCGGCTCCACGGCCAGCACCTCGCAGGCGACCGGGCCGCCCGCGAACCCGGCGGCGGGAACCGGGTCGGCGAGCAGTTCGAACCGATGTCCCACAACGGGTTTGATGTCGTTCGGCATCCGCAGCCAGCGTTCGAGCAGCTGCGGTTCGGTCAGCGCGCGCCACACCTTGCGCGGAGGATGCGCCAGGAACTGGTCGACGTGCACGGCCGTCGGATCCTCGTCGTTCAGAAGTCCTCCTCGTCCAGCAGGTCGCGCAGGTTGCCCAGTTTGCCGCGCCAGTACCGCTCGTACGGCGAAAGCCAGTCGGAGACCTCTTGCAGCGGCGCGGCCTCAAGAGAGTAGACGCGGTTGCGGCCCTGCCTCTCTTCACGGACGAGCCCGGCTTCACGCAGCACGCGAAGGTGTTCCGACAGGCTCGGCCGCCGCATGTCGAACCGTTCGGCGATCTCCCCCGCCGCTCGTGGACCGTCGAGAAGGATGCCGAGAACTTCGCGGCGGGCCGGGTTGGCGAGCGCGGCGAAAACGTCGTCGTTGACCGGCACTAGCGCGGCCAGTTCCCGTAACTCGAGGGTTCGAGTAGGCCCATCGCGTTGCCGTCGGGGTCCTTCAGGGAGGTCACGCGACCCCACGGCACCTCCTCCGCGTCGCCGACCTCGACGCCTTGAGTACGGAGTTCGGCGATGTCGGCATCGACGTCGGCGGTGCTCAGCTGGAAGTGCACGCGTGTGTCAGGGTCCAGGTCGCCGACGGCGCGGTCCACGAGGACGATCCCGGTGGCCGCCCCCTTGGGGCCGACCATGACGAACGGACCGTGCGGGCCACTGACGTCGACGAGCAGGTCGAATCCCAGCTTGCCGACGTAGAAGTCCCGCGCTTTCACCTGATCGGAGACCGGCACGGTGAGGAACTGGATGCGGTCGATGTTCATACCGCGACCATACGTAGGAGATTTCCTACATGTCAACTCGTGCTGCCATCGACGACAAGGAACATCTGGGCAGCAAGAGCGCCAGGAGTCGCCTGGGAACCGCCGAACACCGCCGGTCGCCGGATGATTCCGGCCGCCTCCAAGGCTTCCATGAGGTTCCAGATCAGCTCATGGGCGGCCACGACCACACCGGGCTTCAACATGTCCCGCAGCAGCACCGAGACGACCTTTGCCGCGATCCGCAGGCCGATCGCGTGGACGGGATCGGACTCCCGCCGCCTGATGAGCGGAATCGTCGGCCACGCACCGTCGACGGTGAGCGTCCACGTATGCCCTTCACCTGCCATGAAAGTCGCGCGCGGAAGATCGCCACGACCGACCGCGCGCAAAGCCGGGCGCAGCGCCGGAGACTCGACCAGCCGGTTCAAGGACTCGACCGTCGGATCCGTCCAGACCATCGTCAATCCGACCCCGGCTTCCTTGATTTCATTCGTACCCATAGCCCCCTCCCGCGGCGGGTAGACCGCCCAAAAGGCACCATTCCAATAAGGGCGTTCGACACTCAGCTCACCGGCAGGAAGCAAGCCGTCCGACCGGAGACAGTCCCAGACGAGACCATCGATCACGTATCCGAAGAGCACTCCGTAGACACAGTGAGCCAGTCCCCGACCGGCCAAGACGTCAGAGAACGCGGACACGTCGGCCGCGATTTCTGGCGCGATCACGTCAGCGAGGCCGGCCATCCGGGCACGCAATGCGGCCGTCTCCTGCGAACCGAGCACGGGAAACGTGGTCACCAGCCGATCACCTTCGACCGCGATGAGGTGATACGCCCTCAGAAGCGCGATCTGACTGTCCAGCGGGTCGATTCCCTGGTGCCGCAGTTCCGTGCGACTGACGCCCAGACGCGCGCGAAAGAGAAGACGGCCGTTGTCATCCATCTTCACAACGTGATGCGGAGTGCTCCGCGCGCCGAGGCAAAAGCAGTGCAGACCCCATTTCGCCAGGTCATCCGGGTCATCGTCGAGGTGATCCATGACCGAAAGACATACCACACCGGCAGCGCTATAACCTCGACCTAACTAGAGGTCCAGGGTTCGTGACCAGGGACGCAAGAGCTTGAGTTCACCTATGGACGAACTTTTAGCGTCTTCGTCATGAGCAAAGAAACCACCGCCCAGTCCCCCGTTCGCCTCGCCGTGATCATCGGCAGTGTCCGCCACGAACGCTTCGCCGACGCCATCACGGGCTGGCTGCTGGCCGAACTCGCCGCGATCGACGGCCTGGAAGTCGACCCGATCGACCTCGCCGACGTCGATCTCCCGCTGCAGGGAACGCGGCCCGGCGGCACCCGGACGGTGATCAGCGACAGGCTGCGCGCGGCCGACGCCTACCTCGTCGTCACCCCGGAGTACAACCACAGTTTCCCGGCGGCGCTGAAGAACGCGATCGACTGGCACTTCACGGAATGGGCGTACAAGCCCGTCGGGTTCGTCGGTTACGGCGCGGGTTCGGGCGGCATCCGCGCGATCGAGCAGCTGCGGCTGATCTTCCCCGAGCTGCGGGCGACCACGATCCGCGACGCGGTCCTGCTGAACGCGCCGTGGACCCGGCTCGGTCCGAACGGCTACGAGGGCACCGAAGGCGAACGCGGCGCGCTGGTAGCGACGATGACCGAACTGACCTGGTGGGCCCGCACCCTGCGCGCCGGACGCGTCGCGGATCAGGTGAGTGCGGCATGAACCGCCTGACCGCACAAGAACTGCGTATCGCGGCGGTGATCGCGCTCGGCGGCTTGATGGCCGTTCTCGACACCACGATCGTCGCCGTCGCGCTGCCGCGGTTCATGACGACCTTCTCCGCGTCCCTCACCACGATCCAGTGGATCGTGACCGCGTACGCGCTCGGCATGGTCGCGGCGATGCCGCTCGCCGCGACCTTCGCGCTGCGGTGGGGAGCGCGCCGGGTGTATCTGATCGCGCTGCTCGTGTTCGCGGTGGCGTCCGCGGCGGCCGGAGCCGCCGGTGATCTGGGTTGGCTGATCACCGCACGAGCGGTGCAGGGCCTCGCCGGCGGCCTGATCAATCCCCTGGGCATGACCATCGGCTTCGGCACGGTGGCCCCGGAGCGCCGGAGCCGGATGACCGCGATCACCGGTCTTCCGTTGCTGATCGGGCCGATCCTCGGCCCGATGCTCGGCGGGATCCTGCTGGACAGCCTGTCGTGGCGGGCGCTGTTCTTCATCACCGTCCCCCCGGCTCTGCTCGCCGTCGTGGGGGTGCTGCGCTGGGTGCCCGCCGATACTCCTTCGGCGGAACGCGCTCCGATCGATTTCGCCGGCGGCCTGTTGCTCGTCCCCGGCGTGGTCGCCGTGGCGTACGGCTTCAGCGAAGAGACGCTCGGCGTGGACGTCCGGTCGAGCATCGTCGCCGCCGGGCTGGTGCTCATGGCCGTGTTCATCCGGAGGTCGTGGGGTCATCACGCGCCGCTTCTGAACGTCCGGCTCCTGCGCGACCGGACCTTCGGCCGCAACACCGCCGTCCTCGTCCTGTACGCCGCGCCCTACTTCGGCTCGATGCTGCTGATGCCCGCCTACATTCAGGTGATGCGCGGCGACTCGGCCCTGACCAGCGCGCTGATGATGGTCCCTGGAGCGATCGGGATGGGCATCACCATCCAGTTCGCCGCCCGCGTCCTGGAACGCTTCGGTCCGAGGATCGTCGTCGGGACGGGACTGAGCCTGGCGATCGTCTCGACCGCTCTGACGGTGCTCGTTCTCACGCCGGATACCCCGTACCTGGTGCTGGGGATCTTGGGAGTGCTCCAGGGAGCGGGTACCGGAGCGATCATGATGCCCACCATTGTGAGCGCCGGCCGCGAACTGCGGGGGCCGGATCTCGCATCCGGTTCCGCGATCCTCCCCTTGGCCAGCACCATCGCGAGCGCGGTCGGCACCGCGGTGGTGAGCGCGGTGTTCACCGGGCTGATCGCGTCCGCCACCGCTGGACAGGGTCTCGCCGCGCTGAGCGATCCGTCGGCGGGCTCGATGCTCACCGGGGAGATCGTCGACGCGTATCGTGTGACTCTCGTCGGAGTCCTCGCGATCATGGTGCTCGCCCTGGTGGTCAGGCTGCGGACACGCCCAGCCCCGACGACGAAACCCACCACGGTACGGAGCGCAGCATGACGACGTCGACACTGTCCCCGCTCGATGCCCGGCTGACCGTCAGCGAGGTCGCGAGCAAAGCCGGGGTCTCGGCGAACGCGGTCCGGTACTACGAGCGCTACCGCGTCATCACCGCGGAGCGGACAGCGGGCAACGCACGCCGGTTCACGATCGACGCCATCTGCCGGATCCGGCTCGCGGTCGCCGCCCAGCGGGTGGGGCTCAGCCTCGCCGAAAGCGCGGAGATCCTGGCCGAGATCCCGCCGATGTCACCCGATCTCGAACAGTGGTCGCGGGCGGGGCAACGGCTCATCGACGCCGGGCAGGCTCGTATCGCCGAGCTCACCTCAGTGGTCGACGAGTACCGGACACTCGAGTTCCTCAGGAGTTGAACGGTCCTTCCGCCGCGCTCGACCAGCGGAACACAGGACGGTTCTCGAGACCGCCGTTTCGACTCCCGCGAACGAGTCCGTGAAGGCCTCCTTGCCTACCCTGAAGGTAACGAAGGAGGCCTTCACTACCTATGCGGTCACCTGACTCGCCACCAGTCACAGCGGCAGCACGAAAGAGGGCCGCCCCGAACGGGACGGCCCTCTTTCACGTGACTCAGCGCTGCGGCGGCGGACCACCCTGCGGACCGCCGAACGGTCCCTGCTGCGGGAACGGGCCACCCTGCGGACCGGCGGGCGGCTGCGCCTGCGGCATCCGGGTGGGCGGCGGGGTCTGCGGCCGCTCCGGAGCGGCCTCCGGCTCGGGAGCAGGCGCGACCTTGGGGACCTGACGCGGAGCGGGCGGCTCCTGTCGCGGCGTCGCGACACCCAGCGCCGGAACCTCCTTGCGTGCCACGGCTTCCGCGGCCGCGACAGCTTCGGCGACCTTCGGGTCGCTGGAGGTGTCGAACCAGCCCTGGACCTCTTCGTCCTCCAGGTCCGGCTTCTCGACCGGGTCTTCCTTCGGCGGCTCGTAGCGGAACACGCCATCGTCGCCGGGTGCGCCGAGCGCGCGGGCGAAGCCCTCCAGGGCCTTGCCGTAGTCGCTCGGGATCATCCAGACCTTGTTCGCGTCGCCCTGCGCCAGCTGCGGCAGGGTCTGCAGGTACTGGTACGCCAGGACTTCGGGCGTGGGACGTCCGGCCTTGATAGCCGCGAAGACCTTCTCGATGGCCTTCGCCTGACCCTGCGCCTGCAGGTATCGGGCAGCACGTTCACCCTGCGCACGCAGGATCCGCGACTGCCGCTCGGCCTCCGCGCTCAGGATCGCGGCCTGCTTGGCACCTTCGGCCGCGAGGATCTGGCTCTGCTTCTGGCCTTCCGCGGTCTTGATCGCCGATTCACGCTGACCTTCGGCGGTCAGGATCATCGCGCGCTTCTCACGGTCGGCGCGCATCTGCTTCTCCATCGAGTCCTGGATGGAGGGCGGCGGGTCGATCGCCTTCAGCTCGACCCGGGCGACGCGGATGCCCCAGCGGCCGGTCGCCTCGTCGAGCACGCCGCGCAGCTGGCTGTTGATCGAGTCGCGCGAGGTCAGCGTCTGTTCGAGGCTCATGCCACCGACGACGTTACGCAGGGTCGTCGTGGTCAGCTGCTCGACACCGACGATGTAGTTCGAGATCTCGTAGACCGCGGCCCGCGAGTCGGTGACCTGGAAGTACACGACCGTGTCGATGGACACCGTCAGGTTGTCCTCGGTGATCACGGGCTGCGGAGGGAACGAGACGACCTGCTCGCGGAGGTCGATCCGCGCCCGGACCTTGTCCAGGAAGGGCACCAGAAACGTCAGGCCGGGAGAAGCCACCGTCCGGAACCGGCCCAGCCGTTCGATCACAGCGGACTGTGCCTGCGGCACCACCATGATCGCCTTGACCACGACGACGACCACGAACAACGCGAGCAGTCCGACGACGATGAACACCACTGTCTCTGACAACTACCTTCCCCTTACGTAGAAACCTGTTGCGGTGCGGCCGTCCGGCTTACAACTCGGCCGAGACGACCGCAGTGGCGCCCGAGATCTCGACGACCGTCACCGATGTCCCCGGGGCGATCGGTTCCCCGTCGGTCATGCTCCGTGCCGACCAGACGTCGCCTGCCAGCTTCACCTGACCCGTATCGCCGTCCACTGTGGACACTACTACCGCCCGCGCGCCGATCAGCGCGTCGGTGTTGGTCTTGATGTCCGGCCCCGCGAGGAACCGGCGTTTGAGGGTCGGCCGGACGAGGACGAGCATCCCGACCGAGGCGACGGCGAACACCGCGACGTCGATGAACGGGTTCCCGGTCAAGGCGGCCGAGCCCGCTCCGAACAGGGCTCCGACGCCGACCATGAGCAGGAACAGATCACCCGAGAGCAGCTCGGCGATGATCAAGAGGATGCCGGCGATCAGCCAGATGAGCGCGCCTGTCATGCGTTCATGCTCCCAGATCGCGCCGATTCATACCGAGGAAGCGAATCCGACGTGACCGACGCGTGACCTTGAGTGACCTCGCACAAACCGGGCATTCAGAACTCTTCGCCCGGGTCCGAGACGAAGTCGATGAGCCGTTCCACCGCTCCGATCAGCGGCGTTTCCAGATCCCGATAGCTGCCGACCGCCGCCAGGATCCGCTGCCAGCCCTCCCAGGGCTCGCCCCAGCCGAGCGCGTCGCAGACGCCCTGTTTCCACTCCGTGCCGTGCGGGATCTTCGGCCAGGCACGGATACCGACGACCGACGGCTTCACGGCCTCCCAGATGTCGATGTACGGATGCCCGGTGATCAGCACGTTCTCGTCGCGGATCGCGTCGACGATCCGCGACTCCTTGCTGCCCGCGACCAGGTGGTCGACCAGCACGCCGAGGCGTCGGCCGCGTCCGGTGCCGAACTCGTCGATGCGGTCGGACAGCACGTCCACCCCATCGAGTGGTTCCACCACCACGCCTTCGACTCGCAGATCGTGGCCCCAGACCCGTTCGACGAGTTCGGCGTCGTGCTTGCCTTCCACCCAGATGCGTGAATCGCGGGCGACCCGCGCCTTGAGCCCTTGGACCTGGACCGACCCGGACGCGGAGATCCGCCGCGCGGGGGCCTTCGGCGCGGCCTTCGACGGCACCAGCGTGACCGGCTTGCCCTCGAGCAGGAAACCCGCGGGATTCAGCGGGAACACGCGGTGCTTGCCGTGCCGGTCTTCGAGGACGACGTTGCCGTACTCGATCTTCACCACGGCACCGCAGTAGCCGCTGGCCGGGTCTTCGACCACGAGCCCCGGCTCCGCGGGCACCTCGGGGATCTTCCGCTTGCGCGGGCCGGACAGCACGTCGTCGTACGAATGGGAGCGCACGGCGGACGACGCTATCGGTGCCAGGGGCCGTCGTCTCCCCGCCACGCCGGTCAGGCGGCCATCCGCCGCCCTGCCGACGTCGATCGCGGACTCAGGTTCACCAACAGAATGACAGCATCGCGTCGACGAACGGGGTCCGCTCGCCCCGCTCGAGCGGGCGCATCACGAACAGCGGCGCGAGCGCGGCACACCACGCGCGCACTCGTCCGGCGTCGAAACCCGGCAGATGCGGCGCGATCGCGTCGAAACCGTCTTCGAGCGTTCCGCCGTCACGCATCGGCAACGTGACCCAGTCGGCCAGATCGAAGGACGGGTCGCCGACGCTCGGCCGCGGGTCGATCGCGACCGCTCCTCGTCCGGGCCCGCCGTCGAGGACATTGCCCGGATGCAGGTCCCCGTGCACGATCGCGTTCCTGCCCCCGCCGGTCGCGAGTTCGAGCGCCCGCAGCCGCGCGCGATCGAGCGTCTCCAGCGAGAGCGTGGCCTCGGCCACCGAGCCGCGCAGCCCCCGCTCGGCGAGCCGGTACATGAAGACGACACGGTCTTCCAGCGGCGGGAAATCCGACGGCGGGGTGACCGAGTGGATCTGGATCAGCAGGTCGCCGACCTCGGCCCACGGGATGTTCGCCCCCGCCTCCAGCAGCTGCGTGCCTGGGTCGATGCCCTCCAGCAGGATCGCCCCGGCGGCGAGTTCCGTGTCGAGCACCTGCACGACCCGCGAACAGCCGTCCCACGCCCGCAACGCGGCGGCTTCCGATTCGGCGATCGTGCGGTCCGGGGTCAGCTTGAGGACCTTCGTCAGGCCGTCGTCCCCGTGGCAGATCAAGGTCCGGCCGGTGTTGCCCGGTTTGGCGTCGACGACGGTGAGCCCCCACCGCGCGGCCAACCGCTCCACGAGGGCGGGCAGCTCGTCACACCACGTCGCGACGTCCTCGCCGAATCGCGTGATCAGACGCGCGCGGGCCTGCTCGTCCAGAACCTTCAGAACAGCGGCCACGGGATGGCGCGCCAGTCGTCGCCGGGCTCAGGGAAGACCCCCTCCGCCAGAAGCAGTTCGGTCCGTTCGGCCAGCGCGCGGATCTCGAAGCCGGTGAGGTGCTCGCCGAGCGCGTCCCCGAGTTCCCCGTCCAACCGCTCGCGAAGGCCGTGGAGCTTGCCGACCTCGTCATCGGTCAGCCGCTCGCCGATCCAGCCCCAGAGCACCGTCCGCAGCTTCGGGTCGGTGTGCAGGCAGATCCCGTGATCCACGCCGTAGATCCGGCCGTCGGCACCGGCGAGCACGTGGCCGCCCTTGCGGTCGGTGTTGTTGACCACGATGTCGAGCACGGCCAGCTCCCGCATGCCCTGCCGGTCCGCGTGCGCGAGTACCGCGGGTTCGCCGTCGCGATCGTGCGCGTGGAGCACGACACGCCAGTCTTCCGGCAGGCTCTCCGGCGACCGGACGTCGACGAGCTCCTCGTCGGTGGTCTCGATCCACAGCTGCACCATGCCGGGCCCGAACGGCCCGTCGCGCAGCACCGTGGGCGGGATCGCGCCCAGTCCGGAGGCTTCGGCGACCATGGCCGTCGCGACCTCGCGGCCCGCGAGCGTCCCGTCCGGGAAGTCCCACAGCGGCCGCTCACCGGAAACCGGCTTGTACACGACGTTCCCGGTGACGCCGTCGAGCTCGATCGTGCAGAAGAGCGTGACGTTGGAGGCGTCGACGAGCCTGCCTTCGACGTCGATCTTGCCGCGCGTCACCAGCTCCCGAGAAGACTCCTCCACCTCGTCAGTCCTCGAGGACGTCGACGTCGCGCCGGTACCCGTTCTGGCGCGGGCAGATGTGGCCCGCCGGGTCGAGCGGTTCCGCGCAGAGCGGGCACGGCTTGCGGCCGGCGTTGACCACCCGGTCCGCTCGTTCCGCGAACGCGCGCGCCGCGCCAGGACTCAGGAAGACGCGCACGGCGTCCGGCCCCTCTTCGGTGTCGTCCAGCACGACCGTTTCGTCCACCTCGCCCTCCGTCATCGCGAGCAGCTCGATCACGACGGCTTTGCTCTCGGCGTCCCAGCCGAGTCCCATCGTGCCGACGCGGAACTCCTCCTCGACCGGAACGGTCAAGGGGTCGACGTCGAGGAGCTCGTCGGGCGCGTCGTCCGGTACATCCGCTCCGAACCGGCTGGCGACCTCTTCCAGCAGCGAGGTGAGCCTCTCGGCCAAGACCACCACCTGCTGTTTTTCGATCGTCACACTGATCGTGCGGACGTCCTCGGACGCCTGGAGGTAGAACGTGCGGTCGCCGGGCTCACCGACGGTTCCTGCGACGAACCGGTCGGGCTGGCGGAAGACGTGGATTACGCGAGACATGGCACCTTTGACACTAGGCCACGGCCCCATGATCGGCATCCGCCGCCCCAAGGTTCAGCCCAGGGCGAAACCGCCGCGCCCCAGACCGTCATGGGCAAAGGGCCGAACCTAGTCTTCAATCGTGGTTGAGATCGCCCCTTACGGCACCTGGACGTCTCCCCTGTCGGCCGCCGCTGTCGCGGCCTCGGGAGTCAGCGCGCAATGGCTCGATACCGTGGGAAACGAGGTCTGGTGGGCCGAAGCGAGAACCGGTGAAGGCGGCCGCGTGACCCTCGTGCGGTCCCGCGCCGACGGCACGGTCGAAGACGTCCTCCCCGCTCCGTGGAGCGTCCGGAACCGGGTCCACGAATACGGCGGCCGGCCCTGGCTCGTCCTCGGTGACGTCCTGGTCTTCACCCACTGGGCGGATCAGCGCGTCTACCGCCGCGACCTGACCACCGGCGAGACGACACCGCTGACCCCGGAACCGGCGACCCGGCACCAGATCCGCTACAGCGACCTCAGGCCCGGCCTCACCGGCGAAGTGTGGCTGGTTCGCGAACGCAGCACCGGCCCCCGTCGCGTCGACATCGCCCGGGATCTCCTCGCGGTGCCCCTCGACGGCGGCCCGGAACGGGTTCTGACGGCGAGCCATCACTTCCTCACCGCGCCGCAGCTTTCGCCAGGCGGCGCACGCGCGGCGTGGATCGGCTGGAACCACCCCGCGATGCCTTGGGACGGCACCGAACTGTGCGTCGCCGAACTCGACGAGGACGGGGCGTTCGGCCCGCACCGTGTGCTCGCCGGTGCGGCCGGCATCTCCGTCTGCCAGGTCGAATGGGAGTCGGCGGACAGCCTGCTGGCGTTGCTCGACCCGGACGGCTGGTGGAACCTGCACCGCGTCGGACTCGACGGCGGCATCACGAACCTCGCCCCGGCCGAACAGGAGATCGGCGGCGCGCAGTGGAAACTCGGCACGCGCTGGTTCACCCCGCTCGGCGACGGCAGGTTCGCCGTCATCGCGTCGGGCAGGCTCGCCGTCCTCGACGAAGCGACGCGGGAAGTGACCCCGGTGGCGGCCGCCGCCGATCTGACCGCGTGGTCCACCAACGGGTTCGCCATCCACGAAGGCGACATCGTCGGCGTCGCGGCGGGGCCGAAGCGCGAAGGTGCCGTCGTGAAAGTCGGTCTCGACAGCGAAACGGTGACCGAACTCGCCTCGGCACCTGAACCGCCCTCTCCCGCCTACCTGTCGACGCCCGTCGAACGGACCTTCAAGACCGACGACGGCGATCGGATCCCCGCCTTCGTCTACCTTCCCGCCAACGACGACTTCGCCGCTCCGGACGGGGAACTGCCGCCGTTGCTCGTGTACCCGCACGGCGGGCCGACCGGCCGGGACAGCGCGGTGCTCGACTACGAGATCGCCTACTTCACCAGCCGCGGGATCGCCGTCGTCACGGTGAACTACGGCGGCTCGACCGGCTACGGACGCGCTTATCGCGAGCGGCTGCGGGAACAGTGGGGCGTCGTCGACGTGGCCGACTGCGTCACCGTCGCCGAAGCCCTCGCCGCCGAAGGCACCGTCGACGGCGACAGGCTGGCCATCCGCGGCGGCAGCGCGGGCGGGTACACCTCCGCCGCCTCGCTGACCACCACCACGACCTACCGCGCGGGCACCGTGATGTACCCGATCCTCGACCTCACGCAGTGGACCGGCGACGGCGGTGAGACGCACGACTTCGAGTCCCGCTACCTCGACGGGCTGATCGGGCCGCTGCCCGACGCCGCACAGCGCTACCGGGACCGGTCGCCGATCAACAACACGGGCACCCTCGCCGGCCCGCTGCTGTTCCTGCAGGGGCTGGAGGACGAGATCTGCCCGCCCGAACAGGCTGACCGGTTCGTTGCCGGACTGGAAGGGCGCGGCATCGAGCACGCCTACCTCAGGTTCGAGGGCGAGCAGCACGGTTTCCGGAAGGCGGAGACGATCGTGACCGCGCTCGAAGCGGAGTTGTCGTTCTACGGTCAAGTCCTCGGCTTCGAGACACCCGGCGTGCCGAAACTCCGACTGAGCCGATGAGGCCACCGAAGACACGGCCGGGTGACACGATCGCCCTTGTCGCCCCGGCGGGGCCGGTCCCGCCGGACCTCGTCGAGAAGGCCCTGCCGGTGCTCCGCGGCTGGGGCGTCGATGTCCATGTCGGTGAATGCGTCCGCGCGACCTCCACCGGCTATCTGTCCGCCTCCGACGAGGCGCGGGCCGCCGAGTTCACCCGCGCCTGGCTGGACCCGGGAGTCACCTGCGTCCTGGCCGCACGCGGCGGTTACGGCTCGCAGCGGATGCTCGACCTGCTCGACTGGACGGCGCTCAAGGCGGCCGGGTCCAAGACGTTCGCCGGGTCGAGCGACGTCACCGCGCTGCACCGGGCGGTGAACGTCCACTTGGGACTGGAGACGCTGTTCTCCCCGATGCCCGCGACCACCCTCTTCGACGCGGTGGCCGCCGAACACCTGCGGCTGTCGTTGTTCGAGCCGGAGAGCGTGCGGCTGATCGCCTCGCCGACGGCGTCGCCGCTGGTGCCGGGCACCGCGACCGGGACGCTCACCGGCGGCAACCTCGCCCTCCTGACCTCAGGCCTCGGCGGGCCTGAGCAGGGCACCGGGCGTGACGCGCTCGTACTGCTGGAGGACGTCACCGAGAGTCCCTACCGGATCGACCGGATGCTCACCCAGCTGCTGCGTTCCGGCTGGCTCGACGGCGTCCGAGGATTCGTGCTGGGCTCATGGAAGTCCTGCGGTGATCCGGAGGCGGTCCGAGCCCTGATGTTCGACCGCCTCGGCCCCCTCGGCGTGCCGATCGCCTGGGACTTCGGCGTCGGGCACGTGCCGGCGTCGCCGACCATCCCCCTCGGCGCGCGGGCCACCCTCGACGCCGACGCGGGTACGCTCCTGACTTTGCCATAACGGCAACGGAACTTGCGGTATCGGCCGAGGCGGAGGCATCTTGCGGTCATGGATTCCACACAGCAGTTCTGGGAAGACTTCTACCGGGACAAGGATCAGGTCTGGAGCGGGAAGGCGAACCCGATCCTGGTGAACGAGGTCGCCGCGCTCACGCCGGGGACGGCGCTCGATCTCGGCTGCGGCGAGGGCGGCGACGCCATCTGGCTCACCCAGCAGGGCTGGCGGGTCACCGCCGTCGACATCTCGGACGTCGCGCTCAAGCGTGCCGCCGAGCACGCGGCCGAGGCCGGCGTCGAGGGCATCGTCTGGGAACGCCACGACCTGGCGAAGTCGTTTCCGGCAGGACGCTTCGACCTCGTCTCCGCACAGTTCTTCCACTCCCCCGTCGCCGAGGACGGCGAGCGGGACAAGGCACTCCGCCGCGCCGCCGAAGCGGTCGCGCCGGGCGGCACGCTGGTGGTGGCAGGCCACGCGGGCTGGCCGACGTGGATGGAAGAGCCGCCGCACAAGCACGCCCACTTCCCGACGACGGCCGAGGTCCTCGAAACGCTGGCGCTGGCCGACGGCGAATGGACCGTGGAGCGGCAGGATCTGATCACCCACGACTTCCCGGGACCGGAAGGACAGCAGGGAACGCGTTCGGACAACGTGCTCCGCGTGCGCCGCGCCTAGGTACCGTCTGCGACATGCGGATGACGCGTGCCGAAGCCAGGTCACGATTCGAAGGCGAGCGGATAGCGAGGCTGGCGACGACGGGTTCGGACGGCGTGCCCCATGTGGTGCCGGTGACGTTCGTTCTCGAAGGCGACTCGGTGGCGTTCGCGATCGACCACAAGCCCAAGAGCACGACGGCGTTGCGGCGGCTGAAGAACATCGCGGAGAACCCCGCGGTCAGTTTTCTGACCGACCACTACGACGAGGACTGGGCCGGACTGTGGTGGGCTCGGGCCGACGGTGTCGCCCGGATGCTGACTGATCCCGACGAGCAGGCGCTACCGGCGCGCCTGCTGCGGGACAAGTATCCGCAGTACGAGGCGCAGCCTCCTCCGCATGTCGTGGTGACCACGCTCGTTCACTCATGGAGTGGGTGGCGTGCTTCCTGAGCTTTTGGCCTTGTTGCCGTTTTACGGCAACAAGGCCTTCACCATGCCGTATATGTCGTTATACATTTTGGTGAGACTCCTTGGGGACCCCGGGGGCCGTGAAGGTGCCCTTCACGGCCCGCTTGAGCGTCTCAGGAGTCACAACCTTCACTCCAGAGCACGTGAAGGCTCCCTTCACGTGGCTCAGCTGAGGAAACTCGCCCTTCACGATCGCCAGGCCCTCACCTGACGTCCGTGAAGGCCTCCTTCCCTACCTTCAGGGTCAGGGTCCCGGCGAAGTCGCCTAAACGCTGGCCGGTGCCGTTCTTGGTGATTCGAACTGGACCTCCCGAACGGGGCCGAATGACAGCGGCCCTGAACCGACGATGTCCACAAAGGACGCCAGAAGACAGATGAATATCCGTTTTATGCTTATCTGTACGGGTTTGACCGAGGTCGTGAGTGATCAGGACGGTTCTAACCCTCCTTCATCACTCACGACCACTTCGCAAAACGCCCGAATCGGGCACGGTCACCCCGAAAGCGTCCCCTGTGGACAGTCGAGAAGTGTCAGGCCACCGTGACGGTCAGCACGAGCGTGGAGCCTCGGCAGGCAGGAACTGCTCCACCGGCTTCCCCCGCCAAGCGGCGACGATCCCCAGCGGATCCGGCCGCAGCAGCGAAGCGGCCGCGTACACGCTCGCCGCGACGACGCCCGCCATGAACCACCAGTCGTACAGCGCCTGCTCCCCCGTCGGGTAGTAGACCAGCGTCACGAACACCGACACCGCGACGACGACCGCGAGATTACGGCGGCGCCATTCGAACGCGGAAAGAACGACGAAACCCCAGGTCAGGTACCACGGCAACGAGGGCGGCGGGACGATCGCACCGGCCAGCAGCACGATCGCCATCCGGTGGATCGCCGGGTAGCCGCCGTCGCGGGCGAGCCACCACTGCCAGCCGGCGAAGACGAACAGGCCGACCATCGCGATCGCGCGGAACACCGTGACGAACGGCGAGACCTCGACGTCGATCACCAGGTTCACCAGCGAGTAGAAGATCTCACCGATCCCCGTCGGGAAGTTCATCCAGTTCGCGATCAGCGTCGGCGCCTTGAGACCGGTCAGCCAGCCGAGGTTGACCGAGCCGAGCGACAGCCAGGTGCCGGCGACGAACACCGGCAGGAAGATCCCGACCGACGCGGCGCCCGCGCGGAAGAAGTTGACCACCTTCCGGTCGCCGGGCAGGTGGTTCGCCCACACCCAGACCAGGAACGGCAGCGCCCACGCCGCGGTGGGCTTGATCAGCATGCCGATGGTGACCAGGACGATCGCGACGACGTGCTTGCGCTCCAGCGCGGCCAGCACGCCGACGGTGAGGAAGCCCAGCATCAGCAGGTCGTTGTGCGGTCCGCCGACCAAGTGGATCACCGTCATCGGGCTGGCGATGGCGAGCCACAACGTGATCGGCAGTTTGCCACCGAGGTGCTTGACCAGCCGCGGCAGCGACCACAGCATCCCGACCAGGCCGAGCATCAGGACCAGCCGGGTCGCGATGACGCCGGCGATCATGTCGTTGCCGGTGACCGAGACGATCCCCTTGGCGACCAGCAGGAACAGCGGGCCATACGGCGCGGGCGTGGTCTGCCACAGCGGATGGACGTTCTGCACGACGTCCGGCAGTACGGCCAGTTCGGCCGGGCCGTTGGCGTACGGGTCGAGCCCATTGAGCAGCTGCGCGCCCTGCGCGAGGTAGGAGAAGACGTCGCGGGTGAACAGCGGCGGCGAGACCAGCAGCGGCGCCATCCAGCAGGCGGCGGCGATGACGATCGGACGGCTGCCGATCCGGCCCGCGAGCGCGTAGCGCCCCAAACGGACCCACGCCCAGATGATCAGCGCGAAGCCCGTGTAGAGCATCACGTTGGCCAAGATGCGGCCATGGCCGTAGCGGATCCACGACAGCGGTCCGTGCCCCAGGATCGGGTCACGGATGAGAATTCCACCGGCGCCGAGCGCCGCCAGCATCAGCAGCGTGCTGCCTATGGTTCCCATCGCGATGGTGCGGTACGGGAACCGGGAAGGCACCCGGAGCCGCTCGCCGAGGGAACCGGCCGAGGGCGTCTGCTGGGGGTCTGTAGTGGTCGCCATTTCGAGATTGGAGGTTACACACCGCGCCTGTGCGAGTGCGCGGCAATGGGTGTTTCCCGCGCGGTGCCACCGGGCAACGCGGCGAGCAGCGACTTCGTGTAGTCGTGCTTCGGATCCAGCAGAACCTCCTCCACGGTGCCGACCTCCACCAGCTCCCCTCGGTACATCACGGCGACCCGGTCGGCGATGTTCCAGGCCAGCCCGAGGTCGTGGGTGATCACGAGCCCGGCGAGACCGAGTTCACGCCGCAAGCGCAGCAACAGCGCGAGGATCTCCCCTCGCACCGACGCGTCGAGCGAGGCCACCGGTTCGTCGGCCACGATCACGCCCGGATCCAGCGCGAGCGCGCCCGCGATGACGACCCGCTGACGCTGCCCGCCGGACAGCTCGTGCGGGAGCCGGTCGAGGAACTTCTCCGCGGGCCGCAGTTCGGCCGCTTCCAGTGCCTTGACGACGATCTCGTGCTCGCTCGCGCCCATCCCGTGGATGCGCGGGCCTTCCGCGACCGCCTCGTACACCGTGTGGTTCGGGTTCAGCGCGCTCGTCGGGTCCTGCAGCACGAGCTGGACCTGCCGCCGGTACGCCTTGAGCCCGGCGCCACCGAGCGGGACCGGCTTGCCGTCGTATCGCACCGCGCCGGAATCGGGTTTCTGCAGCCCGAGCAGCGTCCTGGCCAGCGTCGTCTTGCCGGAGCCGGACTGGCCGACGAGCGCGACGATCTCGTCCTTCCGCACCTGCAGGCTCACCCCGGCGACGGCGTTGATGCGCTTGCCGGTGCGATCGCGGAAGCTGACGCGCAGGTCTTCGGCCTCCAGCAACGCGGGCTGGTCGGCGCTGCGTTCCGGCTCGGGCGGCAGCGGTGTGCTGGTCGCGGGCGCGAACCGGGACACCGGGTCGCCGACGGTCGGGAACGCGGCCGCCAGCGCCTTGCTGTGCTCGTGGTGCGGCGCGCTCATCAACTCGACGCTCGGCCGCTCCTCGACGATCTCGCCGTCGTACATCACCGCGATCCGGCGGCAGGTCGCGGCGAGCACCGACAGATCGTGACTGATCATGATCAGCCCGATCCCCTGCTCGGCGACGAGCCTGCCCAGCAGGTCGAGCACCTGGGCCTGGACGACGACGTCGAGCGCGGTCGTCGGCTCGTCCGCGATGATCAGCCGCGGCGAGCAGGCCAGGGCCATCGCGATCATGACGCGCTGCTTCTGCCCACCGGACAGTTCATGGGGATACGCACCGGCACGACCAGGCGGCAGATCGACCTGTTCGAGCAGTTCCTTGACCTTGGCCTGGATCTCGGCGTCCGACAGCGCCTTGCCACCGGGCGGATGCAGGCGGATCGGCTCCGCGATCTGCTCGCCGATCTTCCGCACCGGGTTGAGCGCGTGCATCGCGCCCTGGAACACGACCGAGGCCTCGGCCCAGCGCACCGCGCGCAGCCTGCCCCACTTCATGGCCGTGACGTCTTCGCCGTCCAGCAGGATCTCGCCACTGACCTTCGCCGAACGCGGGAGCAGCCGCAGCACGCTCATCGCGACCGTCGACTTCCCCGACCCCGACTCCCCCGCGACGCCGAGGGTGTCGCCGGGCTCGAGCACGAGGTCGACCCCGCGGACGGCGGCGACCTCGCCGCTTCCGGTGGCGTAGGTGACGCCGAGGTTCTTCAGTTCCAGCAAGGGGCTCATGAGTGCTGTCCCTTCAGGCGCGGGTTCAGCACGGTTTCCAGCGCGCGTCCGACGAGGGTGAAGGCGAGGACGACCACGACGATCGCGACACCCGGCGGCAGCAGGTTCCACCAGGCGCCCTTGCTGATCGCGCCGTTGTTCAAGGCGGTCTGCAGCATGGTGCCCCAGGAGATGGTGTTCGGGTTGCCGACGCCGAGGAACGCCAGCGTCGCGTCCGCGATGACCGCGTTGCCCACGACGAGCGTGGTGTTGGCCAGCACGAGCGGCATGACACCGGGCAGGACGTGCTTGCCGACGATGTGCAGATGACCGCCGCCGAGCGCCTTCGCGCGCTCGATGTACGGGCGGCCTTCGATCGTCAAGGTCTGCGCGCGGACCAGCCGCGCGGTGCTCGGCCAGGCGGTGACCCCGATGGCGATGATCACTGTCATGGCGCCCTGGTCCAGCACCGAGGCCAATGCCACGGCGAGCACGAGCGACGGCAGCACCAGGAAGAAGTCCGTGAACCGCAGCAGGAGTCCGGACAGCCAGCCTCGGAGGTGCGCGGCCGCGATCCCGACGATCGTGCCGATGAGTACGGAGAGGAGTGCCGCCGAGAAGCCGGTGAGCAGCGAGATCCGTGCTCCCCAGAACGTCATCAGCAGCACGGAACGGCCGTCGATGTCGGTGCCCAGCCAGAACTCCCCGCTGGGTGGGTCCAGGGAAGTGCCTTCGGCCTTGGTGACGTCGAGGCCGGACTCGTCCGAGATCACCGGCGCGAGGATGGCCAGCAGCGTGATGACGCCGAGGAAGGCCAGCCCGAACACGCCCGCCTTGTTCGTCGTGAACTCGTGCCAGCGCTTCGCCACGGCCTCGCGGCGGCGGCGCCAGACGATCGAACCGGGTTTTTCCGCTGTGGTCATGCCGTCCGCACCCTGGGGTCGAGCACGCGGTAGAGCAGCTCCGCGAGCAGGTTCATCAGCACCACCGCGCCGGCGAGGGTGACGAAGACTCCTTGCAGGACAGGCAGATCAGGCCCGCGGAGCGCTTCGTAGAGCAGTTGCCCGAGCCCCGGCCAGCTGAACACTGCCTCGACCGAGACAGCTCCCGAGACCACCATGCCGAACTGCATGAAGACCAGCGTCACCGTCGGGAGCAGGGCGTTGGGCACGGCGTGCCGCTTGCGGACGAGGTCGTCCCGCAGTCCCTTGGCCCGAGCCGTGGTGAGGTAGTCCGAATCCATCTCGCTGATCAACGACGACCGCATGACCAGCATGTACTGCGCGTAGAACACCACCAGCAGGGTCACGCACGGCAGCACCAGATGGTGGAGCACATCGAGCCCTTCGCTGAAGAAGCCCGGCTCGACATCCGGGGAGTGCATGCCGCGGCTGGGAAAGAGGCCGTTGGTGGCCACCAGCAGCATGAGCCCCAGCCAGAACTGCGGCACCGACCACAGCGTCAAGGCGACCCCGGTCTGGACCTTGTCGAATCGGCTGCCCCGGCGCCAGCCCGCGCGGACGCCGAGCCACAGACCGAGCGCGATCGCGAGCACGGTCGCGCTGCCGACCAGCAGGATCGTCGGCCACAACCGCTCGCCGATCATGTCGACGACCGGACGCCGTTGCAGGTACGAATCGCCCATGGTGCCTTGAAGCAGGCCGACGACGTAGTCCCAGAACTGCTGCAGCAGCGGCTTGTCCACGCCCATCTGCGCCCGGAGCTCCGCCATCATCTTCGGATCGGTCGGCCGGTCGCGGACCATGAACCGCACGGGATCGCCGGGCAGCGTCCGGAACAGGAAGAACCCCAGCACGACGACGAGCGCGAGGCTCGCCAGCGCGCCGCCGATCTTGGAGAGCACGAACCGGGCGGTGCCGGTCCCGCCCCGGCGCTCGTCGGGATCGCCGAGCGCCGGGGGCTTTTCGAGGGAACTGAGTGCTTCGGTCAACGCTGCTCTTACTCCCGGTCGTCAGCCGACTTGCCGCGCCGCCCGAGCAGCACGCCGCCGCCGACGAGCACCACGAGCACGACCGCGCCGATGCCGATCCACAATCCGGTGTTGCTGCTTTCCTCGGCGCCCGCCGCGGCGGCGTCGGCCGGAGTGGCGCCGTAGACGCCCCAGTAGCCGGACTGTTCGAGGATCGCGCCGTCGGGCTGCGGCTGCTTGGTGAACGAGGAGAACTTGTCCGAGCGGTAGGCCTCGAGCACGTTGTCGTAGTCCAGGACGACGTCGACGTACTCACCCGCCAGCACCGCCTGCGCCTGCTTGACGAGTTCGGCGCGCTTCGCCGGGTCGAACTCGGTCAGCTGCTTCTTGTACAGGTCTTCGTAGCGCGGGTCGCAGAAGAACGTCGCCGAGCTGCCGCCGTTGCCCTCCGCGTTCGGGCGGCCGGCGCAGGTGTTCAGGCTGAGGGCGTAGTCCGGGTCGGGTGACGTGCCGTAGCCGGAGATCGCGAGGTCGTAGTTGCCCGCGGTGGTGCGGTCGTCCAATTCGTCGTCGGAGACGAGCTCCTGCTTGACACCGATGCCGACGTCCTTGAGCCAACCGCTGACGAACTGCGCGACACGCTGGTCGAACGGCCGGTTCGCGTGACCGGCGAGCCGGAACTCCAGCTTCGCGCCGCCGGGGGCGACGCGGATGCCGTCCGCACCCTTGGCGTAGCCGGCCTGGTCGAGGGTGGCGTTCGCGGCCGCGATGTCGAACTTGGTCTTCTCGGCGTCCGACGGGCTCCAGGTGTAGGCCTTGTAGATCGCCGGAACGACACCGGTCCCCGGCTGGCCGTACCCGTTCATCACCTTGTCCACGATGGTCTTGGTGTCGATGGCCTGGGCGATCGCCTTGCGGACGCGGAGGTCCTTCAAGATCGGGTTGCCGTCACCGATCGGCTGGTCGAGGACGTTCTTGACGCCGAAGTTGATGATCAGCTCGTTGTACCGGCGGCCCGGCGCCTTGTTCGTGGTGATGTTCTTCTCGCCCTTGAGCGCGTCGAACTGCGTCGGCGTGAGCCGGTTGATGACGTCGACCTCGCCCTGCTTCAGCGCGTTGACCGCGGCCTCGGCGTCCTTGAACTGCAGGAGTTGCAGCTCGTCGACCTTGGGCGCACCGCGCCAGTAGTCCTTGTTCGCCTTGAACTTCACGAACTCGTTCTTCTTGTACTCGGTCAGCAGATACGGTCCGCTGCCGACGCCGACCACGGCCATGTCGTCGGTCGAGGGGGCGTTGAGATCCTTGATCGGCTCCCAGATGTGCTTGGGCACGATCGGGACGTCGAGCGAGGTCATGGTCGCCTGCGGGGCCTTGGTCTTGATGACCAGCGTCTTGTCGTCGGGTGCCGACACCGAGGCGAAGTTGGTGACGTAGCTGCCGTTCGCGGTGCGGGCGTTCTCGTCGTCGAGCATCCGCTGGAAGGTGTACGCGGGGTCCTGCGCGGTGATCGGCTTGCCGTCGGACCACTTCATCCCCTGGCGGATGGTGAAGGTCCAGGTGAGCTTGTCGTCGGAGGTCTTCCACGACTCCGCGATCCCGCCCGTGGGCTGGGTGTCCTCGGCCGAGGGCAGGGTCAGGAACTCGTAGTTGAACCGGCCGACCTGCGTCGACGCCGCCAGCTGGGCGGTGAAGGGGTTCAGGTGGTCGATGCCGGTCGTGAGCGCCACCCGGAGCACCTTGCCCTGTTGCTGCGCCGACGCGGCGGGCACGAAAGGCACCGTCGCGACCGCCGAAGCGGCGAGGACCGCGACCACGCGAAGACCGCGCCGTCGCTTCGGAAAACGCTCTGTGCGCACGAAGACCACCCCATCGAACTCGCTGTAACCCAACCCCCGAGGCGGAAAAGTAACCACATGTCGCGGTAACCGCGCAATGACTCGCCAATACCGATCGTGCACAGCGGATGTCGTCACGTGGTCGACAGCTACTTTAAGTCTCACAGACGTTGCGCTGTGTCACCATTTCGGCGCACGAACCGGCAACACGTGCGGTGTCCTGGATATTCAAGGGAAGCGGGCTTGCAAAAGCCTTGCGCGCGATGATGCCCAATCGATACGTGCGACGAAGTGAGAGCAAAGCGTTTCGTCCTCTGAACGCGGTGGTTGCACACGCAAGCACCGCGTTCAGAGGACGAAACGCGAGGGGTCAGCCGACCGGGACCTCACGCCGCCGCGCGGTGGCCGCGGCAGCGTAGAGCCACGCGAACAGCGCCCACATACCGGCGAAGATGAGCCCCACGGTCACGTAAGCGACAGTCCACAGCACGGCGGGTGTGTCCGACTTCCGCTCCCGTTGCAGGAACTCGATCTCCGACATGAACGGGCGCGTGCCGGACGTCGCGTCGATCGACGGCGCGTTCGCGGCCGGGTCGGCGGGCGCGTAGATCGGGGCGAGCCCCATCACCCGGTTCGGGACGTGCACGCGGATCCCCGTCTTCCACTGGCCGAACACCGGCAACGGCTGGGCGGTGCGATACACCCCGTCGCCGATCTTCTCCAGCGGCGCGGTGAAGAAGTCGCCGCCCTGCCAAGCGAAACCGTTGAGCCACACGGCATCGTCGGCCAGGTCGGGCCGCGAGATCGTCACGGTCGCGTCGACCCAGCGGGGTGTGCCGCCGCCGTGCGGATTCGAGATCGGCAGCCCGGTCGCGGCCTCGGTCAGCCGGACGTCGGCGGTGAACCCCGGTTCCGGATCCTGCGGGACGGCGACCGCCGACATCAGGGCGACCGCGCCCAGCGCGCCGACGAGTCCGACCGAGTGCCGGGGCCCCGCCGCGGGCACCCGCGTCGCCGTCTCCTCCACTCGCTGGTACTGCCAGACACCGATGAACGTACCCGCGAGCGCCGCGCCGGTCCCGAACAGGACGAACAGCGGCAGATGGGCGGCGGGCCACGGGTTCGGCATCAACCAGTGGGTGAACGCCGCCTCGGCGAGCATCCCGGCGGTCCCCACGAGCAGACCGGCGACAGCGGCGAACGTGTAGCCCTGCCGGTTGCGCATCGCGAGGGCGACGACCTCGATGATCACCGCTTCGGCGACGTACGGCAGCAGCGAGGCTACGTGCAGGTCCGCGAACAGCGGGATGACGGCGAACGAAGCACGGGACGCGAGGAAGACCGCGAGCACGATCAGCGCGCCGCCCGGACCCCAGGACAGCCGCCCGTAGGTCAGCGTCCAGGCGCCGATCAGGCCGACGAGCACGACCTGCGACAGCATCGGGAACTGCGGGACGCCGAGGTCGAACTCCATGAGGAACGCCGAAGCACCCATCATCCAGGCACCGGCGAGCACCGGGCCGAGCAGGCGCACCACCGGCCCGGTCGCGCCGACCTGACGGGCCTCGCCGAGCAGCAGTTGCAGGCCCAGCACGACACAGACGCCGCCGCCGATCATCAGGACGTGCGTCGGTCCCCATTCGGTGACGTCCTGGCCGAACAGGCGGTGCCACACGTCGTCGAGCGGGAAGCCCGCGATGCCGACCAGGCCGGTCGCCATCATCTGGATGGACCCCATCGGCGCCCGCCAGTGCGGGCCGATCTTGAACGTGCGCTTGGGCAGGTCCTTCGTCGCGAGGGTCGCGCTGAGCACGCCGCTGGCGAAGATGCCCATCAGTCCGAAGTAGATCGGGTAATGCGAAGGGTTCGCGAGCGGGCCTTCGTCGCGGCCGAGTTCCATGTGGATCGGCACGTCCCAGTAGACGCCGATCAGCGCCGACATCCCGGAGAGGAAGGCGACGAACATCGGCAGCGCCGCCCAGCGCGGCAGACCGCTGAACTCGCCCATCCAGTCGGCGACGCGGCCGAAGACCGTCCGCTTCCCCGCGCGCTCGCGGAGCACGAAAAGGGCCAAGGGCAGGAAGACCGCGGTGAACATCAGGCCCGCGATGACGATCTGCCCGAATTGCGCGCCGCCGGCAGGCGGGCTCTCCTGAGCCATGAACACCGTGCTCGCCTTCCTGCTAACCTGAGTAACTGTTACCTTGGGGTAACACGATAGGCGCAAGGTCCCGGCCGGGCAAGCCGGGGCGTACGACTTGGAGGCACCTCGATGCGGAGGATCGGCGGGATCTGCGGGATCACCGTGGCCGTACTGCTGGCCGTGACCGGCTGTTCGGGAACGACCGGTTCCGAACAGGCGCCGGGCGCCGGCACCCGGACCGTCAAGTTCTCGATCACTGAGGGCAAGCGCACGGCGGGCCCCGAGGAGGTCGCGGTGCGCACGGGCGAGAACGTCGCACTCGAAGTCACCTCGGACCAGCCGGACGAACTGCACGTCCACGGCTACGACAAGGCCGCCCAGCTGTCTCCCGGGGTTCCGGGGACGGTCGCCTTCACCGCGAACATCGACGGGATCTTCGAGGTGGAACTGCACAAGAGCGGCGCGGCGGTGACCAAGCTCCGGGTGAGCGGATGATCCTGGCGCACGGTCTCGGCGGCCGGTCCGATCTGCCGGTCCCGCTGTGGCTCGCGCTCTACGCGGGAGCGGCGGCCGTCGTGGTCTCCTTCTTCGCGCTCACCGTGCTTTGGAAGAAGCCCAAACTCCGCGGCGCCGACGCCGGCCGCCCCCTTCCCGAAGCCCTGCAACGGTTCGCCGATGGTGGGTTCTCGCGGATCGCGGCGCGCGTACTCGGCTTGGCGCTGTTCGCGGGCTTTCTCGCGATGGCGTGGGCAGGCCCGGACAACTCGGCCGGCAACCCGGCTCCGGCGTGGTTCTACGTCTGGTTCTGGGTCGGACTGGTCCCGCTTTCGCTCCTGCTCGGCCCGGTCTGGCCGCGGTTGAATCCACTGAGGACGATCGCGGTGCTGATCCCCGCGCGACAGCGCGAACTCCCGGATCGACTGGGTTACCTGCCCGCGATCGTCGGCCTCCTGGCGTTTCTTTGGCTGGAACTGGTGTTTCCGCATTCGGACTCACCCAGGGCGATCGCCTTTTTCGCCACCGTGTATGCCGTTATACACATCGCTCTCGGGGCGGTGTTCGGTCCGCGCTGGTTCGACCGCGGGGACGCTTTCGAGGTCTACGCGCGTCTGATCGCGGCCCTCTCCCCTTTCGGGAGGCGGACAGATGGGCGCCTGGTGATCCGGAATCCGCTGGACGGCCTGCTCACCGTCTCCCCCGCGCCTTGGCTGACCGCGCTGGTGCTGGTGGTGCTCGGCTCGACGGCGTTCGACGGCCTCACCCGGCTTCCGTTCTGGACGTCGCTGGACGCGGGCGTTTTCGGCGGCACCGCCGGGCTCGCGGTCTGTATCGCGCTCACCTACGGCGCCTATGCGGGCGCCATCAGCCTGACCAGGCCGTATCTGCGCCGAGGGTTCGACCCGTATCCCGCGTTCGCGCCGTCGTTGATCCCGATCATGGTCGGCTACACGGTCGCGCATTACTTCTCGTTCGCCGTGTTCTCGGGCCAGCAGGGATTCGGCCGCGCGATCGACTACACGGTCGTCTCGGCCGAGGTGATCGCGCTGGTGCAGATCGCCGGGATCGTCGCCGGGCACGTGCTGGCCGTAACCTCGGCGCATGACCGTTCCGTCGGCGTGCTGCGCTCGAACTACGTCAAGGTGGGCCAGTACCCCATGCTGGCGCTGATGATCGGCTACACCGTGCTCGGGATCGCGCTGGTCTCCGGCTCATGACCATCGCGGCGCGGGTGGTGATGATGCACCAGGGCGGCTGGGACGAGATCCTCATCTTCGCCGGCCCCGTGGTGATCATCGGGCTGCTCGTCTACGTCGCGCGCAAGCAGGCCCCGACGACACCCGAAGAAGACGACGATTAGTCTTTGGCGCCGCGCCCGTCAGTACGTGTGAGATCGACTCACAGGAGGCTGACGCCATGCGGAAATTGACCTTCGGCATGAACCTGACCGTGGACGGCTACATCGCCGCGCCCGGCGACGACCTCGGCTGGAGCGGCGGTGACGGACCGGACTCGTCACCGAGCGACGAGCTGTTCGGGTGGTGGTCCGACCGGGTGGCGGCGACGGGCCTGGCGCTGTACGGACGCAAGCTGTGGGAGGCGATGAGTTCCCACTGGCCGACCGCCGACCGGCAGCCCGGCGCCACCCCGGCGGAGACCGAGTTCGCCCGCCGCTGGCGGGACATGTCGAAGGTGGTGTTCTCCTCGACGACCGGCACGGTCGACTGGAACACCCGCCTGGTCACCGGCGACGCGGTCACCGAGATCACCCGGCTCAAGGCCGAGGACGCCGGCCCGATGGACATCGGCGGCGCGACGCTCGCCGGGGCGGCCATGCGGGCCGGACTGATCGACGAGTACGTACTGGTCACCCATCCGGTCCTGGTGGGCGGCGGCACGCCGTTCTTCACCGCCCTGGACAACTGGGTGAACCTTGCCCTGGTGGAGACGCGGACGTTTCCCGGCGGCGTGGTGCTGACCCGCTACGAGACAAGGCGCTGAGTGGTCACAGTGCCGGGGGTACGTCCAGCCATGGTTTGCCGGCGGCGTCGAATCCGGTGAGCTCGGCGATCTTCCCGTCGACGATGCGCAGGACAGCGATGGCGAAGAGCCGGTACTCCGGATCGCCGGGGGTGCGCAGGTAGAGCGCGGCGGCCGGCATGCGGTTGACCGTCGTGGTGATACCGCGCCAGTCGTCGTGACCGCGCTGGAAGAGCCCGCCGGAGACCCAGCCGTCCACCGCGTCCTTGGCCGTCCTGACCACGGTGCCCGATTCGGGCAGCATCGCGAAGCGCAGATCGCCGCGCAGCAGGGAGATCAGCCCGTCGAGGTCGTTGCGCTCATGGGCCTCGATGTACGACTTCACCACTCCGCGCTCGTCATCCGACAGTTCGTGGGTGGTGGGGCTCCGCCAATCGAGGCGGCTGCCGGGCAGCCGCTCCCGCATCGTCACGCGCGCTCGCTGCAGTGCGCTGGTCACCGACGCGACGGTCACCTCGAGGGCGTCGGCGGCCTTCGACGCCGGCCAGCCGAGGACGTCGCGCAGGATGAACACCGCCCGCTGGCGCGGCGGCAGATGCTGGACGGCGACGATGAACGCCAGCTCGATCGTCTCCCGCACCACCACCGATTCCTGCGGGTCCTCGGGGAGCATCCGGTCGGGGTACGGCTGCAGGTACAGCACCTCGGAGTCCGGCAGCTCGGACGGTACGGGCGCGCGGTCGTCGCGCTTCTCCAGGAAGTCGAGGCAGACGTTGGTCGCGATCCGGTACAGCCAGGTCCGCAACGTGGCGTCGCCTTTGAAGGACTCCCGCTTGTTCCACGCCCGCAGGAACGTCTCCTGCGTCATGTCCTGGGCGTCCTCGTAGTTCGCGAGCATCCGGTAGCAGTGCACCTGCAGCTCACGCCGGTGGCGCTCCGTGATGAGCGCGAACCGCGCGGTATCGCCGGAGCGGGCCGCCGCGATGAATGTGGCCGCGTCGGCGCGCAGCGGTCCAGCGTCGGAACTGACGACGTGGTGGCCCGCCTCCTCAGCCGTCATGACCGGGCCGACCGCCGAGGAGCAGCGCTCCGGCCAGCTCGGTGACCTCGTCTCGGGTACGGCCACCGTGGTCGGCGGCCATGAAGTGCTTGCCGATGAGGAGCGAGAACGCGAGCAGGCAACGGGCCTCGACCTCGTCCTCGTCGGCGAAGATCTCGCGCATGAGGGAACGCAGGTAGTCCATTCGCTGGTTGTCGACCCGGCGGAGCCGCTCGGCCACCGCCGGGTCGCGCCGGGCCCAATCCCGGATGGCGAGGTCGATCGGCAGCAGACGATCGCCGGCGAGCAGACCCGCGCGCCGGATCTTCGCCCTGGCGTCACCGCCTTCGCTCTCGACGCTTTCGAAGAGCAGGTCGGTGCTCATCCGCTCCCACGTGGCGAGCATTCCCTCCAATAGCGCGCCCCGGTCGGCGAAATGTCCGTAGAACCCGCCTTTGGTGACTCCCAGGGCTTTCGCGAGCGCCTCGACGCGCACGGCGTCGGGACCTCCGGCGGCGAGGGCGTGCAGCCCCGCGTCGATCCAGGCGCTCGGCGGGGTCCGGGTTTCGGCGGCCATGGGATCACCGTATCTCCCGTCACTCCGGCACCACGAGGACGATATATACGCTACCGTATAGGTGGCGGAAGTTCACTGGGAGGAACAACGACGATGACTGTCGGATTCGTGGCCACGCATTACCCGCACACCGACCACCACGACGAATTCGTCGCGCGAGTCCGGCGAGTCGCCGACGTCTTGCGCTGCACGCCGGGCTGTCTCGCCGCCGAATGCTGGGTCACCGCCGCGGGTGACGCCGTGGTGTCGATCGTGCGCTGGGAATCCGAGGCGGCACAGGCGGCCTCGATGCAAGCTCTGGGGTCGGCGGCCGTGGACGTCGCCTTCGACGACCGCGAGGTCCGTCCGCGCGAGATCGTCCAGTTGGTGTCGGCATGAAGCTCGCGAACACGGCCCACACCACCCGCTCGTGGCGGATCCACGAAATCGCCGGGGACTTCGACCTCGAAGACGTCTGGGCGCTCGGAACACCCGGCGGGCCGGACGATTTCGGCAAGCTGGTGGTGCAGTTCTCGTCGGGGAATTTCCCGGACGGGGCACCACTCCCCGTCCGGGCGCTGTGGGCGCTGCGCTGGAAGCTCGGTCGCCTGCTGGGGCTGGACGAACGGAATTCCGGCCTCGACACCCGGGTGGGATCGCTCCGCGGCAAGCTGCCGGAAGACCTCCGCGGCACACCCACCGGCCCGGACGAGGCCTGGCTTCCGTTCACTCCGCTCTACCGGCTCGACGACGAATTCGCCGCCGAAATGGCGAACCGGACCATGCACGGCGTTCTGCACATCGCCTGGGTCGAAGACGGGCGTGGCGGGTATCGCGGTCAGATGGCGGTGCTGGTCAAACCCAACGGGTTGTTCGGCCGGGTGTACATGGGATTCATCAAGCCGTTCCGGTACCTGATCATCTATCCGGCGCTCATGCGGATGATCGCGCGGGAATGGAAGAACCACTCCTGAGACCGGCTTCGTGAGTGGTAAGGACGGTTCTAACCATCCTTACCACTCACGAGGAAGTGGCGCGACGACTGCTCCGTATCAGCGTCATGTCCTTCTCCCGCACCGGTTCGCGGCAGTGCGCGCATACGGTCTCCGGCGCGAGGACCTCGCCGCACGAATGCCGCCACACCGTCGGCGGCGGCCCCTCCGTGACGTGCGCGTCGCCCCAAGCCATGAGGTTCAGCAGCACGTGATTGAGGGCGTGCCCGGCCTCGGTGAGCACGTACTCGTAGCGCGGCGGATGCTCCTCGTAGAGGCGCTTTTCGAGGATTCCCGTCTCGACGAGCTTCCGCAGCCGCGCGGTCAGGATGTCCCGGCTCGCCCCCGTGTTGCGGACGATCTGGTCGAACCGCCGCGCACCGAAGAACACTTCGCGCAGCGCGAGCAGGCTCCAGCGCTCCCCGATCACCTCCATCGCGTTGGCGATCGAGCAGTCCCTCGGTCCTTCGGTCATGCGACCAGCGTAAACCCAGTGAGTCTTGATTTCCAACCCACTCGATGCCACAGTGAGTTGGAAATACCAACTCACCCTGGAGGCAGCCGTGCACGACGCGGTCATCGTCGACGCCGTCCGTACCCCGATCGGCAAGGGCAAAGCCGGTGGCGCCCTGCACGGGGTTCATCCGGTCCAGCTGCTCGCCCATACGCTGCAGGCTCTCGTCCGACGCAACGGCCTCGATCCGGAGCTGATCGACGACGTCATCGGCGGTGCGGTCGACCAGGTCGGCGAACAGGCCCAGAACGTCACACGGTGGGCGGCGCTCGCGGCCGGGCTGCCGGAAACCGTGCCGGCGACCACCGTCGACAGGCAGTGCGGAAGCAGTCAGCAGGCCGTGCACTTCGCCGCGCAGGGCGTGATGGCCGGCGCGTACGACGTCGTCATCGCCTGCGGCGTCGAGTCCATGAGCCGCGTCCCGATGTGGTCGAACGTCCTGCCGGGCACCGATCCGCTCGGCCCGGGCGTCGCCGCCCGCTACCCGGAAGGCCTGGTGCCCCAAGGGATCAGTGCCGAACTCATCGCCGCGAAGTGGTCGCTCAGCCGCCAGGCCATGGACGAGTTCGCGATGTTCTCGCACCAGAAGGCGGCCAGGGCGCACCAACTCGGGCGGTTCGCGAGCCAGATCGTGCCGATCGAGACACCGTCGGGCCGGGTGTCCACCGACGAGTCCGTCCGGCCGGGGACCGACCTCGAAACGCTCGCCAAGCTGCGCCCGGCGTTCCAGGATCCGGCTGTCGCCGCGCGTTTCCCGCAGATCGACTGGTCGGTGACCGCGGGCAACAGCAGCCCGATCAACGACGGCGCCTCCGCCCTGCTCATCACCTCGAGCGCGACCGCGGCCCGGCTGGGCCTCCGCCCGCGCGCCCGCCTGCACAGCTTCGCCGTCACCGGATCCGACCCGCTGCTCATGCTCACCGGGGTCATCCCGGCGACCGAGAAGGTGCTGCGGCGGGCGGGGCTGAGCCTGGCGGACATCGACCTCTTCGAGATCAATGAAGCGTTCGCCAGTGTCGTGCTGGCGTGGCAGCAGGACACCGGGGCCGACCCGGCCAAGGTCAACGTCCACGGCGGCGCGATCGCGCTGGGCCATCCGCTCGGCGCGAGCGGGACCCGCCTGATGGGCACCCTGGTCAACGCGCTGCACCACCACGGCGCCCGGTACGGCCTGCAGGCGATGTGCGAAGGCGGCGGCCAGGCCAACGCGACCATCCTGGAGGCGTTGTGACCGGCAGGCTCCCCAAGAAGCTGGCGGATCATCCGTCAGTGCGGGCGATACTCGCCAAACCGCGGGACAAGCCGTCCCCGGTGATCGACGCCGCCTGGCTCGAGGAGATCTGCCTCGCCGCCGGCGCCGACGACGCGGCCGCGGTCTCGCTCGACCATCCTGATCTGGCGGGCGAACGCGAGCACGTCGAGCGCGCCCTCCCCGGCACGAAAACCCTCGTCTCGCTCGTGGTGCGGATGAACCGCGACGACGTCCGCTCCCCCGCCAACCAGGAGTTCCATCGCACCGGAGAGATCCTCAACGAGGCCGGACACACGATCGTCCGGACGCTGCAGGACGCCGGCTACCGCGCGATCAACCCGGCCGCGACGTTCCCGATGGAGATGGAGCACTATCCCGGCCGGATCTGGGTCGTCGCGCACAAGACGGTCGCCGTCGCGGCCGGTCTCGGCGCCATGGGACTGCATCGCAACGTCATCCACCCGAAGTTCGGCAACTTCGTGCTCCTCGCGACGTTGCTCGTCGATGCCGAGGTGTCCACCTACGGCGAGGCTCTCGATCTCGAAGACCGGCGAATTCGACTTCCTCGCCTGTTCGACGCACAACTACCGTGAGTTCATGAGCGGCTTCACCGACTGGGCGCAGACCGTGGCCGACAGCGAGGACGCCGCTGACTTCCAGTCCAGGGTGACCGACTCGGAGAACGTGTCGATGTGGCAGAGCCTCGCGTTCAAGCCGAACTACAAGGCCGCGTACTGCATGGCGGTCTGTCCGGCGGGCGAAGACGTGCTCGGCCCGTACCTCGAAGATCGGCGCGGCTTTCTCGGAAACGTCGTGAAACCGTTGCAGGACGAAGTGGAGACGCTGTACGTGCGAGAAGGATCGGCAGCGAAGGCCTACGCCGAACGCCGTTTCCCCCACAAGCCGGTGAAGGAGGTCGACGGCGGCTACCCACGACGGTAGGGCCGTCCCTACCCGCGTCCGAGGGCCTGTCCCCTGACCGATGACGGCCGGCCTCCCTAACCTCGCGGCAAAGCCTGGGGAGGACCTTCCGCATGATCGCGACCAAGCGGTCGGCGTGCTGTTCGGCTCGCTCGCCGCGGCGGTCACCGTGATCCCCTACAGCGTCGCCGTCGCGGGGACCCTGACGCTCGGTTCACACCTGGGCGCGGCGGCGAAGGCGATGCGCACCCCGGCGATCCGAGCGGATATCCGCGGCTGAAGACCTGTCACATCTCCGATCCCCCACGCGTCAGGGTTACGGACTGATCGATGAAGGATGGGGACCGTGGACGAACACGACTGGTTGGCACGGCGCTTCGAAGGGCACCGGACGCATCTGAGGGCGGTGGCGTACCGGATGCTCGGTTCGCTGAGCGAAGCGGACGACGCCGTGCAGGAGGCCTGGCTGCGGCTGAGCCGCTCGGACTCCGGCGACGTGGACAACCTCGGCGGATGGCTGACCACCGTCGTCGGCCGGATCTGTCTCGACATGCTGCGATCCCGCAAGTCGCGGCCTGAAGAGGCGGTCGGCGCGCAGCTCCCCGACCCGATCATCGGCCGTGAGGGCGGGATCGACCCGGAACACCAAGCACTGCTGGCAGACTCGGTCGGGCTGGCGCTCCTGGTCGTGCTCGACACCCTGGACCCCGCCGAGCGGCTGGCGTTCGTCCTACACGACATGTTCGCCCTGCCGTTCGACGAGATCGCGCCGATCGTGGGCCGGTCCTCCGCGGCGACCCGGCAGCTCGCCAGCCGCGCGCGCCGCCGTCTGCAGGGCTCGCCGACCGTCCCCGACGCGGATCTGAGCCGTCAGAGGGAAGTCGTCGACGCGTTCTTCGCCGCCGCCCGGGGCGGCGACTTCGACGCGCTGGTTTCGGTGCTCGACCCGGACGTCATCCTGCGCGCCGAGGGTGGCGCGGCTCCGGCGGGGACCTCGCGTTTCGTGCGCGGGGCGGCCACAGTGGCGAGCCAGGCGCTCATGTTCCGCTCGGCGGGCGACGGCGGAGTCCCGCGTCCCGCGCTGGTCAACGGCGCGGCCGGGATGGTGATCACCAAGGACGGCGTCCCGACGACGGTCTTCGCGTTCACCGTCGTGGGCGGCAAGATCGCGGCGATCGACATCCTGGCCGATCCGGACCGCCTGGCCGCGCTGGACTTCGAACCGCTCGGCTGAAATGTCAGGAAAGGGTCGTTCAGGACGGAAAACGTCCTG